>NZ_LIQX01000394.1 GCF_001418475.1 Streptomyces ossamyceticus | reverse complement strand
AACTGCGCGAACAACCCCCACTCACCCGCAGCCGCCCACGCACCCCCCCCGGCACCTACGAACCGCGTACAGGCAACCGCCGATGCCCGTTCGAGATGAACGACTCCACGTACCCCAACGCGTCTCCCTCCGCCCCCAACCGCAGCGCGGGGAACCTCGCGAACAGCGCCGGCAGGGCGATGCGCGCCTCCATCCGCCCCAGCAGAGCGCCCACGCAGAAGTGCACCCCGTGCCCGAACGCGAGGTGCTCCTTGTCGACGCGGGTGACGTCGAAGACACCCGCGTCCTTCCCGTGCCGTTCGGGATCACGTCCGGCGGCGGCGTACGCCGCGAGGATCGCCTCCCCCTTGCCGATCACCACGCCCTCCGGCCCGCCGAACGCGGCGAGGTCCAGGTCCTCCACCGCGTACCGCAGCGGCAGGCTCGCCACCGGCGCCTCGTACCGCAGGGTCTCCTCCACCACGTCGTCCCAGGTCGCCCGGCCCTCACGGACATGCGCGAGCTGCTCGGGGTGGGTGAGCAGGGAGTGCACGGCCTGGTCGAGGAGGTTCACCGTGGTCTCGTGGCCGGCGCTGATCATCAGCACCAGGGTGTCCAGCAGTTCCTGCTCGCTCAGCCGCGCGTCGTCCTCGTCGCGGGCCGCGATCAGCCCGGTGGTCAGGTCGTCGCCGGGCGTGGCCCGCTTCGCGGCGACGAGTTCACCGAGGACGCCGTAGAGCCGCTCGTAGGCCGCCGTCATCTCACCGGGGTCGGCGGACGTGTCGAAGAGACGGTCCACCAACTCCCGCAGTTCCGGGGCCCGTTCCTCGGGCAGCCCGAACAGCTCGCTGATCACCCGGATCGGCAGGGGGTAGCAGAACTCCTCCCGCAGGTCGACGCTTCCGCCGCCGCGCAGGCCGTCCTCGACGTGGTCGAGCAGTTCCTCGGTGATCTTCTCGATGCGGGGCCGCATCGCGGCCGTCCGGCGCGCGGTGAACGCCTTGGCGACCAGGGTCCGCAGCCGTTTGTGGTCGCCGCCGTACGCCGTGAACATGTTCTGCACGGCGACCCAGGTGAACAGCGGCCACTCCGGGGTGATCTCACCGGCCGCGAACCGCGGCCAGTGGCGCCGCGCGTCCTTCGACACACGGGGATCGGTGAGCAGCCGCTTGAGCAGCTCGGGGCTGCTGACCGCCCACGCCTCGACGGCGGGCGGCCCCGGGAGCACCACACGGGTCGCCGGGCCGTGCGCGCGGATCCGGTCGGCCTCGCCGTGGATGTCACTGCCGGACGCGTCAATCACTAACGGGCTGGGGTTGCCCATCGGGCCCTCCTGCGGTCGGGAACACGGCCACGGCGCACCGTGGAAACCCGGTCACGCTACGGCTCCGCGGTGTCGCTGGGCGAGTTCACCGGCGACGCGCTGCGTACACGGGCAACTTCCCTGCGCGTTCCCGCAAGTCGGGTGCGGGAGGGGCTCCTAGGATCGGGCCCACCCCCCCTTGAAGAGCCGGTGAGTGCCATGACTGTCAGCCGGGCCCCGCGCTGGATGTGCTCGTACAGCCCCGAGGTGCGTACGGTGCCCGCCGGGCGCTGGTGGAACGCGGTCCGGGTGCCGGTCGCCCTCGGCGTACCGGCGCTGACGGCTCTCGGGGACGCCACGGGAGCCGTCATCGAGGACGGCTTCGGCGGGATCATGTACTGGCTGGTGACGCCCGGTGACGGGGCCGACTGGCGGATGGCGGGCGTCCAGGTCCTCGGAGCCGGCTGCCATGTGGCGGTACCGCCCCTGCGCCGCACCTCGGGCCCCGGCCTCTACTGGCGGGTGCCGCTCTCCCACGACCACTACTGGACCGACACGGCCCGTCTGGGCGCGGCCCTGACCTCGGCAGCGCAGTTCCCCGCGCCCCTCTAGGGGGCGCGGGGTCGTCGTACCGCGGGTGTCACGCCTCGGCGGGCTGCTCCTGCTGGTGCAGCTTCGCGGTCCGGTCGCGGGCGCGGTCCTTGCGGGTGCGCCGGGGTTCCTGGTCCGGCAGCCACCCGAAGGCGAGCGTGCTGCCGACGGCGCCCATCAGCAGGCCCACGACGAACCCGCCGATGTTGGACGTGAGCCAGGTGCCCAGGGAGAGCAGGATCCCGAGGATGGAGTAGAACAGGCGCTGGGACGGGTTGAAAACGATCAGCAGCCCGCACACGATCATCAGCGAGGGCAGCAGATAACCCGCCAGGCCCTGCATTCCGAGCTTCAGGACGATGGGGAGCGGTGCCTTCATGGTCACCAGGATCTCCGCGCCGCCCAGGAACAGCAGCAGCCCGCCCGCGAAGGGCCGGCGTCCTCTCCACTCCCGGAATCCGCTCACTTCGGGCAGCCCTCGCTCTGGAATCGCATGTGCAGGTCGGGCAGCTTGAAGACGGCCGCGGTGGCGGCGTAGTTGTGCTGGTACAGGTCGGTGATGGTGACCGAGTCGGCCTGCTGGCCGTAGACACCGGGAGGACCCTGCTGTCCGACCTTGTCGAACGTGCTGGAGTCACGGCCGATCTCGATGTTGTTGAACGAGGCGTCGCCGCTGATGTCGTCGGAGTCGATCGCCAGGTTCTTCACGCTCACCGGCGTGGATTTGTTGCCCGCGGTGAGGACGAGCTGGATGCCGCCGAGGTCGACGCTCTGGCAGAGGTTGGTCAGCTTGCCGTTCTTGACGACCGAGGTCACGACGAGCACCTGGCCGCCGGTGTCACCCTCGTTGGGGCTGTTCTCGATCATGTGGTCCAGCGCGCCGAACTGGGCGAAGCCCTCACCTTCGAGCTTGTCGGCGGTGACGACGAACGGCATACCGGAGATGGCGAACTGGACACCCAGGGCGCCCTGCGCGGTGAGGATCATCAGACCGGCGGCGACCGCTGTGGCCGGCACCGCCATCACGGCGGCACGCTTGAGGCGGACCCGCCCGTGTCTGCCGGATGTCTCGGAACCCTCGGGTCTTTCGTTGGTGGACGCCGTGGCGTCCGAGGACGAGGCCATGTGTGCTCCCTGGACCTTTAAGTCATTGCAGATGGGGCTTCGACGGCACGTTGTCCTGGCGCGGACAGCGGTTGCGGCGCACTCCTGAGCACACCTCCCGAGGGTGCAAGGGCTTACTTGCTACGCCGCAGTAGCCAATCCGGAAGTTACCGGTGGTTACATTCAAGGGTCAAGGTGCTTGTGGCAAAAGGATGTTGGTTGTGCCGCCCCTGTGAAAGGTGAACATCTCTCACCTTTGGTTTTGTCCTTCCCCGATCTTCCGCACCGCATGTCGGGCGGCGTTTTCCTGCACCCAACTTCCTTGCGATGCCTTGACGTTGACTCTCCCTCAGGTTTACAACTCTCCCGGGTTTCCCCCAACGGATCCGTGGCGCCGGATCCGACGCGCAGCGCCCGTCACCGTCCCGAGCCCCCGTCACCGACGGGGTGCGGGTGACATGGAAAGCGCTGCGCGGCCCGACGCGGTACCACCCCTCGCCGGTGCCGGGCACGGTCGCCTTCCCCTCCACTGGGCCGTGCCCGGATCCCGGACCTGTCGCTGTCGATCCGTCACGTACGGAGAAGGCGTGTCACGGATCGGCAGCGACCGAACGGCGTCGAGCGGCATCGCCGCGTTCCCCCGCGCGAACGGTGTCCACCCGCGCGCACTCACCCGCAGTTCTCATCCTCCTGAGAAGAGGCACTCCCCATGCGTACGCGATCCCTCCTTGCCCTCGTCGGAACCACCGCCGCCCTGATGGTGTCCGCCGTCAGCCCCGCCTCCGCCGCCGACACCGTGCTGACCACCGGCGGGGTCGCCGGTGACGCGGTCGCGGTCGGCGACGTCCTCAACGCCACCCTCGCCTCCGGCACGGCCGCCACGTTCCGCTCCAGCGCCACCGGCACGAGCGGCATCTCCTGCGCCGAGTCGGCCTTCAACGCCACCGTCACCGACAACCCGGCGGCGCCCGGCGCGGCCACCGAGTCCGTCACCGCGCACACCTTCGGCAGCTGCACCAGCAACGTCTTCGGTGTGACCGGCGTCAACAGCATCACGGTCAACAACCTGCCCTACACGACGACCGTGACCTCGGACGGTGTCGTCACCGTCAGCCCGCAGGCCGGCTCGGTCATCCAGACCACCGTCGTCCTGCGCACCCTGCTGGGCACCATCAACTGCGTGTACCAGGCGCCCAGCATCAACGGCACGTCCAGCAACGCCGACAACAGCATCAACTTCACCGCCCAGCCGTTCGCCCGGGTCTCCGGCTCGTCGCTGTGCTTCAGCACCGGCTACTTCACCGCGAAGTACTCGCCCGTCACCGACGGCAGCCAGGGCGGCTCCACGGTCTTCGTCAACTGACGCCGACCCGCACACACCCACCGGGTCCGGCCGGTCACCCGAGGGCTCACTGATCCGGCCGGACCCTTGAGTACGCACTGATCCGGCCGACCGGCCGAGTACTCACCGGCCGACACGGCCACCGTCAGCGGCGCCTGCGTCCGCGGAGGAAGAGGGCGGCGCCCGCGGCGAGCACCATCGCCGCGGCGCCCCCCGCCACCAGCGGAACGGAGGTGCCGCTGTCGTCGGTCGTGGAGGCCACGGGGCTGCCGGGCACCTCCGCCCCGCCGTCGGACGCGGCCTCCCCGGACGCCGAGGACGGCTCGCGGGAGGGGGTGGGCGTCGGCGTGGGAGTGGGCTTCCCGGCCTTCGGCTTCCTGCTCGGCACGGACTCCCCGGCGGCGTCCGGCGTCCGCTCCGCCCGCTGCCCGCCGGCGTCCGGCTCGGCCTTCGCGGCCGCCGGGAACACCACGTCCGAGCACGAGTAGTACGTGTCCACCGTGCTCGTGTTCTGCCAGATCGTGTACAGCACATGGTGGCCGGAGCGGTCGGCCGGCAGCTTCGCCGAGAAGCGGTACGAGCCGTCCCGCAGGGGCGGGTCGGTGACCGAGGCGAACGGCCGCTCGGGCAGATCGGACCAGTTGAGCGGCTTCTTCGGGTCGTATCCCGGCTTCGTCAGGAACAGCTTGAACGTCCCGGTGTGCGGGATCGTCGACCGGTACGTCAGATTCAGCGTGCCGCCGGGGGCGAGCCGCGTCGAGGGCCAGTCGGCACGGGCCAGGTCGAGCCCCCGGTAGGCCGCGAGCCCGCCGCTGCACAGCTTCCCGTCGGGGACGACCTGCCGGTCACGGCCGTTCACCCCGGCGATCCGCAGGTTGTCCCACGCGGTGAAGGGCGCCCCGTTCGCGGCGACCGCCGCCCGGCAAGCCGCCGAGTCCGCCCGGTCGCCGCCCACGGGCGAGCACGCCGACACCCGGCTCACCGGATCGGTCGGCGCGCCGTGCGCGGACGCGGGGGTGACGGCCGCCGCCGTCACGAGCAGGGGTGCCGCCACGAGCAGGGCGGCGGTGCGGTGGGCGGACAAGCGGTACATCCGGTACGTCCGATCCATGGGGTTCGGGGGTGGGTGGTCCACCGAGTCGTACGGGACCCGGGGAGACCGCGTTCAACGGAACCCGGCCCGGCCGGGGCGACCCGCGTTCAACGGAGGCCCACCCTGTTCGACCGGTCGGATCCAGCCATCCGCAGGGATCCCGAAATCGCCTCGGCAAACCCGGCGAAGCGGCATATCCGCCCCGACTGCCCTACGGGATAGGGGAGTTCCTCAGGGGGGTCGAGGGTTTTCCCCGTATCCCCATGACCAGCGCTTTGCCTACTGTGCTGCCACAGCTGAACCACAGGTAACCCCTGGTGAACAGCTTGCGCCTGGCCGGCCTCTGCGCCACACCCCCTTTCTGGACCCCCCCGCCGCTTCGACGACGAAGCGACTCACTGCCGCTCCTCCCCTGACATGAGCAGGCCACGAAAGGCGAAGCCCTTGCGTACCTCCACCCCACGCACCACCGGACGGAAGCTCATATCCGTCGTCGCGGTCTCCGTCGCCCTGGTGGCCGGCATGACCACCTCGGTCGCCGTCGCCCAGGCCCCCTCCGCCAAGGCCGACGCCGCCCCGGCCGTCGCCGGAGCCACCGAGGCCGCCCCCGGCACCGTCGCCGAGCGCCTGATCGTCGGCTACAAGTCCGGTGCGGCCGAGGCCAAGTCGAACAAGGCCGCCTCCGCCGACGCCGAGGCCAAGGGCAAGGAAGCCGGCGAGAACCTCGACTTCCAGCGTCGCCTCGGCACGGGGGCCGCCCTCGTCGACCTGGGCGAGGACCTCACCCGGACGGACGTCGCCGACGTCATCGCCGAGTACCGGTCCGACCCGCAGGTCGCCTATGTCGTCCCCGACCGCCTGAACAAGCCCAAGGCGGACCCGAACGACACCGAGTACAGCAAGCAGTGGGATCTCTTCGAGTCCACCGCCGGCATGCGCGTGCCGGGCGCCTGGGACGTCACCACCGGCACCGGTGTGACCGTCGCCGTCATCGACACCGGCTACGTCGCCCACTCCGACCTGGCCGCGAACATCGTCGGCGGTTACGACTTCATCGCCGACACCGCGGTCTCCGTCGACGGCAACGGCCGCGACAGCAACCCGGCCGACCCGGGCGACTGGTACAACGCCAACGAGTGCGGTTCGGGCATTCCCGCCAGCGACTCCTCCTGGCACGGCACGCACGTCGCGGGCACCATCGCCGCCGCCACCAACAACGGCAAGGGCATCGCCGGTATCGCCCACGGCGCGAAGATCTCCCCGATCCGCGTCCTCGGCAAGTGCGGTGGCTACGACTCGGACATCATCGACGCCATCACCTGGGCCTCCGGCGGCACCGTCTCCGGCGTCCCGGCCAACACCAACGTCGCCAAGGTCATCAACATGAGCCTCGGTGGCGACGGCGCCTGCACCACGGCGACCCAGAGCGCCATCACCGCCGCCGTGAACCGCGGTACGACCGTCGTCGTGGCCGCCGGCAACGAGAACGACAACGTGGCGAACCACTCGCCCGGCAACTGCAACAACGTCATCTCGGTCGCGGCGACCAACCGCTCGGGCGCCAGGGCCTCGTACTCCAACTTCGGCTCCCTCGTGGACATCTCGGCGCCCGGCGGCCAGACCAGCACCGGCACCGCCAACGGCATCCTGTCCACGCTGAACGCGGGCACGAAGACGCCCACCTCGGAGTCGTACGACTACTACCAGGGCACCAGCATGGCCACCCCGCACATCGCGGGCCTCGCCGCCCTGCTGAAGTCGGCGAACTCCTCGCTGACCCCGGCCCAGATCGAGTCCGCGATCAAGGCCAACGCCCGCGCTCTGCCCGGCTCCTGCTCCGGCGGCTGCGGCGCGGGTCTGGCCGACGCGGCCAAGACGGTGCAGGCGGTGTCCGGCGGCTCCGGCGGGGGCTCCACGGGGGGCACCACCTTCACCAACACCACCGCCGTGTCCATCCCGGACAACGGCTCGGCGATCGAGTCCTCGATCTCCGTCACCGGGCGCAGCGGCAACGCGCCCTCCACCCTCCAGGTCGGTGTGGACATCACCCACACCTACCGCGGTGACCTGGTCCTGGACCTGGTGGCCCCGGACGGTTCGACCTACCGTCTGAAGGCCTCCAGCTCCTCGGACTCCGCCGACGACGTGAACACCACCTACACGGTGAACGCGTCCAGCGAGGTCGCCAACGGCACCTGGAAGCTGCGTGTCCAGGACGTGGCGTCCGCGGACACCGGCCGGCTCAACAGCTGGAAGCTGACCTTCTGACGTCAGCCCCACTGACCGCCACCCCCCACTGCCGGCGGCCGACCGATGCGAGCGGGCATCGGTCGGCCGCCGGCCCTTTTCCGGTGTGCCGTCAGCGGGCCGTTAGCGTAGGCGCATGTCGACGAAGAAGACCGAGAAGTCCGAGGGGACCCAGCCCGAGCAGACCGAGGGGGTCCCGTCGCGGAGGCTCGACGGGACCCGGTCGGAGCGAACCGACGGGAACCCGGCACCGGTCGCGGCGGTGTGCCCCGGCTGCGGCGGATCCGGACCGTCGGTGCGCACGGTCGCCGAGACCTGCGCCGACCCGGAGTCCCGGACCGGGGGACTGACGGACCGGCTCGCGCGGTCCCCTGGGGTGCCGTCCCGCTTCGACACCGTCCTGCACTTCATCGAGGGCATGGTCCTCGTCGCCATGGGCTCCTATCTCGCCCGCAGCGGACTCCAGAACGACAAACCCGTGTACACGATCGCCGGTTCCCTGCTCGCGGTGGCGCTGTTCGTCGGCACCCTCGCCGTGGTCCGGGGCGAGCTGCGCGAGCGGAAGGCCGTCATGCGGGGCGAACCCCGCGCCGAACTCCTCTGGCGGCCCGCCCACCACTGCTCCGCCTGCGGCGCCGTGTTCTACCCGGCGGGCACCCCGTGGCAGGGCGCCCTGACCCCCGAGCAGTTCCAGAAGTACGTGTGGACCGAGGCCGGTTACGGCCGGCAACTCGACAAGAAGGTCAAGGACGTCGCCCTGCCGTCCACGGCGCCCACCGGCCACGGAGGGACTCCCGACCGTGCCTGACGCCCCCCTGATCCACGGCACCGACCCGGCCTCCTTCGCGCACGCCGTCCTCGCCGAACGGCACCCCGCCCTCATCCGCAAGGTCCTCGACGCCACCCCCTACGGCCCCGAGCAGCGCCACACCCTCGCGACACTGCTGCACGACGCGACCGACGGCGTCCTCGCACCCCCGCACGAGGACCCCTGGTGGGACACCTGGGACGTACGCCGCCACGCCGACCGGTCCTGGTTCGACCTGCCGTTCCTCGTCGCCGAGAGCTGCTTCTACCGCCGGCTCCTGCACGCCGTCGGCTTCTTCGGCCCCGGCCCCTGGCAGGGCGTCGACCCCTTCCGCCCCTTCAAGCTCGCCGAACTCGACACCCCCGAGGCGGCGGCCGAACTCACCGCCGCCGACGCCCTCGCCGAACGGTCCCCGCACGAGCGGCTGACGGCCCTGCTGCACGGCTCGCTCTGGGGCAACCGGGCCGACCTCGGCTTCCGCATCCAGACCGCCGAGTCCGCGGCGGACTCCCGGCTGCTCGCGGACGACAGCGAGGAACTGCTGTCCCTGCTGTCCGGCGGCGGAGCGCTCTGCCTGGTCGCCGACAACGCGGGCCGCGAACTGATCCCCGACCTCCTCCTCGTCGACGACCTCCTCACCCGGGGCCGCGTCGAGCGCGCCGTGCTGCATCTGAAGCCGTACCCGTACTTCGTCTCGGACGCCACCACCGCCGACGCCCTCGACGCCGTACGCCACCTCGTCGCCGCGAAGAACGCCGCCGGGCGACGGCTGTGGTCCGCCCTCGCCGACGGCCGTCTCGAGCTGCGCGCCCACCCCTTCTCCTGCGCCCCGCTGCCGTACGCGGACATGCCGGACGACCTGCGCGAGGAGTTCGCCTCCGCCGACCTCACCCTCTTCAAGGGCGACCTCAACTACCGGCGCCTGGTGGGCGACCGGCTCTGGCCGCCGACCACGTCCTTCGCCTCCGTCACCGCGTACTTCCCCGGTCCGGTGGCCGCCCTGCGCACCCTCAAGTCCGATGTGATCGTGGGCCTGGACGCCGCCACCGAGGCCGCGTTGGTGGCCGCGGAGGGGCAGCGGTGGCGCACCGGCGGAGCCCACGCGGTGATCCAGGTGAACGCCGGTACGAGCTGAGAAGTCCGGGCGCCCGCGACGAAAGCGCCCGGATTCACGCGATGGTGTGATCATGTTCCGCCGCCCGGATGCCGGTCGGGGACCACGGGTAGGGCCCGGCCATGACGCAGCCGTTCCACCTCCCGCACTTCTATCTGCCGTACCCCGCGCGGCTGAACCCCCACCTCGACGAGGCCCGTGCCCACACCAGCGCGTGGGCGCGGGAGATGGGCATGCTGGAGGGCTCCGGCGTCTGGCAACAGGCGGACCTCGACGCGCACGACTACGGGTTGCTGTGCGCGTACACCCATCCCGACTGCGACGGCCCGGCACTCTCGCTCATCACCGACTGGTACGTGTGGGTGTTCTTCTTCGACGACCACTTCCTGGAACTGTTCAAGCGCTCCCAGGACCGGCCCGGCGGCAAGGCCCACCTCGACCGGCTCCCGCTGTTCATGCCGCTGGACCTGGCCACCCCCGTCCCCGAGCCGCGGAACCCGGTGGAGGCCGGGCTCGCCGACCTCTGGGCGCGCACGGTCCCGGCGATGTCGATGGACTGGCGGCGCCGCTTCGCCGTGGCGACCGAGCATCTGCTCAACGAGTCGCTGTGGGAGCTGTCCAACATCAACGAGGGGCGGATCGCCAACCCCGTCGAGTACATCGAGATGCGCCGGAAGGTCGGCGGCGCCCCCTGGTCCGCCGGTCTCGTCGAGTACGCGACCGCGGAGGTGCCCGCCGCGGTCGCCGGGTCGAGGCCCCTGCGGGTCCTGATGGAGACGTTCTCGGACGCCGTCCACCTGCGCAACGACCTGTTCTCCTACCAGCGGGAGGTCGAGGACGAGGGGGAGAACAGCAACGGCGTGCTCGTCCTGGAGACGTTCTTCGGCTGCGACACGCAACAGGCCGCCGAGACCGTCAACGACATCCTCACCTCACGGCTGCACCAGTTCGAGGACACCGCGCTCACCGAGGTCCCCGCGCTGGCCCTGGAGCAGGGACTCACCCCGCCCGAGATCGCCGCCGTCGCCGCGTACACCAAGGGCCTCCAGGACTGGCAGGCCGGCGGCCACGAGTGGCACATGCGGTCCAGCCGCTACATGAACGACGGGGCGAGCTCCTCGCGCGGCCCGCTCGACCTCGGCGGCGCGCTCCTCTCCGGCCCGGCCCTGGTCACCGGGGCGGGGTTCGGCACGTCCGCCGCCGACGTGGGGGCGCTGTTCGCCTCCGCCGCCGCCGAACGGCTGCGCACCCGCGCGCACCTGCCGTACCAGAAGGTCGGACCGTCCCTGATCCCCGACTTCCACATGCCCTTCCAGGTGGAGCTGTGCCCGCACCTGGACGCCGCCCGCCCCCGCCTCGCTGCCTGGTCGCACGCGATGGGCATCCTCGGCGAGGGCGTCTGGGACGAGGAGCGGCTCGCCGCCGCCGACCTGCCGCTGTGCGCGGCCGGCCTCGACCCGGACGCCACCGCCGAGGAACTGGACCTCAGCTCGCAGTGGCTGGCCTGGGGCACGTACGGCGACGACTACTACCCCCTGGTCTTCGGCCACCGCCGCGACGTGGCCGCCGCGCGCCTCACGACCGCCCGGCTCTCCGACTGCATGCCCGTCGAGGGGGAGGCGGTCCCCGTCCCGGTGAACGGGATGGAACGGGGCCTGATCGACCTGTGGGCGCGGACCACCGCGGAGATGACCCCCGACGAGCGGCGCACCCTGAAGGCGTCCGTCGACAAGATGACCGAGAGCTGGGTGTGGGAGGTGTTCAACCAGCTCCAGAACCGGGTCCCCGACCCGGTCGACTACCTGGAGATGCGCCGCGCCACCTTCGGCTCCGACCTCACCCTGAGCCTGTGCCGGATGGGCCACGGCCCGCAGATCCCGCCCGAGGTCTACGGCAGCGGCCCCGTCCGCTCCCTGGAGAACGCGGCCATCGACTACGCGTGCCTCATCAACGACGTGTTCTCGTACCAGAAGGAGATCGAGTACGAGGGCGAGGTCCACAACGCGATCCTCGTCGTGCAGAACTTCTTCGGCTGCGACTACCCGACCGCGCTCGGCGTGGTCCACGACCTGATGACCCAGCGCATGCGGCAGTTCGAGCATGTCGTCGCCCATGAACTCCCCGTCGTCTACGACGACTTCGAGCTGTCGCGGGAGGCGTGCGACATCATGGACGGCTATGTGGACGACCTGCGGAACTGGCTCGCCGGCATCCTGAACTGGCACCGGCAGGTCGACCGCTACAACCCCGCCTTCCTGGCCCGCCGCGCCCACGGCTTCGTCCCCGGCCGGGCGCCGGCCCTGCCGTTCGCCCCGGCCCGGGTCGGCTGACGCCCCGCACGGCTCACACCGGCAGCTGTGCCGCCCGGGTCGCGTGGTCCACCGCGGCCCGGGCCAGCCCGCGCACGAACGGGTGCGGGCGGCTGCCGTCGCCGGAGAGTTCGGGCTGGAAGAGGGTGGCCAGGAAGAAGGGGTGGCCCGGCAGTTCGACGATCCGGACCTGGCCGTCGTCGTCGTGCCCGGAGAAGCGCAGCCCGTGCGCCCGCAGGGTGTCGAGGTGAGCGGAGGGGCCGTACCGGCAGGAGTACCGCTCGACGGTCCGCTCGGCGCCCAGCACGGACTGCGCGAGCGAACCGGGCTCGACGCGCACGGCTGCCTCATGGCCGGCCAGGGAGCAGGCGAGCGGCTCGATCAGGAAGTCCTCGGCGTCCGGGTCGTTCTCGGCGTGCGCGACCCCGGTGAGCCCGCACACCGTGCGCGCGTACTCCAGCAGCGCGTGCTGGAAGCCGCCACAGGTGCCGAGGAACGGGATGCCCTCCTCACGGGCCGTGCGGATCGCGGACAGCACCCCGGCCTCGTTGCGGTAGGGACTGCCCGGCACCACCCACACCGCGTCGAAGCCGCGCACGGCCGCCGGGTCCGCGGCGGCGTCCTCGGAGTGGATCCAGTAGGCGTCGACGACGAGCCGGTCCCGTTCCGCGAGGGAGTCGAGGAACCGCGGGATCCGGATGTGCGACACCACGTCGGGGGAGCGGTCGCCGACCAGGGCGAGTCGGGCGGAACGGGAAGCGGAGGAGGCGGCCTGCGCCGGGCTGTTCGTCATGTCCGCCATCCTCGGCGCGGGCCCGTGTTCACGTCCAACGATGATTTCCGCACTCCCGATAAGCAACGCTGATGCGGCTTGGGTGCATCTCGGGGGCGTAGCGGGATCATGGCCGCCATGGATCCGCATCTGCTCCGTACCTATGTCACCGTGGCGCGCCTCGCCTCGTTCTCCGAGGCCGCGCGCGAGCTGGGCTACACCCAGTCCGCGGTGTCCCAGCACATCGCCGCGCTGGAACAGGACCTCGGCGCCGCCCTGCTGACCCGGCGTCCGGTCGGGCCCACGGCCGCCGGGGAGCGGCTCCTCGAACACGCCGGGCCCCTGCTGCTGCGGCTGGACGCGGCCCGCGCCGACGTGGTCCGGATGGCGTCCGCGCCGGAGCACGGGCTGACCCTCGCCGTGACCCCGACCGCCCTCGGCCCCCGGACCGTCGCCGCGCTGCCCGCCGCCGGCGTGACCCTGCGGGCCCTCGCCCGCGCCGACATCCCGGCGGCGGTCGCCACCGGCGCCGCCGACCTCGGCCTGGTCGACGGGCTCGCCGCGCCCAGCGACCCGCTGGGGCTGCCCGACGTCGCGCCGCTCACCACGTGCGGCATCGCCGAGGAACCCGTCTGCGTCCTCCTCCCGGCCGCCCACCCCCTCGCCCGGCGCCCCGGACTGCGCCTCGCCGACCTCGTCGACGCCCGCTGGCTGGACGCGCCCGGCGCGGGCCTGCCCCTGGACCGCCTCCACACCGCGGGGGGCGCGGGAGGCGTCCGCACCGCCCTGCGCTACGAGGGCACCGACCTGCGGACGCTCGCGACCCTCGCCGCCGCCGGGCACGGCCTGACGGTCCTGCCCCGCAGCTTCACGACCGACGTACCGGGAGCGGTCGCCGTCCCGCTGGTCGCGCCCCGCCTGGTGCACCGCACGGAACTGATCCACGGCGGAGCCCTGCGAGGCCCGGCAGCGGCCCTGGCCCGCGAACTGACGGACCAGCACCGGGAGTGAGGGCCAGGCGCACGGGCGGAGCGAGGCATGATCCGCCGACGGCGGGGACGGCGGGGAC
>NZ_LIQX01000393.1 GCF_001418475.1 Streptomyces ossamyceticus | reverse complement strand
GGGCAGGGGCGGGGAGGTGCGGCCTCGGCGTGATGACCGGTGCCTTGGTGACCAGGGCCTTGAGGGCCGGGGTCGGTGCCTTGAGGACCGGGGTCGTCGGCCTGCGGTTCGGGGCCGTTGGCCTGCGGTTCCGGGCGGGGCCCCGCGGTTCCGGGCCGGGGCCTTGAAGTTCGGGTTCGGTGGTCTGCGGGCCGGCACTTGGGGCCGGGGTTGGCGCCTTGCGGACGCGAGCAAACCGCATGGCAGACCAGCCCGACCACCATGCGCCGAATTGCCAGGCACCCCACTACCAGCCGTCCCACGGCCAACGGTGCCAACCACATTTCAGCGGGGCACCCTCTGGCGGGCTCACCCTTGGGGCTCCCGAACAGCGACCAGCTACCAGCTACCCTAGGTCGAGCACCAGCACCGAGGGCCTCTCACTCACGCCCCCAGCCCCAGCACTCGGCCAAGTCACAGCGACAGCGACAGCGACACGGCGGAGGATGCACGATTCGAACGTGCGCGGGCAGAACCCGACCACGGCTTAGCAAGCCGGTGCCTTACCACTCGGCCAATCCTCCGGGTGGGCGGCCCACGCGAAGCGATTCGCGTGCTCGAAGCGGCCGCCCCGGGCAGTTCCCTTGCGACGCGAACTCGACGGAGGGGTAACTACTCCGGACTCCGCCGCGGACTGCCCTGCCGGGAACTCGACGTACTGCGCCTGATGAACAGCATCGCCGGGCTCCTCTCCCAGAACGTGGGACCGCCTCGATCCGGCGGCCTGAACACCAACCACTCTGCCTGGCGCCCGAGTTGTCCGCCACTGAATATCGCCGCGCCCGTCCCGCCATGGAGCACGGTCAGCGACGACGCCACTTGCGCCGGCGCGCCTTGCTGAAGAACCACCCGGCAGGCGGTTCGTCCGACCGCCACGGCTGGGGATCGGGCGTCTGCTCCCGCCAACGCGCCGCGAGCATCCGAGCCCTCGCCGACGGCTCGGCGGTCTCCGCTGACCGTATGAAGTCCTCGTCCAGAACGAGATCGTCCCAGCCCGCCGACTCGTCACGGCTCGGGCCTCCGGACCTTGAGGCCGCCTCGGAACCGCCCCCGGACGCCATGCCCTGCCCCTCGCCCTCGTCGGGTGTGACCTCAGCCGCCATCCCCGTGCCCTCCTGCCTCCTGGCCGCCCTTGCCCTTCCTGGCCGTCTCCCACCGCTTCGCACCCCTCGCCCAGTGTGCCTGGACGCGTGTGAAGCCTCCGTCAAGCCCTCCGCCGCCGCGGCGGGGAGGCCGACCGAGGCGGCTGCGTGCCCGAACGGGCCTCCGCGGCCGCCTCCCCGGAGAGTTGCGTCACTCCTCGCCGGCCAGCTTCAGCGTGCGCAGTTTCTGTCCCGCGTACCAGGTGGCCCCGGCCGTGACGACCGTCAGCAGGATCACCGCCGTGGACAGTCCGACCTCGGAGGTCACGAGGTCCCCGTCGGTGACCTTCTGGGCCACGGCGAGGGACCACTGCTGGACGCTGAGCGTGCGAGCTCCCTGCACCAGCGACCCGAACAGGGCCTCCCAGACGAGCGCGTAGACCAGCCCGAAGACGACCGCGTGCCGGGTCACGGTGCCCAGGAGCAGGAACATCGCCGCGTACGCGATGGAGGCGACCAGTGCCGCCACCGTGTAGGCGACCGCGATCTGCTGCCCGTTGCCGTTCAGGATCAGACCCGCGACGAACGTCGGTATCGCCGAGAAGGCCATGGTCACGGCGATCGCCACGATCAGCTTCGTGAAGATGATCGTCGACCGCTTCACCGGCTTCGCCAGCAGATACACCACCGAACCGTCGTCGATCTCAGGCCCGATCGCGCCCGTCCCCGCGATGACGCCGATGATCGGCACCATGGTGGCGAGTGCGAACCCACCGAGCAGGTCGGCCGCCACTTGGTCGTCGGCTCCGCTCAGACCGCGTACGGCCGCGGAGATCACGAGCAGCAGCACCGGCAGCGCGGCGAGAATGAGAGCCCGACGGCGGCCGAGCAGGGCCCGGTAGGTGAGCCGGGCGACTGTGGGGTCGTACATCTTCGGCCTCCTACGCCGTGACCAGATACGAGAACACGGACTCGAGGGACTCGTCCGACGGCGAGACCGTGAGCAGACGGATGCCCTGGTCCCGGGCGACCTTCGGCAACAGAGCGGTGAACCGTCCGAAGTCGACGGCCTGGATGCGCAGCGCACCCTCGGTCAGGTCCACTTCGATGCCGGCGGTCGACGGGTCGGCGATCAGCGCGGCGGCCAGTGCCCGGTCGTCGCTGGAACGCACCAGATAGACGTGCGGCCGGTCCGTCATCAGACGCCGGATGCGCCGGAAGTCTCCGCTCGCCGCGTGCCGTCCGGCGACTATCACCTCGATGTGGGAGGCCAACTGCTCCACCTCTTCGAGGATGTGCGAGGAGAACAGCACCGATCGGCCCTCGTCGCCCATGCGCCGCAGCAGGTCCATGAGCTGCATCCGCTGGCGCGGGTCCATACCGTTGAACGGCTCGTCGAGCAGCAGCAGGGACGGGTCGTGGACCAGGGCGGACGCCATCTTCACGCGCTGCCGCATGCCCTTGGAGTATGTCGAGATCTTGCGGTCCTGCGCGTACTCCATCTCCACCGTGGCGAGAGCCCGTTGGGCCGCCGTCGCCCCGAGGCCCTGCAACTCGGCGTTGGCGACGACGAACTCGCGGCCCGTGAGGAAGTCGTACATCGCCTCCCGCTCGGGGACGATGCCGATGTCCTTGTAGATCTTCTCGTTGCGCCAGACCGGCCGGCCGTCGAGAGTGACCGTGCCCGTGGAGGGGGCGAGGAAACCGCCCATCATGTTGATGAGGGTGGACTTCCCGGCGCCGTTCGGGCCGAGGAGGCCGGTGACGCCGGGGCCGATGGTCATCGTGATGTCGTTGACCGCCACCACGTTGCCGAACCAGCGTGAGACGTGGTCGATGGTGAGCGTGGTCACAGCCCGGCCTTTCGGTAGCGGCGCATCAGCAGGCCGTAGGAGCCCGCGATGAGACCCAGGACGACGAGGAGGTAGACGGCCCCCTGTCCGCCGGACGGCCCGTGCCCGCCGGGGAAGGCTGAGGTGGCGCCCAGGAAGGCGGTCTGCACGCCGTCTATCAGCGTGATCGGCGAGAAGAGGCCGAGCCAGGGGATCACGCCGCTGCTGGACTGCGCGTCGGCGATGGCCTGGACGACGGACACGGCTCCGTAGGAGATGGTGAAGACCGCGATGACGGCGGCGATGCCGAACCCTCGGCGGGGCGTGATCGCGGAGATCACCAGACCGATGCCGGCGAAGAGGAGTGACAGCAGCGCCACGGACACCAGTCCTTGTGCGAAGCCCTTGGTCTGGTCGGTGAAGTCCAGCTTGGCCAGGAGAGCGCCCACGTAGAGCACGACGAGGGGGACGGCGGTGATGATGAAGAGCGCCGAGGTCAGCGCGGCGTACTTGGAGCGCACGTAGTCCGAGGTCTCGATCGGGCGCGAGAAATACAACGGCACCGTTTTGAAGCGCAGATCGAGGGAGACCGACTGCGGCGCCTGGGAGGCGACGTACAGCCCGATGACGGCCTGCATGATGATCGCGTAGTCGGTGTACTTGATCGGCAGGTCGTTGGCCTTGGTGGCGACCGCGACCGCCACCATGATGGCCGCCGGCACGCACATCACCGCGAAGAGCATCATCGGCAGCACCTTGGACTTGGCCGAACGGCCGAGCCCGTACGCACCACGCAGGGACTGCGAGTACAGCGAACGCCGGGCGTAGGCGCGGCCCAGACGGGGGCCGTCATAGCTGCGGTAGCCGATGTTGTGGATCCGGCTCTGTTCGCCGGTACGTGCGGGCTGTGCACCGGCTTGAGCCGGGGCCTGAGCCCGGGTCTGCTCAACCGCCATGGCCGACCGCCTCCTTCCAGGCATCCTGCGTGCGCTGGGAAATCGCCTGCTCGTCGCTGTCCTGGAACACCTCGGCGATGTGGTGCCTGCGCTGCTCCATACGGACCAGACCGAGGCCCAGCTCGGCGACGACGTCCCGGATCAGGTCGTAGGTCTCCTCACCCTGCGCGGTGAGCAGCAGGATGTGCCCGGCGCCGGGGAGGCCGCTGCCGTCGGAGACGGTCACACCGCGCCCTTGGAGCGCCTCGCGCAGCGCACGGGTGCCGTCGGGGTGCTCGTCGGTGTCCGTGACCTCGACCGCGAGAGTGGCCGTGCTCTGGGTGAAGTCCCGCGTGGAACTGGACCGCAGGAGCTTGCCGCCGTCGACCACCACGACGTGGTCGCAGGTGCGCTCCAGCTCGCCCAGCAGGTGCGATGTGACCAGGACCGAGATGCCGAAGTCGGTGTGGATACGGCGGATCAGGCCGAGCATCTCGTCCCGGCCGACCGGGTCGAGGCCGTTCGTCGGCTCGTCCAGGAAGACCAGTTGCGGGTCGTGCACCAGCGCCTGGGCCAGCTTCACACGCTGCTTCATGCCGGTGGAGTAGCCGCCCATCGGGCGGTACCGCTCCTCGTAGAGGCCGACATGGCGCAGGGTGTCAGCGGTCCGCTCGCGCGCGGCGGTCGGGGGGAGCCCCGACATCCGGGCCATGTGCACGACGAACTCGGTGGCCGACACGTCGGGCGGCAGGCAGTCGTGCTCCGGCATGTATCCGACGCGCTCGCGGATGACGCCGCCCTTGCTGGCGACGTCCAGTCCGAGCACCTCGGCACGGCCTTCCGTGGCGGGGGACAGACCCAGGAGGATCTTGATCAGTGTGGACTTGCCGGCGCCATTGGCACCGACGAGTCCCGTCACACCGGGTCCGATGTCCACGGAGAGCCGGTCAAGAGCGGTCACCCTCGGGAACCGCTTGCTCAGGCTTTCGGTCGCGATCACAGTCACGATTTCGACATTAGAGCCGGGGAGCCTTCGTGGTCGTCACCCCGCAGAGCTGTCTCGACGTCCCCCTCGAGTCGTACGGGCCCGTAGGGGGCATCAGCCGTCAGTCCCCCTAGGGGTCACCCTGAGGTCGAACAACCGGCAGGCCAGGGCCCGGCGGGACCGGTCGCCGCGATGGAAGAACGACTGGCTCATCGATTTGGTGCCCGCGGTTCTCCATAGCCTCGGACACCCCCTATTGACGCAGCCGCCAATCACTGTCACATTCTTCGATGTCACATTGCGAACACGGACCGTAGCCGACGGAGACAGGTGGGGCGGTGACATGAGCTCGGTGACAGGGGAACGCTCGGCGGACCTGCGGGGGTTCCGTGAGGTGCAGACCCTCGCGTACGAGTGTGCGGAAGCGGTCGCGGCCCAGCTGAAGCCGGGCGTGACCGAGCGCGAGGCGGCGCGGATGCAGCGCCACTGGCTGCGGGAGCGTGGGGTGCGGGACTGGTTCCATCTGCCCTTCGCCTGGTTCGGTGACCGCACGGCGTTCGTGAACTTCCGCGTACCGCTGCAGTTCTTCCCCACCGACCGCCGACTCGAGCCGGGCATGCCGTTCATCCTCGACATGGCTCCCGTCCACAAGGGCTACACCGCGGACATCGGCTACTCGGGCTGCCTCGGCCCCAGTCCCCTGCACGACAAACTGATGGCGGACCTCGAAGCGCACCGGGAGCTGATCCTGCGCGAGGTGCGCGAGCGGCGTTCACTCCGGGAGATCTACGAGGACGTGGACCGGCTCATGGTCCGCCAGGGGTACGCCAACCGCCATCGCGCGTATCCCTTCGGTGTCATCGCGCACAAGGTCGACCGGGTCAAGGAACGTCGCTGGTCACCCCATGTCTTCGGGTTCGGCACACAGGCGCTGAAAGGCCTGGCGGCGGACGCGTTGCACGGGCACCGGGACGGCTGGTCGCCCTTGTGGTCCCCGTACCGGTTCTCGGACCATCCGCCGCAGCCGGGGCTGTGGGCGGTCGAGCCGCACCTCGGCTTCCGCGGCACCGGCGCCAAGTTCGAGGAGATCCTGGTCGTCACCGACTCCCGGGACCCGGAGGAGAGCGCCTTCTGGCTGGACGACGATTTGCCGCACGTACGGCGGTGGGCGGAGGAGAAGTGCCGATGAGCGAGGGGGAAGAGGTGCAGGCTTCGGTGGGGCCGGCAGGTGCGCGGGAGCGCCGGGTGCGCGCGGACGGGGTCGAGCTGTGCGTGGCCGAGCTGGGCGACCCACAGCAGCCGACGGTGCTGCTCGTACACGGCTATCCCGACTCGAAGGAGGTCTGGTCCGAGGTCGCCGCGCACCTCGCCGAGCGCTTCCACGTGGTGTTGTACGACGTGCGCGGCCACGGCGGGTCGACGGCACCGCGGCCGTTGCGCGGCGGGTTCACCCTGGAGAAGCTGACGGACGACTTCCTCGCGGTCGTGGACGCGGTCAGCCCCGACCGGCCCGTTCATCTCGTGGGACACGACTGGGGCTCGGTGCAGGGCTGGGAGTTCGTGACGGTCGAGCGCACCGAGGGCCGCATCGCGTCCTTCACGTCGATGTCCGGACCCTCGCTCGACCATCTCGGCCACTGGATCAAGCGGCGCACGAAGTTCCCTACCCCGCGCCGGCTCGGCCAGCTCCTCGACCAGGGCGTCAGGTCCTGGTACATCTATGCGCTCCACACACCCGGACTGCCCGAGTTCGCCTGGCGCGGCCCACTCGGCAAGCGGTGGCCCCGCATGGTCCAGCGGGCCGAGAAGCTGTCGCCGAGCGGCGGCTATCCGTCCAGGTCGCTGCCCGAGGACGCCGCGCACGGTGTGTGGCTGTACCGGGACAACGTACGGCCCCGTCTCGCCGAGCCGCGGGACGACGCGTACGCGCACGCGCCCGTGCAGCTCATCGTTCCCCTGGGAGACGCGTTCCTGTCCGAGCGGCTCTACGACGAACTGGAGCAGTGGGCTCCGCGGCTGATCCGCCGCACTCTCCCCGCCAAGCACTGGATCCCGCGCACACGCCCTCACCAACTGGCTGCCTGGATCACCGAATTCGTCACGGCCACCGACGGCGGGCGCCCAGCGCCCGCGGCAGCCACGGGCAAGTACGCCGACCGGTTCGGCGGGCAGTTGGTGTTGGTCACCGGGGCCGCGGGCGGGATCGGCCGGGCCACGGCGTTCGCGTTCGCCGAAGCCGGTGCGCGCGTCATCGCAGTCGACCGGAACGCGGAGGGCGCGGCCCGCACCGTGGAACTGTCCCGGCTGATCGGCGCCCCCGAGGCCTGGGCCGAGACGGTCGACGTCTCCGACGAGCAGGCCATGGAGAAGCTCTCCGAGAAGGTCGCAGCCGAGTACGGGGTGGTGGACGTCCTCGTGAACAACGCCGGGATCGGCCTCTCGGGCTCCTTCCTCGACACCACCCCCGAGGACTGGCGAAAGGTTCTCGACGTCAATCTGTGGGGCGTGATCCACGGCTGCCGCCTCTTCGGCAGGCAGATGGCCGAACGCGGGCAGGGCGGCCACATCGTCAACACCGCCTCGGCCGCGGCCTATCTGCCCTCACGGACCCTGCCCGCCTACAGCACCTCCAAGGCGGCCGTCCTCATGCTCAGCGAATGCCTCCGAGCGGAGCTTGCCGGCAAGGGCATCGGGGTCTCGGCGATCTGCCCCGGCATCGTCAACACCAACATCACCTCGACCGCCCGCTTCACCGGTGTCGACGCCGCGGAGGAGAAGCGCCGGCAGCGGAACGCCGCCCGGCTGTACGGTCTGCGGAACTACCCTCCGGAGAAGGTCGCGGACGCCATTCTGCGGGCGGTGGTGCGCAACCAGGCCGTTGTGCCGGTCACCCCGGAGGCCCGCGGCGGCCACTTCATGTCGCGCTTCACCCCCAGGGCTCTGCGCGCCTTCGCCCGACTGGAGCCCCGGCTGTGAGCCCGCGCGAGGAGCACCCCGAGGATGCGGCGGAGCGGCACGCGATCGCGCCACGAAGGGTCTCCTTCGACTGGGAGAAGACCCCGCTGCACTGGATCCCCGGCGAACCGACCGCCACCCACGTGATCAACGTGCTGCATCTGCTCCTGCCGGCGGGGGAGCGATGGTTCGTGAAGGTCTTCAAGGAGGGCCTTCCGCTGGTCACGGACCGAGAACTCCTCAAGGACGTCAAGGGGTTCATGGGGCAGGAGGCCACGCACAGCGTGCAGCACGCGTACGTGCTGAACCATCTCGCGGCGCAGCGGCTCGACACGGCGGATTTCACCAGGTACGTCGACTTCCTCTTCGAGAAGCTGCTCGGTGAGAGACCTCCCCTGGGGGCACCGATCCCACCCAGGGAGTGGCTGCGCTTCCGGCTGTCGTTGATCGCGGCGATCGAGCAGTTCACAGCGGTGCTGGGTGACTGGGTCCTGGCCGCGGAGGGTCTCGACCGGGCCGGAGCCGACGAGGTCATGCTCGACCTGCTGCGCTGGCACGGCGCAGAGGAGGTCGAACACCGTGCGGTCGCCTTCGACATGTATCAGCACTGCGGCGGCCGGGGCCGATCCCGCTACCCCCGCCGGATCGCGGGCATGGCGGTCACGGCGCCGATGATGCTCTACATGTGGGTGTGGGGCACCGCCTATCTGATACGGCACGACCCGGAGCTCGCCGGACGCCTGCGCTACTCACTCGCCGCGCACAATAGGGCCGTACGCAAGGGGCTGCTGCCCACCTGGAAGGAGCTCGGCGCGGCCGTCCCCCGCTATCTGCGGCGTTCCTACCACCCCTCGCAGGAGGGTTCGTTGCGCAGGGCTGTCGAGTATCTGGCGCAGTCGCCCGCGGCACGTACGGCGGCAGCGGCGATCGTACGAGCGGGGACGTAGACGGCTTGATCGCCCGGGCGTGGGCGCAAGAAGAAGGAGGCGGGGAAGGTATGAGGACCATGAACGACGAACCGGCCGAGACAACCGGCATGCCCCCGGCTGCCGCGCTCCCTCCCGCCACCACCACACCCCGGGCCACCACGGGGAGCGCCCCCACCACCGCGCTCCCGCCTGCCGGCACTCCCCTGCCCGCGCCCACCTCCGCC
>NZ_LIQX01000392.1 GCF_001418475.1 Streptomyces ossamyceticus | reverse complement strand
AGCGCCTCGGCGTCGGCGGCCAGTTCGCCCCAGGTGCGCGGGGCGTCGTCGATCCCGGCCTTGGCGAACAGCTTCTTGTTGTAGAAGAGCACGCGGGTGGACGCGGCGAACGGCATCCCGTACGAGGCCCGCCGTACCTTGCCCGCGTTGGCGAGCTGGCCGAGGAAGTTGCCCTGGACGGGTATGGAGAGCAGGTCGTCCACCTCGTAGAGCTTCCCGGCGGCGGCGTAGTCGGCGAACGTGCCGATCTGCGCCATGTCGGGGGCCTCACCGGCGTCGACCATCTTCTTGACCTCGCGGTCGATGTCGTTCCAGGAGTGCACGGTGACGTCGATCTCGACGTCGGGGTGGTCCTTCTCGTACGCCGTGACGAGGTCGTCCCAGTACTGCTGGGAGCTGTTGGCCTTCGAGTCGCCGTAGTCGGCGGCCACCAGTTTCAGGGTGACCTTCTGCCCGTCCGTCTCCCCGGCGCCGCAGCCCGCAAGCGTGGACATCAGCCCCAGCGCGGACAGTGCCGCGAGTGTCGAGGTGGTCCTGATGTGGGTCTTCGTCCGCCGCTGTCGCACTCGTACTGCCCCAAACCTGTCGCGCTTATCGAACGGGCTTCGAACAAAACAGCCTGGATCACAGGCCTGCGCCCAAGCCCGTTAATCCTTCAACTTCTTGAACTTCTCCATAAGGTCTACACCACGTGAGTGGACTAGACCTCTTGAGGGTACACGGGCCACACTGTCCCTCGTGAGACATGTCATCGCCCTCGATGTGGGCGGCACCGGGATGAAGGCCGCGCTGGTCGGTGCGGGCGGCGAGCTGCTGCACCAGGCGCGCCTCGCCACCGGCCGCGACCGCGGGCCGGACGCCGTCGTGGCGTCGATCCTCGACTTCGCCGCCGAGCTGCGCGGCCACGGCGAGCGGCACTTCGGCGAGCCCGCGTCCGCCGCCGGTGTCGCCGTGCCCGGCATCGTCGACGCCGAGCGCGGCGTCGCCGTCTACGCGGCCAACCTCGGCTGGCGCGACGTACCGCTGCGCGCGCTCCTCGCCGAGCGTCTCGGCGGCATACCGGTCGCCCTCGGCCACGACGTGCGCACCGGCGGTCTCGCCGAGGGCCGGGTCGGCGCGGGCCTGGGCGCCGACCGCTTCCTCTTCGTGGCGCTCGGCACGGGTATCGCCGGCGCGATCGGCGTCGAGGGCCGGGTCGAGGCGGGCGCGCACGGCTTCGCCGGCGAGATCGGCCACATCGTCGTACGCCCCGGGGGAACCCCGTGCCCCTGCGGTCAGCGGGGCTGTCTGGAGCGCTTCGCCTCCGCGGCGGCCGTCAGCCAGGCCTGGGCCGCCGCCACCGGCGACCCCGGCGCGGACGCGGCGGACTGCGCGCGGGCGGTGGAGTACGGCGACCCGCGGGCCCGCGGCGTCTGGCAGGAGGCGGTCGACGCCCTCGCCGACGGCCTCGTTACCGCGATCACCCTGCTGGACCCCCGCACCCTGATCATCGGCGGCGGCCTCGCCGAGGCCGGGGAGACCCTGTTCACCCCGCTGCGGGCCGCCATCGAACACCGGGTGACCTTCCAGAAGGTCCCCGCACTCGTCCCGGCGAACCTCGGTGACACGGCGGGCTGCCTCGGCGCCGGCCTCCTGGCCTGGGACCTCCTCACGGACACCACCCCCACGACCCCCACGGACGCTTCGGAGGCAACCCCCTGATGCCAGCCCAGCAGGACTTTTCCGCTTCCGGTCCGAGCAGCCTGCCTGAAGGGGCGCGGTCAGCCGCGCGGCAGGCCCCCACGCGCCCGTGGCCCCCGTCCACAGCGGGGCCCTACGTGCTGGAAGGCGTCGACGTCGTCCTCCCCACCGGCATCGTCGAGAACGGCCGGGTCGTGGTCGACGGCACCCGGATCGCCGAGCACGCCCCCGCCGACGCCCCCGTCCTTGCGGCCGACGGTCTGTGGGCCGTCCCCGGTTTCGTGGATCTCCACAACCACGGCGGCGGCGGAGCCTCGTTCACCTCGGGCACGGTCGAGGACGTCCTGCGGGGCATCCACACCCACCGTCTGCACGGCACCACCACCCTCGTCGCCTCCACCGTCACCGGCGACATGGACGGCCTCGCCCACCGCGCCGGGCTCCTCTCCGAACTCGCCGAGCAGGGCGACATCGCGGGCATCCACTTCGAGGGCCCGTTCATCTCCCCGTGCCGCAAGGGCGCCCACTCCGAGGCGCTGCTGCGCGACCCGGACCCGGCGGAGGTCCGCAAGCTGGTCGACGCGGCACGCGGCAGGGCGAGCATGGTCACCCTGGCCACCGAACTTCCCGGCGGCCTGGACTCGGTACGGCTCCTCGCCGAGCACGGCGTCCTCGCGGCGATCGGGCACACGGACGCCACGTACGAGCAGACCGTGCGGGCCATCGAGGCGGGCGCGACCGTGGCCACGCACCTGTTCAACGCGATGCCCCCGCTGGGCCACCGCGCCCCCGGCCCGATCGCGGCGCTCCTGGAGGACGAGCGGATCACCGTCGAGCTGATCAACGACGGCACGCATCTGCATCCGGCCGCCCTCCAGTTGGCGTTCCGTCACGCGGGCGCGGAACGGGTGGCGTTCATCACCGACGCGATGGACGCGGCCGGCTTCGGCGACGGCCGCTACATGCTCGGCCCGCTGGAGGTGGAGGTCGCCGACGGGGTGGCCCGCCTGGTGGAGGGCGGCTCCATCGCCGGCTCGACCCTCACCCAGGACCGCGCCTTCCGGCGGGCGGTCACCCTCGACGGCCTCCCCGTCGAGTCCGTCGTCGCCGCGCTCTCCGCCAACCCGGCCAGGCTCCTCGGCCTGGACGACCGGATCGGCTCCCTGGAGCCGGGCAAGGACGCCGACATCGTCCTCCTCGACGCGGAGTTCACGGTGAAGGGCGTCCTGCGCAAGGGCACCTGGGCGGTGGACCCCTTCACGGACTGAGCCGACGGCCGACGGCGAACGGGCCACGGCCGACGGCGGACGGTGGCCGTTAGCGGGGGGCCGGTGGCGGACGGCCGGTGGGTTCGATCGATCCCCAACCGGACCGATCCGCCCCTTTGTTGGCGGGTGGTGCGGAGTGCGGCGGTTGGCCCCGGGGACTGGGCCGACCGCCGCTCTTTTGGCATGATCGAGCCTCCGCAACAGCTGTCGCCGAGCGCATTCTGAGGTCAACGAAGACCGAACGCGTCGCGCCGTCGAATTCGAGGGGGTAGCTCCGGGTGATCCTCACGGTCACGCTGAACACCGCTCTCGACATCACCCACCGCGTACGGGCCCTCAGGCCCCATGCCACGCACCGGGTGACCGAGGTGATCCAACGCCCCGGCGGCAAGGGCCTGAACGTGGCCCGCGTGCTCGCCGCCCTCGGCCATGAGGTGACGGTCACCGGCTTCGTCGGCGGCGGCACCGGACGCGCCGTCCAGGAAGGGCTCGCCCGGACGGCGGGCATCGTGGACGCGCTGGTGCCGGTGGCGGGCGCGACGCGCCGGACGATCGCGGTCGTCGACGCCACCGGTGACACGACTCAGCTCAACGAACCCGGGCCGATCATCACCCCGGCCGAGTGGTCCGCGTTCCAGGAGGCGTACGAGGTCCTGCTGCGCTCCGCCTCGGCGGTGGCCCTGTGCGGCAGCCTGCCGCCGGGGGTGCCGGTGGGGGCGTACGCGGGCCTGATCCGTACGGCGCGCACCCTGGCCGTCCCCGTCCTGCTGGACACCAGCGGTGAGCCGCTGCGGCGCGGGGTGGCGGCACGCCCCGACGTGGTGAAGCCGAACGCCGAGGAACTGGCCGAACTCACCGGCTCCCACGAGCCGTCGCGCGCGACACGTGACGCGCGCCGCCGGGGTGCCCAGGCGGTCGTCGCCTCGCTCGGCCCCGACGGTCTCCTCGCCCACACGCCCGAGGGCCACTGGCGGGCGACCCCGCCCCGCCGCTTCCGCGGCAACCCCACCGGCGCCGGCGACGCGGTGGTCGCGGGCCTCCTGTCGGGCCTGGTCGAACACCTCCCCTGGCCCGACCGCCTCACCCGGGCGACAGCCCTGTCGGCGGCGACCGTACTGGCCCCGGCAGCGGGCGAGTTCGACCAGCGGGCGTACGACGAGCTGCGGACGCAGGTGGCGGTGACGGGCGAGGTCAGCGCGGCCTGAGAGGGCTGGACCCGCTCAGGACCTCAGTTGCTCTTCTTCCAGCCCTTTTCCAGGTACATCTGGTCGAAGTTCACGTCGCAGGAGTTGCCCTGCTCGCAGGAGATCTTGACCTCGTTGGTGCCCTTGTTGAGCTGGACGAGCGCGAAGGTGTTCGTCCAGCCCTTCTCGTAGTCGCCCTCGGGGCCCTTCGAGAAGTTGGCCAGGTTGAGGGGGCGGGTCTGGGCGGTGCCGTTCACCGAGAGGGTGGCGTTCTGGTCCTTGCCCGGGACGCCGTAGAGGACGTACAGCGTGTACTTGCCCCCAGACGGAACGTCCTCGATCTTCCACGTCACCGACGACCCGACCGAGTTGAAGTTGCCGACGTAGAAGCCGCCCTCGGACTTGGCGCCTGGGATGTCGGAGGCGACCGTGGCGTTGCCGCCGAGTTGGAGGGTCTTGGCCTCCGCCTTGGGGAGTTCGCCGGGCTTCTGCTCGGTCTTCTTGGTCGTCGACGGGCTGGGCTCGGTGTTCTGATCGGCCGTCGGCGTGGTCGAGGGGCCGCCGGCGTTGTCGTCCGCCTTGTCGTCCCCGCCGATCATGGCGACGCCGATGCCGATCACCACGGCGGCCACGACGGCGATCGCGCCGATCAGCAGCCCCTTGGTGTTGGGGCCGCGGCCGCGCCCGCCGCCCCCGCCGCTGCCGTACGACTGCTGGCGGGTCGTCTCGGCGCCGCCGGAGAAGGACTCCGGGGCCTGGTAGTGCGCGTTCGGCTGGCCGTAGCCGTTCTGCTGCGGGACCTGGCCGTACGCGGCGGTGGGGGCCTGCTGGGCCGCGGACGGCTGCTGGGTCTGCTGCCCGTACTGGCGCTCACCGACCGGCCGCACCCGGTTGACGGCGTTGGGGTAGCCGTAGCTTCCCGTGGGCGGCTGGGCGCCACGGGCCTGGCCGTCGGCGTAGAGGTAGCCGAACGGGTCGTCGTCCTCGGGCGTGCTCGCGCCGTTGTTGCCGGGCGTCATCCCTAGGTCTCCTCAGCGGTGCGGTACATGCGGCGTACGGGTGGCGGTTCTTGCAACAGGGGTGTAGGAGAGCGAGCCTACCCGCTCACGCTGAGCCAAACGGGTGACTCAGCCCTCGTGGCCTGAGTCACCATCGCGCCGGGAGGCCCCTCATCGGGGGCCTCACCAGCGCTTTTCCCGGATTGGCGGGCTACTGCCCGGCTCTGGTCATCCGGCCCGCCGATGCTGTTTGGGACGAGATCGTTTCTCGACGTACATCCGCTCGTCAGCCGATTTCAACACCTCGTCCGCCGTCATCCCGCAGTGCGCCCATCCGATGCCGAAACTGGCGCCGACGCGCATCGCGCGGCCGTCGACCCGGATCGGCTGGATGATCTCGTTGCGCAGGCGTACGGCGAGGTCCTGGGCGTCGGCGCGGCCGAGCCCGTCGGCAAGGACGACGAACTCGTCACCGCCGAGCCGGGCGACGGTGTCGCCGTCGCGGACGCCCCGGCTGAGCCGACGGGCCACCTCGATGAGGACGGCGTCGCCCGCGTTGTGCCCGAACCGGTCGTTGATCGACTTGAACCCGTCGAGGTCGCAGAAGAGCACCGCGAGCCCCTTGGTGCCGTCGTCCCGCTCACTCTCGGGCGCCACGGTGTGCACATGGTGGTCGAAGGCGTCGTACGGCCCGGTGGCCGCGTGGAAGTCGAAGGCGTGCGCCCCGTTCCCGCCGGCCTCGTACGCGTCGAACGACGGGTGCGGTAGGGGGACGGCGGGGTGCTGGGCGGACGGGTGCTGGGCGATCCCGAAGTCGCCGTACTGCCCGAAGCCGTCTGTGAGGCCGTCCCCGAAGTTCTCCCCGAAGGTGGCGTCCATGGAGTCGGCCGCCGCGCCGGCCGGGAGCGCCTGGGGGCGCTGGCAGATACGGGCGGAGAGCCGGGAGCGCAGCTCCGCGGAGTTCGGCAGGCCGGTCAGCGCGTCGTGGGAGGCGCGGTGGGCGAGCTGGAGCTCGCGGCGCTTGCGCTCCTCGATGTCCTCGACATGGGTGAGCAGGAATCGGGGCCCGTCGGCGGCGTCGGCCACGACGGAGTTGCGCAGGCTGACCCAGACGTACGTGCCGTCGCGGCGCCCGAGCCGCAGCTCGGCCCGGCCGCCCTCGGCGGAGGTGCGCAGAAGGGTGCCGATGTCCTCGGGGTGGACGAGGTCGGAGAAGGAGTACCGGCGCATGGCGGACGCGGGCCGCCCGAGCAGCCGGCACAGCGCGTCGTTGGTCCGCAGGATCCGGCCGTGCTGGTCCCCGCCCATCTCGGCGATGGCCATCCCGCTCGGGGCGTACTCGAACGCCTGGCGGAAGGATTCCTCGCTGGCCCGCAGCGCCTGCTGCTCCCGTTCGAGCCTGACCAGTGCGCGCTGCATATTCGCACGTAGACGCGCGTTGCTGATGGCGATGGCGGCCTGGAAGGCGTACATCTGGAGCGCCTCGCGCCCCCAGGCGCCGGGCCGCCGGCCGTTGCGCGGCCGGTCGACGGAGATGACCCCGAGCAGCTCACCGCAGGAGGCGCCGCCGGCGCCGGGGGTGTACATCGGCGCGAAGAGGCGGTCGGAGGGGTGCCACTCGTCCTCGAAGCGGGGCGCGGGCCCGTCGGTGTACCACTGCGGTACGTCGTCCTCGTCGAGGACCCAGCCCTCGGTGTGGGGTATGAACCGCAGGTCGCCCCAGGACTCGCCCATGTTCAGCCGGCGGTCCCAGGAGGCGCGGGAGCCCACGCGGCCGGTGATCAGTGCCTCGGCGGCGGAGTTCCCGGAGAGGGCGGCGACGACGAGGTCTCCGTCGGGGCGGACGAGGTTGACGCACGCCAGCTCGTACCCCAGGCCGTTGACCACACCGTCGGCGACGGTCTGCAGCGTGTCGGCCAGGCTGCGTGCGGTGTTCATGTCCGCCATCACCTGGTGCAGCTGCCGCAGCGTCGTCAGACGGACGTAAGGCTCCGACTCGGTTTCCATTCGCCCTCCCCCCGAGATCTTGTGGCAGCTCCAGGCTCCAGGGTTGCTATCCGGCGTAACTCATGGGCTTACTACCGCTTACAGTTCCTGCTTACAGCTTGCAGCGTCCCCGCCACTGAATCACAGCGCGAAGCCCACTCGGTACACAGGGTCAACAAAATATGGCTCCTGTGACTCAAGTCACAACAAAACATGAGCAATTGAGTGGAGTTTATGCGTTTCCACCGTGCGCTTCCTGAACAGAATTCAGGACTCTGTGTAGGCCCTGTGCGCGGTGATGACCGAGTGCGATGACGGGGTAGACAGATTCTTTTGAGCCAACGCCGAGCACGCGGCGCGGCCGGGGCCGAGGGGTGCGACCTAGGTCGCAGGACCGGCCCGGAGGTGGATCTCCGGCCGGATGTGGCGGCCCGGCGGCACGGACTAGCGTGCGGACGTGTCGAAGCCCTCAGCCACCCCGGCCTCCCCCGCACCGCCCCTGTCCGCGCTGCCGGCGACATGGCCGCCCCGCACGCCCCCTGAGGCTCACCCTTCCCTGCCCGGCGGGCATCCTGAGGGGGTGAGCGAAGACGAGTTCCGTGCGGTGATGTCCCGGCTGGCGGCGGGTGTGGTCCTGGTGACGGCGCACGAGGCGCAGCCGGATCCCGAGGGGCCGCGCGGCGAGGACGTCGGTATGACGGCCACGTCGTTCATGTCGGTGTCCCTCGACCCGCCCCTCGTCCTGGTCAGCCTCCGCGAGGGCTCCCGGATGGACGACCTCCTCGCCGAGCAGCCGCTCTGGGCCGTCTCCCTGCTCTCGGAGCACCAGCGCACCATCGCGGGCCGCTTCGCCATGAAGGGCCGCGTGAGCGACCGCCTGCTCTTCGAGTCCGTCCCCCACACCCCCGGCCCCCTGACC
>NZ_LIQX01000391.1 GCF_001418475.1 Streptomyces ossamyceticus | reverse complement strand
CCCCTCACCCCGACCGCCCCGCCACCGCGGCAGCCGGAACAACCGGCGGTCGGCGGCTCCTTCGCCCAGACACCCCAGGCCCCGCCGACCGGGCAGCCCGCTCCGGGCCTGCCCCAGCAGCCCACCGCTGCCCGGCAGTCGGCCGACACGCCCATGGCCGTCGGGTCCGGCGGCGGTCAGCCCTCCTGGGCCCAGCAGGTGCACCGGCTGGCCGGCGGGGACGGCGAACAGCCGGTCGCCCCCTGGAAGCCGGTGGTGGAGGACCCCTTCCAGGCGGTCGCCCGACGGCAGGCCGAGGCCCGCCCCGCCGGGCTCGGCCGACGCCTGGTGGCCCGCCTCGTGGACAGTGCCGTCGTCGGTTCCGTCACGGCCGTGGCCGCCGTCCCGTTCGGCACCAAGGCGCTCGACCACATCGACGGGAAGATCGACGCGGCCAGGCTCTCCGGCGAGAAGGTCACCGTCTGGCTGCTCGACGGCACGACCTCGGTGTACCTGGGCATCATCCTGGGCGTCCTGTTCGTGGTGAGCGCCCTCTACGAGGTGGTGCCCACCGCCAAGTGGGGCCGCACCCTCGGCAAGAAGCTGCTCCGCCTGGAGGTCCGGGACATCGAGGGCCACGAGCCCCCGTCGTTCGGCGGGTCCCTGCGCCGCTGGCTCGCCCACACCGTCCCCGGTCTGCTCGGCATCGGCGTCGTCGGCGTCCTGTGGTGTGTGATCGACAAGCCCTGGCGCCAGTGCTGGCACGACAAGGCGGCCCACACCTTCGTCGCCGGCGAGTAGCCGTACTCCGTACGGCCCCGTGCCGGATGCGGAGCCGGGGGGTTCGCGGTCGACTCGGGCCATGAGCAGCGAACCGCCGCCCTTCGGCTCGGGTCGGTCCCCGGACGACGACCCGTTCAGGAAGCAGCCCCCGCCGGACCAGGACAGCGGTACCCCACCCGGCACCCCACCCGGAGAGCCGCCGTACGGCAGCCGGCCGCCCCCGTACGGCAACGAGCCACCGCCCTACGGCGGTGGCGGTCCTTACGGCGGTGACCCGTACGGCGGCGACCCCTACGGCGGCGGTTCCTTCCCCAACGACCCGCTCCTCGGGATGCCGCCGCTCGCCGACAGCGGCAAGCGGGTGCTCGCCCGCCTCATGGACATGATCCTCGTGGGCATCGTGGTGGGCCTGCTGGCCTGGGCGTTCAGGATCAGCCAGTACACCGTCGACACCGACGACATCGAGTTCAGCAGGTCCGTGGGGCAGGAAGTGCTCGCCGCGGTCCTCTACATCGCGTACGACACGTTCTTCACGGTCAGGAACGGCCAGACCCTCGGCAAGCGGGTGATGAAGCTCCGGGTGGCGAACCTCAGCGACGGCAACACGCCCTCGACGCAGACCTCGCTGCTGCGCGCGGCGGTGCTGTGGATCCCCTTCGCCTTCTGCTGCGCCTGTGTCTGGACGGCGATCGCGGGCGGCTGGAGCTTCTTCGACAAGCCGTACAAGCAGGGTCTGCACGACAAGGCGGCCAAGACGGTGGTGGTCAGCACGGAGTGAGTCACGGACTCACACACAGAAACGGCGGGTCCGTGGAGCACGGGCCCGCCGTCACGTTTCTGTGCGGCGTCCCGGTGGGGCGCCGAAAGAGGTTCAGGAAGCCGTCGGCTCGTGCACCGGTTCCCGCTCCCGGACCGGCTCGGGCGCCGGGCCCGCCGGAACGGTCGCCGGGGCCTTGACCCGGTTCCCGGCGGTGACGGTGGAGGCCCTCGCCGAGGCCGGCTTGGGCAGCGGCACGGTCAGGGAGACGAGGAGGCCCAGGGCGAGGGCGGAGAGGGCGATCACCGCGATCCCCACGCCGGAACTCGTCTGCGACAGCAGCAGCATGGCGAGGGTGGACAGGATCACGGTGCAGGAGCCGTAGGCGAGCTGTGCGGTCGTCGGACGAGGCATGGCAATCGTGTCCTCGGGTGGGGGTCTCCCCGTGCCTCTCGCGCTGAGGGGAGGTTGCGGATACGAATCAAAGGTGAAGCAGTGCTGTCGGCTTGGCTTCCGCCGACGTCCGGCGCTCCGCCAATCGACTCTATTCGCCAGGGTGCCCGAGGGGAACGACGGGTAAGCGTGACCTGACCCACGGGGATGGGGGCACAGGGGGCGCACCGAGTCATGGAGTCCGGGAAGTGGACGCATATGCGCGCCGGTTGGCGACGCTACATAACGTCCGCATAACGAACAAGCGCTTCCCGTAGACGGCATTAGCGCCTTGACCTGTGCAAGTCAAGATCTGTTTTTTCTCTCGAAACTCCAGTCGAATGTCGTCACTTGACTACACGCGTATACCGCCCGCGGACTTCCTCCACGACCAGGACATCCCCTCCGCGCGGACGGACGCGGGGGAGGACCTCAAGTGACCAGTAGACCCTGGACGTTCAGGGCGGCGGCCATCAGCGTCGCCATGGCGACGGCCGCGGCCACCTTCTCGACCTACGCGGTGGCGCAGGACGGGGACGGCAAGTCGGCAGCCGCCGCGAACCGCCACGACCCGGCGGACCACGCCGGGCACGGCGAGCACGACCTCGAAGGCCCCATGAGCAAGACTCAGGAGGCCCAGCGCGAGGAAGCTCTCAAGCAGGTCATATCCGGCGACGCCACGGTCAAGAACCGTGGCGGTTCGAAGGTCGTGAAGCTCAAGAGCAAGAAGGGCCAGAGCAAGTACGTCGAGCTCGGCCGGGAGAAGACCGACAAGATCTTCACGATCCTCGTCGAGTTCGGCGACCAGATCGACAGCCAGTACGGCGGCACGCCCGGCCCGCTGCACAACAAGATCGCCAAGCCGAACCGCAAGAAGGACAACTCCACGGCTTGGAAGGCGGACTACAACCGCAAGCACTTCCAGGACATGTACTTCGGCACCGGCAAGAAGACCGAGTCGATGAAGAAGTACTACGAGAAGCAGTCCTCGGGCCGCTACTCGGTCGAGGGCACGGTCTCGGACTGGGTCAAGGTGCCCTACAACGAGGCCCGCTACGGCAACAACAAGTGCGGCCAGACGAACTGCACCAGCGTGTGGAACGTCGTCAGCGACGGTCTGACCTCCTGGGTCGCCCAGCAGAAGGCGGCCGGGCGCACCGACGCACAGATCAAGGCCGACGTCGCCAAGTACGACCAGTGGGACCGTTACGACTTCGACGCCGACGGCAACTTCAACGAGCCCGACGGCTACATCGACCACTTCCAGATCGTGCACGCCGGTGAGGACGAGTCCGCCGGCGGCGGCGCGCAGGGCACGGACGCCATCTGGGCCCACCGCTGGTACGCGTTCGGCACCGACGCCGGTGTGAGCGGCCCCGACGGCAACAAGCTCGGTGGCGCCAAGATCGGTGACACGGGCATCTGGGTCGGCGACTACACCATCCAGCCGGAGAACGGCGGCCTCGGTGTCTTCGCCCACGAGTACGGCCACGACCTCGGTCTGCCGGACCACTACGACACCACGGGCAACGGCGACAACTCCACGGGTTTCTGGACCCTGATGTCGTCCGGCTCCTGGCTCGGCACCGGCAAGAACGAGATCGGTGACCTGCCCGGCGACATGACCGCCTGGGACAAGATGCAGCTGGGCTGGCTCAACTTCGACACCGCCAAGGCCGGCAAGCAGTCCACGCACAAGCTGGGTCTCGCCGCGTACAACACGTGGGACAAGCAGGCCCTCGTGGTCGAGCTGCCCCAGAAGAAGGTCACCACCGAGATCGTCGAGCCCGCCGAGGGCGCCGGTCAGTGGTGGAGCGGCAGCGGTGACAACCTCTCCAACACCCTGACCCGTTCCGTGGACCTCACGGGCAAGTCGTCCGCCGCGCTCACCCTCGACGGCTGGTACGACATCGAGGCCGAGTACGACTACCTCTACACCGAGGTGTCGACGGACGGCGGCGCCAACTGGACCGCGCTCGACGGCACGGTGGACGGTGCGGCGATCCCGAAGGACGCCAGCGGCAAGTCGGCTCTGACCGGTTCCTCCGGCACGTACAAGAAGCTGTCGTACTCGCTGGACGCCTACGCGGGCAAGAAGTTCGACCTGCGCTTCCGCTACCAGACGGACGGCGGTGTCGCCCCCAAGGGCTTCGCGGCCGACCGCATCTCCGTGGTCGCCGACGGCGGCGCCCTGTTCACCGACAACGCGGAGAGCACGGACGCGGCCTGGGCCACGAAGGGCTTCTCCCGTATCGGCTCGTCCATCACGGACGACTACGCCCAGTACTACATCGCGGAGAACCGCCAGTACGTCTCGTACGACAAGACCCTCAAGGTCGGCCCGTACAACTTCGGCTTCTCGTCGCGTCCGGACTGGGTGGAGCACTACCCGTACCAGAACGGTCTGCTGATCTGGAAGTGGGACACCTCGCAGGCGGACAACAACACCAGCACCCACCCGGGTGTCGGCCTGGTCCTCCCGATCGACTCCCACCCGAAGGCGCTCAAGTGGGCCGACGGCACGGTGATGCGCAACCGCATCCAGTCCTACGACTCGCCGTTCAGCCTGTACCGCACCGACGGCCTGAAGCTGCACAAGGCCGACGTGCTCACCAAGATCCCGTCGTCGAAGGGTGTGTCGACGTTCAACGACCACGCCAACACCTACTACGACGAGACCAACCCGACGGGCGGTGTCAAGATCACTGACACCAACACCAAGATCAAGATCGTCAAGGAGGCCAAGGACGGCTCCACGATCTCGCTCCTGGTCGGACCCGCGGTGAAGTAACCAGCATTTCCGCAGGTCAGACCATGTCCGGCCGCGACCCCCTTGGCGGGTCGCGGCCGGACGTGTTTAGGTGCGTGCTGTGGCCTTCTTATTGACACTGACGCGCACGGGGGTGTGACCTGCATGGCCGCAGGAGGTTTCTGCAAACTGCCGGACGGCAATGTCGTCGTCGCCCTGAACCTGCCGGCACCGCCGCCCCGGGACACCGTCCCGGCCGGTCCGACCACCCGGGTCGAGGCGCCCGTACGGGCCCTGCCGGCCCCCGCCGGGGGGCTCCCCGGCGTGTCCCCGGCGGACGACGGCTCGGTCCGGGTGCTGGTGCTGGCCGCGAACCGGGCCCGCGCCCTCACCCGGCTGCGCAACCTGGGGCTGCGCGCGATCTACCTCCGCGGCAACGCGGCGCCCCCGACCCCGGACGAGATCACGGCGGTGCTGCACCACCCCGACGGGCTGATATGGCGCACGTCGGCGGTCTGCCCCACGTCCACGACCCCGGAACTCTGGCACCCCATCCGAGCTCTTCTGAGGAGGCCCCGGGCCCACGCCTGAGGGCCGCCGGACGTCTGCCGGGCGTCTGCGCGGGGCGGGAGTGGAACTCACGGGCAAGCCGGTGGTCTGACCCCGCACGCCCCCGCTCACGGCGAGCGGTCGCGCCCCCGGCGCGCCCGGCGGCACCGCCCCGCGCAGACGCCCGGCAGACG
>NZ_LIQX01000390.1 GCF_001418475.1 Streptomyces ossamyceticus | reverse complement strand
GCCGCCGTCGGGTGGCTGCCCGCCGGGTGGCCGCCCGCCGGGTGCCGGCCCGCCGCGCGCCGGGGTCAGCAGGCCTCGCGCCACACCCCCAGCTCCCACTTCTTCAGCAGGGAGCTGAGCCGCAGCCGCCGGGACTCGGGGCAGAAGTCGTCCGTCTTGATCTCGTACTCGACGTGGAAGACCGCCTTGCCCGCGTCGATGAACGGGGTGAGGGTGTCGCACTCCTCGTACTGGGCGCACTGTTCGTTGACCGCGAAGTCGAAGTCGTCGACGAGGGCGGGGATCTGGTCGAGGTCGTTCTTCAGGCCCACCGCCAGGCCCCGTTCATGGGCGAGGCGGGCGACGAGACGGTTGTAGCGGAGCTGGTCGGCGGCCTTCAGGGGGAAGCCGGTCCGGTTGCGGTAGCCGTCCATGTTGTCCGGCTCGACCGCGTCGAAGCCCTTCTCCGCGCACATGTCGATCCGGGCGGCCATCAGCGGTTCGAGGACGTCGAGGCGGCGGATGTCGAGCCAGCGCTCCCCCTCCCAGCCGTTGCCCCGGCCTATCACCGACTCGGGGAAGTCGTCGGCGTCCGGACGCCAGTCCTCCCAGGCGCCGGTGGACAGGTAGCAGATGGCCTTGCGGCCGTCGTCGTGGAGGGCTGCGACGGTGTCCTCGGAGTGGTCGAAGCCGTCGATGTCGTACACGGGGACGTCGACGGAGGTGTCCAGGCGCCCGCTCAACTGCCACTGCCAGTCCGTGCCGGGCTTCGGCCGCCACCGGTCGCCCGTCCTCGGGCCGGGGTCCGCGCCCGGCTTGTCGTCGGGGGCGGCGGCGCAGCCCCCGACCAGCAGGAGCAGGGTCAGCAGGGCGCTGCGGGCGGGGGCGCGTCTCATCGCAAAGGGCTCCAGGGCGGGCGGCAACGTACCCCAAGGATGATCGCCGACCCGCACCCGCACGCACCGGCGTCCCGCCGTGCGGCATCGGCATCACGCTGCGGGCGGGGCTCGTTCGTGGCCCGTGACCACCGTCCGCACGAGTGACCGACATGGGCTTCGCGCGACAAGGGTTCCCCCTATGCCGAAGTCATGGGGGGAACCCTGCATGGGCGCGGCGGAAAGTCAGGGAGGCTGGTGGCAGCGAACGCCGTCCGGCCGGCCGCTGCGGAACCGGCCCCCGCGCCCCAGATCCGACGGACCGAACAAGGGCCTAGGCTCGTGCCCGGCACGTCGACCTGATCCGTTCGGCTACCCATAACTCAATCGGAAGCGAGATTTCACCACCGTGACTGCTCTCACTCTCAGCACCGCCGCCGCGTCCGGCCTCCGCGCCGACGCGATCGTGGTCGGTGTCGCGAAGGGCGCCAAGGGCCCGGTCGTTGCCCCGGGTGCCGAGACCGTGGACAAGGCGTACGACGGCAGGCTGGCCGGCCTCCTGGAGACCCTCGGCGCCTCGGGCGCCGAGGGCGAGGTGACGAAGCTGCCCGCCCCGTCCGGCTTCAAGGCGCCGCTCGTGGTGGCGGTGGGCCTGGGAGCGGAGCCCGACAAGGACGGCTCGTTCGGCGCGGAGACGCTGCGCCGGGCGGCCGGTGCCGCGGCCCGTGCCCTGGCCGGCTCGAAGAAGGCGGCGTTCGCCCTGCCGCTCGCCGACACCGACGCCGTGGGTGCCGTCGCCGAGGGCGCGCTGCTCGGCGCGTACTCGTTCGACACCTACAAGGAGAACGGCCGTCAAGCCAAGGACGCCGCCAAGGCCAAGGGTGGCAAGGCCCCGCTCGCCGAGGTGGCCCTGCTCGGCGCCAAGCCGCGCGACCGCGCCCACAAGGCCGCCGTCGAGCGCGCGATCGCGGTCGCCGAGGAGCTCAACCGCGCCCGCGACCTGATCAACACCCCGCCGAACGACCTCGACCCGGCGGCGTTCGCCGCGATCGCGCAGGGCGCCGGCAAGGAACACGGCATCAAGGTGACCGTGCTCGACGAGAAGGCGCTCGCCAAGGGCGGCTACGGCGGCATCCTCGGCGTCGGCGCGGGCTCCGCGGCCACGCCCCGGCTGGTGCAGCTGACCTACACCCACGCGAAGGCCACGAAGCACCTGGCGTTCGTCGGCAAGGGCATCACCTACGACTCGGGCGGCATCTCCCTCAAGCCCGCCGGGCACAACGAGACGATGAAGTGCGACATGAGCGGTGCCGCCGCCGTGTTCGCCGCGGTAGTCGCCGCCGCGCGCCTCGGCCTGGAGGTCAACGTCACCGGCTGGCTGGCCCTCGCCGAGAACATGCCGTCCGGCACCGCCACCCGGCCGGGTGACGTGCTGCGCATGTACAGCGGCAAGACGGTGGAGGTGCTGAACACCGACGCCGAGGGCCGACTGGTGCTGGCGGACGCGCTCGCCAAGGCGTCGGAGGACGCGCCCGACGCGATCGTCGACGTGGCGACGCTGACCGGGGCGATGATGCTGGCGCTGGGCAACCGGACGTTCGGCATCATGGCGAACGACGACGCGTTCCGCTCCGCGGTGCACGAGGCGGCGGAGGAGGTCGGCGAGGCCGCGTGGCCGATGCCGCTCCCGGACCACCTGCGCAAGGGCATGGACTCCCCCACCGCCGACATCGCGAACATGGGCGAGCGGTACGGCGGCGGTCTCGTCGCCGGCCTGTTCCTGAAGGAGTTCGTGGGCGAGGGCATCACGTGGGCGCACCTCGACATCGCGGGTCCGGCGTTCAACGAGGGCGGCCCGTTCGGGTACACCCCCAAGGGCGGTACGGGGTCCGCGGTGCGGACGCTGGTGCGGCTGGCCGAGCGGGCCGCCGCGGGTGACCTGGGCTGACGTCCGCCACCGACGCGACGTCCGAGGGGCGCGGGCGACCGCGGGCCGGCTGTGGCCGGTCGCGCGGTCGCCCGCGCCCCTTCGGCGTTCGGCCCCGTCACATGTGAGCGTGTGGTGTCTCACACCCCGGCCCGGCGTCTCGTTCCCTCCCGACAAGTGCGAAGATGGGGCTCGGCAGGACAGGGCCCCCACCACAGGGCCGAAGAAGAGCGGCCGGACACCAGCCGCCGCCCGGTCACTGGAGACCGGCGTACGGCGCACATGCATGGAGGACGTGACGTGGCGAACGACGCCAGCACCGTTTTCGACCTAGTGATCCTCGGCGGTGGTAGCGGTGGTTACGCCGCGGCCCTGCGGGGGGCGCAGCTGGGCCTGGACGTCGCCCTGATCGAGAAGGACAAGGTCGGCGGCACCTGCCTGCACCGGGGATGCATCCCCACCAAGGCCCTGCTGCACGCGGGCGAGATCGCCGACCAGGCCCGCGAGAGCGAGCAGTTCGGTGTGAAGGCCACCTTCGAGGGCATCGACGTACCGGCCGTCCACAAGTACAAGGACGGCGTCATCTCCGGCCTGTACAAGGGCCTTCAGGGGCTGATCGCCTCCCGCAAGGTCACGTACATCGAGGGCGAGGGCCGGCTGTCCTCCCCCACCTCCGTCGACGTGGGCGGCCAGCGCGTCCAGGGCCGCCACGTCCTGCTGGCGACCGGCTCCGTGCCGAAGTCGCTGCCGGGCCTGGAGATCGACGGCAACCGCATCATCTCCTCGGACCACGCCCTCGTCCTGGACCGCGTGCCGAAGTCGGCGATCGTCCTCGGCGGCGGTGTCATCGGCGTCGAGTTCGCCTCCGCCTGGAAGTCCTTCGGCGCCGACATCACGGTCATCGAGGGCCTGAAGCACCTCGTCCCCGTCGAGGACGAGAACTCCTCCAAGCTTCTTGAGCGCGCGTTCCGCAAGCGCGGCATCAAGTTCAACCTGGGCACCTTCTTCTCGAAGGCCGAATACACCCAGGACGGTGTCAAGGTCACCCTCGCCGACGGCAAGGAGTTCGAGGCCGAGCTGCTGCTCGTCGCCGTCGGCCGCGGTCCGGTCTCCGCCGGTCTGGGCTACGAGGAGCAGGGCGTCGCCATGGACCGCGGCTACGTCCTGGTCGACGAGTACATGCGGACGAACGTCCCGACCATCTCCGCCGTCGGTGACCTGGTCCCGACGCTCCAGCTCGCGCACGTCGGCTTCGCCGAGGGCATGCTGGTGGCGGAGCGTCTGGCCGGTCTGAAGGTCGTCCCGATCGACTACGACGGTGTCCCCCGTGTGACGTACTGCCACCCGGAGGTCGCCTCCGTGGGCATCACCGAGGCCAAGGCCAAGGAGATCTACGGCGCGGACAAGGTCGTCGCTCTGAAGTACAACCTCGCGGGCAACGGCAAGAGCAAGATCCTCAACACCGCGGGCGAGATCAAGCTCGTCCAGGTCAAGGACGGTGCCGTGGTCGGCGTCCACATGGTGGGCGACCGCATGGGCGAGCAGGTCGGCGAGGCCCAGCTGATCTACAACTGGGAGGCGCTGCCCGCCGAGGTCGCGCAGCTCATCCACGCCCACCCGACGCAGAACGAGGCGATGGGCGAGGCCCACCTGGCCCTGGCCGGCAAGCCGCTGCACTCGCACGACTGACCCCTCGGTCGACGAAGCGACGATCCAGACTTCCGCAATTCGTTAAGGAGCAACAGAAACCATGGCGGTTTCCGTAACCCTTCCGGCGCTCGGCGAGAGCGTCACCGAGGGCACCGTCACCCGCTGGCTGAAGGCCGAGGGTGAGCGTGTCGAGGCCGACGAGCCGCTGCTCGAGGTCTCGACCGACAAGGTCGACACCGAGATCCCCGCGCCCACCGCCGGTGTGCTGCTGGAGATCGTGGTCGGCGAGGACGAGACCGCCGAGGTCGGCGCGAAGCTGGCCGTCATCGGCGCTCCCGGTGCCGCCCCGGCCGCCGCTCCGGCTCCGGCCGCGCCGGCTCCGGCGCGGCCGGAGCCGGAG
>NZ_LIQX01000039.1 GCF_001418475.1 Streptomyces ossamyceticus | reverse complement strand
CGCCCCCACCCATCGGCTCGTCCCCGCACGGCGCGTCCCCGCCCACGCGGTCCCCTCGGGTCTCAGTCCCAGGAGCCCTGGGCCGGGGGGAGTGCGGCGATTTCCGCCAGGTCCTTCGGGGTCAGGGGCAGGGTCGTGGCTGTCGCGTTCTCCGTGGCCCAGTGTTCGTGTTTCGTGCCGGGTATCGGGACCACGTGGGGGCCCAGGGTGAGGAGCCAGGCCAGGGCCACCTGAGCCGGGGTGGTTCCCTCTCCGTGGCGGGCCGCTATGCGGCGCAGGCCGGCGACTATCGGCTGGTTCGCGGCCATCATCTCGGCGGTGAAGCGGGGGTGCCGGGCGCGGACGTCGTCGGGTTCGAAGCCCTGCCCCGGTGTGAGCGTGCCGCTGAGGAAGCCGTTGCCCAGGGGCATCGCGGCGAGGAAGCCGATGCCGCGGGCCGCGCACCAGGGGAGGAGATCGGTCAGGGCCTCCCGAGACCAGACCGACAGCTCGGCCTGCACCGCGCTCACCGGAAACACCTGCTGGATGCGCCGCAGCCGGCGGATCGTCGCGTCGTGCATGCCCGCCCCCGGCCGGCGGCCCGCCCGCGCGCCCACCGCGCACAGCCCCAACGACCGTACTTTTCCGGCCTGGACGAGCTCCGCCATCGCGCCCCACGTCTCCTCGACGGGCACCTCGGGATCCTCGCGGTGCAACTGGTAGAGGTCGATCACGTCGGTCTGGAGCCGCCGCAGCGAGGCGTCGCAGGCCCGCTTCACATAGCCGGGGCGGCCGTTGGCGACGATGTGCTGCTCGCCCACCAGCAGGCCCACCTTCGTGGCGACGAACGCCTCCGCGCGGCGCTCCCTCAGCACCCGGCCCACCAGCAGCTCATTGGTGAACGGGCCGTACATGTCGGCCGTGTCCAGCAGGGTCGTGCCGAGGTCGAGCGCCCTGTGCACCGTCCGCGTCGACTCGTCGCCCCGCCGCCGCGACCCGGTGTACGCCCAGCTCATCGGCATGCATCCGAGTCCGACGGCCCCCACCTCGAGCGTCGCCGCGCCGATCGTCCTGCGCTCCACCTGGTCGTGACCCTCCCTCTCCTGGCCCTCCAACCTAACCTCTGCCGTACCGGGCGCCTGACATAGCCTCCGGAGCATGACTGCTGACCTCACCGCTGCCAGGACCGCCGACGTGACCGGCGACGTATGGCTCCCCATCCCCCCGGACGAGATCGAGGGCCTGCCGCAGGGGCCCGACTATCTGTTCTACGACGGAGGTGAGGACGGCACCCAGGAGTACCCGGGCGACCCGGCCGACTGCGTCCTGTACGTCGTGCCCTACATGAAGCGGCTGTCGGTGCGCGTCGGACCGCTGGAGCACATGCGGAAGCTGAAGGTCGTCCAGACGCTGACCGCGGGCGTCGACGATGTCCTGTCACGGCTGTCCGTGCTCGCTCCCGGTGTCCAGCTGTGCAACGCGCGCGGTGTGCACGAGGCCAGCACGGCCGAACTCGCGCTGACCCTCACCCTCGCCTCCCTGCGGGGTGTGCCCGACTTCGTGCGGGCCCAGCAACAGGGGCTCTGGGAGGGCGGTTTCCGGCCCGCGCTCGCCGACAGGAACGTCCTGATCGTCGGCTACGGCGCGATCGGCGCCGCCATCGAGGACCGGCTCACGCCCTTCGAGGTGGCGCGGGTGGCGCGCGTCGCGCGCTCCGAACGCACCACGGCGCGCGGACCGGTGCACCCGCTCACCGACCTGCCCGCCCTGCTGCCCGAGGCGGATGTCGTGATCCTGTCCACGCCGCTCACCGAGCAGACGAAGGGACTGGTCAACGCCGATTTCCTGGCCCGGATGAAGGACGGCGCCCTGCTGGTGAACGTGGCCCGCGGAGCCGTCGTCGACACCAAGGCACTTCTCGCGGAACTGGAGAACGGACGCATCACCGCGGCCCTCGATGTCACCGACCCCGAGCCGCTGCCGGCCGGCCACCCCCTGTGGCAGGCGCCCGGCGTCCTCATCAGCCCACACGTCGGCGGCCCCAGCTCGGCCTTCCTGCCGCGTGCGAAAAGGCTGTTGGTGGACCAGTTGGCACGGTTCGTGAACCACGAGCCGTTGCGCAACGTGGTCCTTACGACAGGCGCGACGGCAGACGCGTAATCCACTTCGGGCACCCTCCGCATTCCTTCGGAAGCGGTACGTGCTCGTATTGCCGCAGGTGGTCACGGAGCGTAGAGGAACTATGTCCCTGAGTGACGATACTGGTGTATCGTCCCCGACAGGGGCTGCGCCGTACACCGTTCGGCGCCGGGGACGGACTTGAGACAGCGAGGGGGGCGACGGGCGATGCACGGCCTATGGACGAACGATCCGACGCGACGGACCCGCCGACGGCGGCCCTGGCGAGCTGTGACGTCGAGGCACCCGCGGGGGAGTCACGACGACCACGGCTGTCACGGCCGTTGCCACAGGAACGACAGCCGCAGAAAGCACACCCATCCCACGCCCCGCGATCGGCGGGACCCGGGAGCGGTGATCACCGGGGAGCTCCAGTGAGCCCCCGCCCGTCCACCGTCTCCACGCTGAACCCCACGCTCCGCTCGGCCAGGTCACTGTCCGGCTCCCTCCTGCCCGGAGAGCTGGCCTCCGACCGCGGTGGAGCGACCCTGCGGGCTCAGCTCGTGCTCGCCCTGCTGTGCGCGGGCTACGCCGTCGGCGCCGCGTTCAGCTGGGGCCATGAACAAGTCGCCCTCGTCATGGGTGACTTCGGGCTGGCCGCCGCCGCGGCGGCCGCCGCCGTCTCCTGCTTCCGCTACGCACGCGGTCGCCGCGGCGGCCTCCGCCCGGCCTGGCTGCTGTTCGCCCTCTCGTCCGCCATGGCGGCCCTGGGCAACGGCGTCTGGGGGTGGTACGAGGTCGTCCTGGAGCGGCCCGTCCCGAACCCGAGCTACGCCGACCTGTTCTTCCTCTGCTTCGCGCCACCCGCCATCGTGGGGCTGCTGGTGCTGGCGAAGCGGCCCGTGACCAAGGCCGGCTGGATCTGCCTGGCGCTGGACGCCTGGCTCATCGGCGGTTCCCTGGTCACCCTCTCCTGGAGCCTCGCGCTCGCCCAGACCGCCCAGCTCGGCAGTTCGACCACGGCGCACACCGCGCTCTCGCTGGCCTACCCGCTGCTCGACATCGCACTGGTCAGCATGGTGCTCGCCCTCCACTTCCGCCGCACCGCGATGCACCGCTCCGCGGTGAACACCGCGATCGGCGCGCTCGCGCTCACGGTGGTGTGCGACGCCCTGTTCACCTCGCCGCTGATGCACAACAGCTACCGCTCGGGTCAGCTCCTCGACGCCGGCTGGTTCGCGGGCTCCCTGCTCCTCGCCTACGCCCCCTGGGCCGGGCAGCGGCACGGACAGCCCGAGGACGGCACCCACACGCGCGTGGTGCACGAACACATTCCGGGCCAGCGGCACGACGCCCAGCAGCGGTACGACGGCCACCGGGCCGCCCAGATCCACGCGCTCCTCCAGGGTGCGGGTCACAGTCGGTATCCGGCCACCCGCCCCATCGCGGGATCCCTGGCCGCGCTCACCCCGTACCTGGCCGCGGCGGTCTGCACCCTGGGCATCCTCTACAACGTCCTCAACGGCCGCAGCGTCGACCGCGTGGTGCTGATCACCGCCTGCACCGTCGTGCTCGCCCTCGTGGTTCGCCAGGGCATCATGCTGCTCGACAACGTCACGCTCACCCAGGAACTGGCCCAGAAGGAGAATCACTTCCGCTCCCTGGTGCAGGGCTCCAGCGACGTGATCATGATCGCCGCGCCCAGCGGCATCCTCCGCTACGTCAGCCCGGCCGCCGCCGGGGTCTACGGACGCCCCGCGGAGGAACTCGTCGGCAAGGAGCTGGCCTCGATCATCCACCCCGAGGACCTCGGCTGCGTGGTGCACGAGGTGCGCCGCTTCCTCGCCGCGAGCCCCGCGGAGGAGCCCACCACCCGGATCGAGTGCCGCTTCAAGTCCGGCGACGGCGGCTGGCTGAACGTGGAGTCCACGGTCAACCGTCACCACGGCGGCCTCATCTTCAACAGCCGGGACGTCACCGAAAGAGTGCGCCTCCAGGCGCAGCTGCAGCACAACGCCGAGCACGACCCCCTGACCGACCTGCCCAACCGCGCGCTGTTCACCAAGCGCGTCCAACAGGCACTGTCCGGCCGCCGCTCCACCGACCGGGGCCTCGCCCTGCGCAACACGGCGGTCCTCTTCATCGACCTCGACGGCTTCAAGGCCGTCAACGACACGATCGGGCACCAGGCCGGCGACGAACTCCTCGTCCAGGCCGCCCGCAGGCTCCAGGAAGCGGTCCGCCACGGGGACACCGCCTCCCGCCTGGGCGGCGACGAGTTCGCGGCCCTCATCGTGGGGGACGGCTCCCGTGACCGGGCGGCGAGGGAACAGCACATCTTCGAGCTGGCCGACCGACTGCGGCTCACCCTGTCCCAGCCCTACTCCATCGACGGCAACGATGTCCGGGTGGCCGCCTCCATCGGCGTCGCCTTCGCCGAGCCCGGCCTCGGCGCGGGCGACCTGCTGCGCAACGCCGACCTCGCCATGTACCGCGCCAAGGCGTCCGGCAAGGGCCGCGTCGAGCTGTACCAGCCGCAGATGCAGCAGGACGTGGTCCGCAAGGCCGAGCTGGCGACCCGGCTGCGGGCCGCGCTGCACGAGGGCGAGTTCATGCTGCTGAACCAGCCCGTGGTGGAGCTGGACACCGGACGCATCGCCTCGGTGGCGACTGCGGCCCGCTGGCGCTCGTCCCAGGGGGTGCTGTTCACCCCGGCCGAATTCCTACGGGTCTCCGAGGACAGCGACAAGACCGCCGAGCTGGGTCGATGGATGCTGGAGCAGGCCGTCGAGCAGGCCGCCGACCGACTCAACAATGGCCTGAACGTGCCGGTCTCCGTCCGTATGGGTGCCCGGCGGCTGCTGGACCGCTCCCTGCCCCCCGGCGCCCTCGAGACACTGCTGACCCGCCATGGGCTGCCCTCCGGCTCCCTGGTGATCGAGCTGTCCGACACGGACCAGCTGAAGGGCTCCCTGGACGACCTGGAACGCCGGCTGAAGCAGCTGCGGCGCCTCGGCGTCCGGATCGCCCTGGACGGCTTCGGCAGCGGCCCCGGCGCCATCACGGCACTGCTCCGCCTCCCCGTCGACGCACTGAAGCTGGACCGCGGTCTCGTCGAAGGGGTCGTGGAGTCCCCCCGGCTCCACACGATCACCGGCGGACTGCTGCGTATCGCGGGCGATCTGGGACTCCAGACCGTGGCCGAGGGAGTCGATCTGCCCGAGCAGATCGTCGCCCTGCGCACGATGGGCTGTACGCACGGCCAGGGTGCCGCCTTCTCCGGACCGCTGGACGAATACCGGCTGCGCCGGGCACTGTCCTTGGGCCACTACCCCGTGCCCTCCGGACCGGCCGAGCCCGCGTTCGCGGGCGGTGGGGCAGGGGTGTACACAAGTGGTGTCCCCGCTGTTTACGGAGGCGGCAGTGCCCTTCGCTCACATAATGAGACTCCTGTCCCACCCACTTGACACACGGTGCGCGCCGGGGGGAGGGTCAGTGCCATGCGCACCCGAATTCTCGTACTTGGAAAGCGCGTCGGCTGAAGCTGGGACCGACCGGAGGATGATCCGGAATCCCCAGCGACCGTACCCGGCGCGCTCCCCTCGCTTGCCTCATGGCAAGGAGGGGTTTTTTGTTGCACGGGCACCAGTCAGCGCAAGCCGCACACCGCACGAACTTCGCAAAAAACCCTCAGCATCGAGAAGAGAATGCCGATGACCGAGCAGGCCTCCGGGGCCCACCATCCGCAGCCGCGGCCCCGATCCGGAGGACAGTCAGCCCCCGTCGAACACGTCACGGGCGCGCAGTCCCTCATCCGCTCTCTCGAGGAGGTCGGGGCCGACACGGTGTTCGGCATTCCCGGCGGCGCGATCCTCCCGGCGTACGACCCGCTGATGGACTCGACCCGGGTGCGGCACGTGCTGGTGCGCCACGAGCAGGGCGCCGGTCACGCCGCGACCGGCTACGCGCAGGCCACCGGCCGGGTCGGTGTCTGCATGGCCACCTCGGGCCCCGGCGCCACCAACCTGGTGACCCCTATCGCCGACGCCCACATGGACTCGGTGCCGATGGTCGCGATCACCGGCCAGGTCGCGTCCAAGGCGATCGGCACGGACGCCTTCCAGGAGGCGGACATCGTCGGCATCACCATGCCGATCACCAAGCACAACTTCCTCGTCACCAAGGCCGAGGACATCCCGCGCACCATCGCGCAGGCCTTCCACATCGCCTCCACCGGCCGCCCCGGCCCGGTCCTGGTCGACATCGCCAAGGACGCCCTCCAGGCCCGTACAACCTTCAGCTGGCCGCCCGCCACCGACCTGCCCGGCTACCGCCCGGTGACCAAGCCGCACGCCAAGCAGATCCGTGAGGCCGCCAAGCTGATCACCGCCGCGAAGCGGCCGGTCCTGTACGTCGGCGGCGGTGTCATCAAGGCCGGTGCGACCGCCGAGCTGAAGGTGCTCGCCGAGCTGACCGGCGCGCCCGTCACCACCACACTGATGGCGCTCGGCTCGTTCCCCGACAGCCACCCGCAGCACCTGGGCATGCCCGGTATGCACGGCTCCGTGGCCGCCGTCACCGGACTGCAGAAGGCCGACCTGATCATCGCCCTCGGCGCCCGCTTCGACGACCGCGTCACCGGCAAGCTGGACAGCTTCGCCCCGTACGCCAAGATCGTCCACGCGGACATCGACCCGGCCGAGATCGGCAAGAACCGTGCCGCAGACGTGCCGATCGTCGGTGACGCCCGCGAGGTCATCGCCGACCTGATCCAGGCCGTCCAGAAGGAGCACAGCGAGGGCAACCAGGGCGACTACAGCGCCTGGTGGAAGGACCTCAACCGCTGGCGCGAGACCTACCCGCTGGGCTACGACCAGCCCGCCGACGGCTCGCTCTCCCCGCAGCAGGTCATCGAGCGCATCGGCCGGCTCGCCCCCGAGGGCACGATCTTCGCGGCGGGTGTCGGCCAGCACCAGATGTGGGCCGCCCACTTCATCCAGTACGAGAAGCCCGCCACCTGGCTGAACTCCGGCGGCGCCGGAACGATGGGCTACGCGGTCCCGGCGGCCATGGGCGCCAAGGCCGGCGCCCCCGACAAGACCGTCTGGGCGATCGACGGCGACGGCTGCTTCCAGATGACCAACCAGGAGCTCACCACCTGCGCCCTGAACGGCATTCCGATCAAGGTCGCGGTCATCAACAACGGCGCGCTCGGCATGGTCCGCCAGTGGCAGACGCTGTTCTACAACCAGCGTTACTCGAACACGGTGCTCCACTCCGGCCCGGACGACGTCAACCCGAAGGCCCGCGGCACCCGCGTCCCCGACTTCGTGAAGCTGTCGGAGGCCATGGGCTGCTACGCCATCCGCTGCGAGTCCCCGGACGACCTCGACAAGGTCATCGAGGAGGCGAACTCGATCAACGACCGCCCGGTCGTCGTCGACTTCATCGTCCACGAGGACGCGATGGTGTGGCCGATGGTCGCCGCCGGCACGTCCAACGACGAGATCATGGCCGCCCGTGACGTCCGCCCCGACTTCGGCGACAACGAAGACGACTGAGAGCCGTAGGTAAAGGAAGCAGACCATGTCCAAGCACACGCTCTCCGTCCTGGTGGAGAACACCCCCGGCATCCTGGCCCGGATCGCCGCCCTGTTCTCCCGTCGCGGCTTCAACATCGACTCCCTCGCGGTCGGTGTCACCGAGCACCCCGAGATCTCCCGCATCACCATCGTGGTGAACGTGATCGAGGAGCTGCCGCTGGAGCAGGTGACCAAGCAGCTCAACAAGCTCGTCAACGTGCTGAAGATCGTCGAGCTGGAGGCGTCCTCCGCCGTCCAGCGCGAACTCGTTCTGGTGAAGGTGCGCGCCGACAACGAGACGCGCTCCCAGATCGTCGAGATCGTCCAGCTGTTCCGCGCCAAGACCGTCGACGTCTCCCCGGAGGCCGTCACCATCGAGGCCACCGGGTCCAGCGACAAGCTGTCCGCGATGCTGAAGATGCTGGAGCCGTTCGGCATCAAGGAGCTGGTCCAGTCCGGCACCATCGCGATCGGCCGCGGTTCCCGTTCGATCACCGACCGGTCGCTGCGCGCCCTGGACCGGTCGGCCTGACGGTTTGAACGCCTCGCCAGGCGTCGTACGCCTGGTGGACGATTGCCTGACCGACGGCACGGGCGGCCGGTGACACGCCGTCCGCCCGTATGCCGAGACCGCGAGACTTCCCTTCGCCCCGCCGTCATACGGTGGGAAGCAACACCTGCACTCAAGGAGAGAACCCAAAGTGGCCGAGCTGTTCTACGACGCTGACGCCGACCTGTCCATCATCCAGGGCCGCAAGGTCGCGGTCATCGGTTACGGCAGCCAGGGCCACGCCCACGCCCTGTCGCTGCGCGACTCGGGTGCCGACGTCCGCGTGGGTCTGCACGAGGGCTCGAAGTCCAAGGCGAAGGCCGAGGAGCAGGGCCTGCGCGTGGTGAGCCCGTCGGAGGCCGCCGCCGAGGCCGACGTCATCATGATCCTCGTCCCGGACCCGATCCAGGCCCAGGTCTACGAGGAGCACATCGCCCCCAACCTGAACGACGGCGACGCCCTGTTCTTCGGCCACGGCCTGAACATCCGCTACGGCTTCATCAAGCCCCCGGCCGGCGTCGACGTCTGCATGGTCGCCCCCAAGGGCCCGGGCCACCTGGTCCGCCGCCAGTACGAGGAGGGTCGCGGCGTTCCCTGCATCGCCGCCGTCGAGCAGGACGCCACCGGCAACGCCTTCGCGCTCGCCCTGTCGTACGCCAAGGGCATCGGCGGCACCCGCGCCGGCGTCATCAAGACGACCTTCACCGAGGAGACCGAGACCGACCTGTTCGGTGAGCAGGCCGTCCTCTGCGGTGGTACCGCGGCGCTGGTCAAGGCGGGCTTCGAGACGCTGACCGAGGCCGGCTACCAGCCGGAGATCGCGTACTTCGAGTGCCTGCACGAGCTGAAGCTGATCGTCGACCTCATGTACGAGGGCGGCCTGGAGAAGATGCGCTGGTCGATCTCCGAGACCGCCGAGTGGGGCGACTACGTCACCGGCCCGCGGATCATCACGGACGCCACCAAGGCCGAGATGAAGAAGGTCCTCGCCGAGATCCAGGACGGCACCTTCGCCCAGGCCTGGATGGACGAGTACCACGGTGGTCTGAAGAAGTACAACGAGTACAAGACCCAGGACTCGGAGCACCTGCTGGAGACCACCGGCAAGGAGCTGCGCAAGCTGATGAGCTGGGTCAACGACGAAGAGGCCTGATCCGATGAGGCCGGCCGCGGCGGGTTCACCCGGAGCCGCGGCCGGCCTCTTCTCACGTCCGGGTGACCTTTCCGCGGTGGCGTGGGACGACGCCTTCGGCGCCACTACACTGCTGGACTACATACGCGTCAGGCCCACAGCGTCGTGCGTCTTCCACGCGGACACCACCCTCCACCGCCTGCGGCCGTCGGGACGGCCGTCCGCAGCATTGGACTTGTGAGGACTCACGTGAGCTCGAAACCAGTCGTACTGATCGCTGAAGAGCTGTCGCCCGCCACCGTCGACGCGCTGGGCCCGGACTTCGAGATCCGGCACGCCAACGGGGCGGACCGAGCCGAACTGCTCCCGGCCATCGCCGATGTCGACGCCATCCTCATCCGCTCGGCCACCAAGGTCGACGCCGAGGCGATCGCCGCCGCCAAGAAGCTGAAGGTCGTCGCGCGAGCCGGTGTCGGCCTGGACAACGTGGACGTCTCCGCCGCCACCAAGGCCGGCGTGATGGTCGTCAACGCCCCCACCTCGAACATCGTGACCGCCGCCGAGCTGGCCTGCGGTCTCCTCCTCGCCACCGCCCGCCACATCCCGCAGGCGAACACGGCACTGAAGAACGGCGAGTGGAAGCGCAGCAAGTACACGGGCGTGGAGCTCGCCGAGAAGACCCTCGGTGTGGTCGGCCTCGGCCGTATCGGCGCGCTCGTCGCGCAGCGCATGTCCGCCTTCGGCATGAAGGTCGTCGCCTACGACCCGTATGTGCAGCCCGCGCGCGCCGCGCAGATGGGCGTGAAGGTCCTGTCGCTGGACGAGCTGCTGGAGGTCTCCGACTTCATCACCGTCCACCTGCCGAAGACCCCCGAGACGGTCGGCCTGATCGGCGCCGAGGCGCTGCACAAGGTCAAGCCGTCGGTGCGCATCGTGAACGCCGCGCGCGGTGGGATCGTCGACGAGGCCGCGCTGTACTCGGCGCTCAAGGAGGGCCGCGTCGCCGGCGCGGGCCTCGACGTGTACGCCAAGGAGCCGTGCACCGACTCGCCGCTGTTCGAGCTGGACGAGGTCGTCTGCACCCCGCACCTCGGTGCCTCCACCGACGAGGCGCAGGAGAAGGCCGGTATCGCGGTCGCCCGCTCCGTGCGGCTCGCCCTCGCCGGTGAGCTGGTCCCGGACGCGGTGAACGTGCAGGGCGGTGTCATCGCCGAGGACGTCAAGCCGGGTCTGCCGCTCGCCGAGCGCCTCGGCCGTATCTTCACCGCGCTGGCCGGTGAGGTCGCGGTCCGCCTCGACGTCGAGGTGTACGGCGAGATCACGCAGCACGACGTGAAGGTCCTTGAGCTGTCCGCGCTGAAGGGCGTCTTCGAGGACGTCGTCGACGACACCGTGTCGTACGTGAACGCGCCGCTGTTCGCGCAGGAGCGGGGCGTCGAGGTACGGCTGACCACCAGCTCGGAGTCGCCGGACCACCGCAACGTCGTCACCGTGCGGGGCACGCTCGGCAGCGGCGAGGAGGTCTCGGTGTCCGGCACGCTGGCCGGGCCGAAGCACCACCAGAAGATCGTGGCCGTCGGCGAGTACGACGTGGACCTCGCGCTCGCCGACCACATGGTCGTCCTGCGGTACGCGGACCGTCCCGGTGTCGTCGGCACGGTCGGCCGGATCTTCGGTGAGCACGGCATCAACATCGCCGGCATGCAGGTCGCCCGGTCCGCCGCCGGTGGTGAGGCCCTCGCGGTGCTCACCGTCGACGACACGGTGACCCAGGGTGTGCTCGCCGAGGTGGCCGAGGAGATCGGCGCGACGTCGGCGCGCTCGGTGAACCTCGCCTGAGTCTCACGCGCTGTGCGGCCGGGGCCCGGCCACCTTCGGGTGGTCGGGCCCCGGCCTTTCTCATTTCCGGGCGGGCTCGGCGGCGTCCCGCCCGATCGCGTGGTCGCCCCCGACGGCCGAAGGGCCTTCCCCGGCGGGGTCGGGGACCGGCTCGTGGTCCCTCGCCCGTACGCCGCGCAGGGTGACCGCCGCCAGCACCGCGGCCCCCAGCAGGACGGCGGCCCCCGCGACCGCCGCGCCCTGCATTCCGGTGGTGAAGGCGGCGCGGGCCGTGGCCGCGAGGGCATCGCCCGTGGCACCGGGCAGCTGCTCGGCGACGGCGAGCGCGCCCCCGAGGGTCTCGCGGGCCGGAGCGGGCGCCGACGCCGGGATCTCGTGGTGGTAGACGGCGGTGCCGATGGAGCCGAGGGCGGCCATACCGAGGGCGCCGCCGAACTCCTGCCCGGTCTCGAGGAGGGACGAGGCCGAACCGGCCCGTTCGACGGGGGCGGCGCCGAGGGCCAGGTCGGTCATCTGGGACATCACCGTCACGATGCCGGCGGCGAGCACACCGGCCCCGGCCAGCACCAGCCACAGGCTGTCCGGTCCGGCGGTGGCGAGGAGGCCGTAGCCGCACGCGGCGGTCGTGAAGCCCGCAGCCACCACGTACGCCCGGTTCACGCCCCGCTGGACGAGAGCGGTGGCGACCGGTGCGGCGACCCCGATGAGCAGGGACGGCAGCAGTCCCCAGAGCGCGGCCTCCAGCGCGCTCTTGCCGAGGACGGACTGGAGGTACTGGGTGGTGAAGTACGCCGAGCCCATCATGCCGAAGGCCGCGAGGAGGTTCAGGGCGACCGCCGGGGTGAAGCCGGGGCCGCGGAACAGGGCGGGGGAGATCATCGGGGACGGCGTCGTGCGCTGGCGGTGGACGAAGAGGGCCGTGAAGAGCAGGCCGACGGTCAGGCTGACCACGTACCGGACGTTCCAGCCCTCCGAGGGGATCTCCTTGAGGCCGTAGACGACCGGCAGGACCGCCGCCATCGACAGCGGGACGCCGATCAGGTCGAAGCGGCCGGGCCGGGGGTCCTTCCACTCGGGCAGGAGCACCGGGCCGAGCAGCAGGAGCAGGGCCATCGCGGGCAGGTTGACCAGGAAGACCGAGCCCCACCAGAAGAACTCGACGAGGATCCCGCTCAGCACCGAGCCGAGCGCGACGCCCGCCGTCATCACGCCGGACCAGATGCCGATGGCCGTGGCCCGCTGGCCGGGGTCGGTGAACATCGTGCGGGTCAGCGCCATCGTCGACGGCATCAGGGTGGCGCCGCCGATGCCGAGGACGGCGCGTGCCGCGATCAGGGTCTCGGCACTGTCGGCGTACGCGGCGACCAGCGAGGCCGCGCCGAACGCCGCCGCGCCGATGAGCAGGAGCCGCCGACGGCCGATGCGGTCGCCGAGCGAGCCCATCGTCATCAGCAGTCCGGCGAGCACGAACGCGTAGATGTCGAAGATCCACAGCTGTTGGGTGCCGCTCGGCTCCAGGTCGGCGCTGATCGCGGGGACCGCGAAGTACAGGACCGACACGTCCATCGAGACCAGCAGCAGCGGCAGCATCAGGACGCAGAGGGCGGTCCATTCGCGGCGGCCGGCCCGCCGGGGCGCGGCCGGGGAGATCCGGGGATTCGTCGTCATGGGAGGGACTGTACGAGTGTTTTATACGTGCGTCTAGTACGCTTGTTTAAAACGCTCGTCCTGAACGTGCGTATGGGACGGTCGTATGAGGGCGCGGCTACGCTGAGACGCATGGGACACCGTGAGGATCTGCTGGAAGGCGCCAAGCGCTGCCTGTTGGCCAAGGGCTTCGCGCGGACGACGGCGCGCGACATCGTCAAGGAGTCGGGGACGAACCTGGCGTCGATCGGCTACCACTACGGCTCGAAGGACGCGTTGCTCGCACAGGCGTACGTGGCTCTGGTCGGCGACGTCTCCGTGGCCTTCGACGAGGGGGAGCACGCGCTGAGCGGCACCGAGCCCGGCTCGATCGAACGGTTCCGGGAGGTGTGGGGGAACGTCATCGACACCATGCGGGAGCCGGGCTCGATGTGGCGGCTCAGCATGGAGATCCTCGTCATGGGCGACCAGCTGCCCGAGGTCCGCGACCATCTCGCGCTGGCGCAGCGCGAGGCGGGGCGCGGTCTGATCCCGATGCTCATGGGCGGCCGGGAGGAGGACGTCACGGAGAAGGACGTCGACACCCTCGGCAAGCTGCTGGTGACGCTGATGACCGGGCTGATCGCCCAGTGGACCTTCGACCCGCCGAGTGCCCCCGAGGCCGACGAGCTCACCGAGGGGCTCCTGCGGATCATCGCGGCGACGCGGGGGGAGTGACTACGCCGGCACGAGCCGGCCCCCGCGCATCTCGACCGCCCGGTCCGCGAAGTGCCGTACAACTGCGCGGTCGTGACAGATGAACAGATAGGCGAGCCGCAGGTCGTCCTGGAGGTCGGCGAGGAGGTTGAGGACGCCGGCCCGGACGGACGGGTCGAGGGCGGAGACCGGTTCGTCGAGGACGAGCAGACGGGGCTCGGAGGCCAGGGCGCGGGCGATGCCGGCGCGCTGGCACTGACCGCCTGACAGCTCGTGCGGGAAGCGGTCGCCGTAGGCCGGGTCGAGACCGACGCGGTCGAGGAGCGCGGCGACCCGCGCGGGGCCCGTCGCGTCCCAGCGGCCCTGGACGCGCAGGGGCTCCGCGACGGCGTCCCGGACGCGGTGGCGGGGGCTGAGCGAGCCGTACGGGTCCTGGAAGACCGGCTGTATCCGGGGCCGCAGCGGGCGCAGTTCGCGCTCGGTGAGCGCAGTCAGCTCCCGGCCCTCGAAACGGACCCGGCCGCCGTCGGGGCGACGCAACTGGAGCACGGCGGCCACCGTGGAGGACTTGCCGCAACCGGAGGGGCCGTTCAGGGCGAGGGTCTCGCCCGCGTCCACGGTGAAGGAGACCTGGTCGACGGCGGTGACTCTGCCGTAGCGGACGACCAGATCGCGCACGTCGAGCAGGGCGGTGGGCTGGTTCACGCGGGCCGCTCCAGGAACAACTCGGTCGCCGGGTACGGCACTTCGTCCCAGCGGTGGCAGGAGACCTCATGGCCGTCGCCGACCGTCCACGGGCCGGGTTCCTCGCGGTGGCAGCGGTCCTCGGCGAGCGGGCAGCGGGGCGCGAAGGCGCAGCCGGGCGGCAGTGCGTCGGGCGCGGGCGGTGAGCCGGGGATGGCGGGCAGCCGGCGGCGCCGGCCGGAGCCGCCGCGCCGGTGAGGGCCGCCGGCGGGGCCGTCCTCGCCGTCCGCCGGTGGCAGCGACGCCAGCAGCCCTGCCGTGTACGGGGCGCGCGGGCGGTCCAGCACCCGGTGCGTCGGGCCCTGTTCGACCTGGCGGCCGGCGTACATGACCAGGACGCGGTCGGTGTGGTCGCGGACCACGCCCAGGTCGTGCGTGACCAGCACGAGCGCGGCGCCGACCGCCTCGCGCTGCTCGCCGAGGACCCGCAGTACCTGGTCCTGGAGCTCAGCGTCGAGCGCGGTGGTGGGCTCGTCGGCGACCACGACGTCCGGTTCGTTGATCGTCGCCATGGCGATCACGGCCCGCTGCCGCATCCCGCCGGAGTACTCGTGGGGGTACGCCCGTGCCTTGCTCGCGGCGTCGGGGATGCCGACCCGGTCGAGCGCGGCGACCGCCCGGGCCCGGGCCTGTGAGCGGGAGAGGCCCGTCACCGACCGTACGGCCGCGGCGAGTTGGTCGCCGACGGGGTGCACGGGGGACAGGGCGGACAGGGCGTCCTGGGGGACGAGGGCGATCCGGCGGCCGCGCAGGGCGGCGAGCGTCGGGCGGGTGGCGCCCATGAGTTCGGCGTACGACCCCGGCTCGTCCCGCAGCCGTACGCTCCCGCTCGTCGTCGTGCCCCGCGGCAGCATGCCCAGCAGGGCCCGCGCGGTGAGGGACTTGCCCGCGCCGGACTCGCCGACCAGGGCGAGCACCTCGCGGGGGTGGACGTCGAAGGAGAGCCCGCGGACGACCTCCAGGGCGCCGAAGGCGACCCGCAGGTCACGCACCGAGAGCAGGGCATCGGTCGCGGACGGCGCGACGGGCACCCTCGGAGCGGGCTGTGCGGGCTGTGCGGGCTGTGCGGGCTGTGCGGGCTGTGCGGGCTGTGCGGGCTGTGCAGGTGGCGCGGAGGGCGGAAGAAGGGGCGTTCGGGGGTCGGGGCGCGGGCCGGGTGCGGGGGCCGCGAGGGGTGCGTCAGGCATGTCCGGCTCCCGCCAGGGTCTCGTCGTTCCCGTCCCGGCCGTCCGTGGCGGCCCTCGGGTGCCGGGGCAGGTCCTTCTCGTTCGTCCGGGGCCGGTCGGCCCTCCGACTCCCGCGCCGTCGCGCCCGCCCCTGGGTGTACGCCGCGCCCGACACCGCGAGGCCCGCCAGCAGGGCCAGGGCGACCGCCGGGGCGAGGGCCGCCCACGGGGCGCGTTCCACGTAGGCGCGGGACTCGTCGAGCAGCAGGCCCCACTCGGGGGTGGGCGGCTGGGCGCCCAGGCCGAGGAAGCCGAGCGAGGCGAGGGCGAGGGCGATGCCGGGGAGGCGGAGGATCGCGTGCCGGGTGACCGGGGCGGCCACCGAGGGCAGGACGTGCCGGGTGAGGATCCACCACGGGCTCGCGCCGATCGCGCGTTGCGCGGTGAGGAACGTCGACGCCCGTACCTCCTGGACCAGGGCCGCCGCGTGCGCGGCCAGCGGGGGCCAGGAGATCAGGGCCACCGCGAGGGCCGCGCCCCGGGTGCCGGGGCCCGCCGCGGCGGCGACCAGGATGCCGGCGATCACCGGGGGCAGCGCGTTGGCGATGTCGGACGCGCCCTCGGCCACACGGGGCAGGAAGCCGAGCGTCAGCGCGGCGAGCAGGCTCAGGGCGCAGACCGCCGCCGCCGTGCCGACGGTGGAGGCGGCGCCGTGGCCGAGGCGGGCCAGGACGTCACGGCCGAGCCCGTCCGTGCCGAGCGGGTGCGCCCAGGACGGCGGCAGCAGCCGGGCGGTGGTGTCCACGGCGTACGGATCCCGCAGCACCCCCCAGCCGACCGTGACCAGGAGGAGCACGGCGAGGGTCAGCGGCACCGCCGGGTGGGTGCGGACCGGGCGGGCGGCCGGGAGGGTGAGGCCCGCGTCGCGCAGGGCGGGGCCGAGGAGCCGGCGCCGGGCGAGGGCGGCGAGGGCGCCCGCGACCAGGCCCAGCGCGAGGAGCGCGAGGATCGAGCCCTGGAGGAGGGGGAGATCCTGGGACTTGGCCGCGCCGAGGGCCGTACGGCCGATGCCGGGCACCGCGAACACCGTCTCCACGGCGACCGCGCCGCCGGTCAGACCGACGGCGACCATGCCGAACTGGGGGACCAGGGGCGGCAGGACGCGCCGCAGCGCCGCCGCCGAGACCCGCGCCCGGCTGACGCCCGCGCCCCGCCACAGCTCCACCCAGCGTTCGTCGAGCACGGGGGGCAGCGCGTCCGCGACCAGCCGGCCGAGCAGACCGCCCGCCGGGACGCCGAGGGCGATCGCGGGCAGGACCAGGTACTCGGGGCCCGCCCAGCCGGAGGTCGGCAGCAGGCCCAGCCACACCCCGCACACCAGCAGCGCCACCGTGGCCAGCAGGAACTCGGGGACGGCGGCGAGCATCGCGGCGAACGCGCCGGCTGTCCCCCGGCCCCGCAGGAGCACCGGGGCGACCAGCGCGCCGGCCAGCAGCACGGCGACGGCGAAGGCGGCGCCCATGAGGCCGAGGGAGACCTGGAGCCCGGAGACCACCGAGGGGAGCACCTCGGTGCCGGACACCCAGGACGTGCCGAGGTCGCCGCGCAGCAGCCCGGACGCCCACCGGCCCAGCAGGGACAGGGGGCCTGCGTCCAGGCCCAGGTCCTCGCGGATCGCGGCCAGCGCCTCGGGGGTCGCCTCCTGTTCGGCGGACCGGGCGCGCAGCACGGTCAGCGCCGGGTCCCTGCCGGAGAGCCAGGGCAGCAGGCCCACGGCGGCCAGGACGGCGAGCAGGCACACGAAGCGGGTCAGCCCCGCGGGGCCGACCGACTTCCGTACGGTCTGCCTCACTTGACGTAGGTGGCGGTGGTGACCAGCTCGCGTTCCCGCGGGTCGTGCGCCGCGCCCACGACACCGGCCGCGTCGCCCTGGATGACGCGCTCGTGGAGCATCGGCACGGCGGCGTCGGTGCCGAGCACGGCGGTCTCGGCCTCGATGACGGCCTTGCGGCGGGCGTCGCCGGCGGCGGTGTCGGATGCCTTCCGCAGGGCGGTGTCGACCTTGTCGTCCGCCAGCTGGGCGATGTTGAAGGAGCCTTCGGAGGCGAAGTCGCTGTAGAGGTACGCGGCCGGGTCGCCGGAGTCGAGGACGGTCGCCCGGGAGAGGATGAACGCGTCGAACGCGCCCGCCAGCGCGTCGGATTCGATGTTGGCGTACTCGCGGACGTCGAGCTTCACCTTGAACCCGGCCTTCTGGAGCTGCTGCTGGAGCGTGGCGGCCACCTCGGGCAGTTCGGCGCGGTCGGTGAAGGTGGCGATGGTGATCGACCTGCCGGACGGGTCACCGGCCTTGGTGCGCTTCACCGCCGACCGCAGTTCGGCGGCCCAGGGCAGCGCGGGCCCCAGCAACCCCTCGGCCACGTCGGCGCGTCCCTCGTAGACACCCTTGACGATCGACTCGGCGTCGACGGCCTCGCGGGCGGCGGCGCGCAGCGAGGCGTCCTTGAAGACGCCCTTCTCGGTGTTCAGGTAAAGGGTGTTGGTGCGCGGCATGGGGACCTCGGTGATCAGGTCCGGGTCGAGCACGGCGGCCTGCGAGACGGGGATCGCCTCGACGATGTCGGCCTCACCGGTGCGCAGGGCGGCGGCGCGGGCGGTGCCGTCCGGTACGAACGTCACGTCGATGCCGGGTGCCTTGGCCTTGTCGCCCCAGTAGTCGTCGTAGCGGTCGAGGGCGGCGGAGGAGGTGCCGTCGACCTTGGTGAGTTCGAAGGGGCCGGTGCCCGCGCCGACCGGGTTCACCGTCTTCCCCCGGTACGCCTTCGCGGCGAGGATCGACAGCTGCGGCGAGCTGAGGCGCTGGGGGACCAGGGGGTCCTCCACGGCGGTGGTGACGGTGACGGTGTCGCCGTCGGCCTTCGCGGTCAGCTCCACGCCGTCGAGGATGCGGGGCTTGGGGGAGGCGGTGGCCGCGCGGGTGAGGGAGTTGACGACGGCGTCACCGGTGAGCTTCGTGCCGTCGTGGAAGGTCACGCCCTCCCGGATCGTGAACGTCCAGCGCTTGCCCGACCGCTTCCACTCGGTGGCGAGCGCGGGCTTCGCGTCGCCCTCCGGGTTCAGCTTCACCAGGGTCTCGGCGGTCGACCAGCGCGACAGCTTGAACGCGTCGTCGGACAGCGGCGACAGGCCCGAGCGGGGCGGCAGCATGTGCGCGACCCTGATCCGCTTGCCCTCGCCACCGTCGGCCCCGTCGGCCCCCGTCGACGAGAAGCAGCCTGTGAGCAGGGCGGAGGCCGCGGTGACCGCGGTCAGGGGGACAAGACGGACGGGGACGCGCACGGGACACTCCGAGTAAAGGCGTGGTCAAAGGTTGAACGCGCCATGACCGTAGCACGATGACAATCATTTTCAGAAGCACTGTTTCGCGCCACCGTCATGGCTACTTCGCGAGCAGCTCATGGAGGAGAGCCATCACGATCACCCCCACCCCGATGGCCACGCCCAGGCCGGGGTGGTGGTACGCGACGTACATGGTGAGGGCGCCCACGCCCAGCAGGACGAGCATGCGGGTGCTGATCTGGTCCATTCCGTCCTCCCGACGGCCGACTTGGTCCTGCTGATCAGCTTCGACGGCGTCGGCGGGGCGTGAACGAATCCTGATGAACACTCACAACCTTCCACACCCGCTGACAGAACGTGCCGAGGGGCGCATCATGAGCCGTGACCGACGTCTGACAATCTCTGACAGTGCGGGGGAGCCGCCCGATGCCGCGTTGGAAGGCGCCCGACCTGCCGGACGGCCCTCTGCGTGAGTTGAACCGGGCGCTCCACGCGCTCCACGGCCGCGCGGGATGGCCGTCCTCCCGCGACCTTCAGAAAGCGGTGGGCGGGCACGACGTCGTGAGTTACACGACGATCCACCAGGCCCTGACCAAGCCGCTTCTCCCACGGTGGGGGGTCGTCGAGCTGCTCGTCGAGGAGTTGACGAGGATGTCCGGCGGGCGCCGCCGTCCCGACGACACCGTCGAGCATTTCAAGGAGCTGTACGACCGGGCGTACGACGACAGCGGGGCCGACGGCCCCGTTGCGCAGGTTCCCGAGGCACATCCGGCGCCGGTGGTGACGACTGAGCCGCCACCTCGCGCCAATCAGGCCGACAGTGTGACCAATTGGTCCGGATCCGCGCCACACGTCGACACCAGCGGTGGCAACGGCGGTCGTGGCAACGACGGGGGTGGCAACGGCGGGGGTGGCAACGG
>NZ_LIQX01000389.1 GCF_001418475.1 Streptomyces ossamyceticus | reverse complement strand
GTATAAGAGACAGCACCCGGCCCACCCGGAAGGGCCGGTCACCGCGCGGGGCGCCCGAGCCACCCACACGAGGGACTCTCGCCCGCAGCGGAACGATCGGTCGGCCTCCGGGCGTTGGCACGGGAAGAACGACGGGGGTGGCTATGACACGCGCGAGCCGGACGGACGGCGGTATGCACACGGACACGGATCCGGGGCGCCACGCGGCGTCCGGGCACCGCGTGCCGCAGCCGCGCCTCGACAGAACCGGCCTGCCCTCATGGCTGGACCCGGTCGTCCGCGCCGTCGAGACCGTCCAGCCGCTCCAACTGAGCCGCTTCCTGCCGCCGGAGAACGGCTCGGGTCGGCAGTCGGCGGTCCTCATCCTGTTCGGCGAGGGCGACCGCGGCCCCGAGCTGCTGCTGATGGAGCGCGCCGGTTCCCTCAGATCGCACGCGGGGCAGCCGTCCTTCCCGGGCGGCGCCCTCGACCCCGAGGACGGCGACCCGCAGACCGACGGCCCGCTGCGGGCCGCGCTCCGCGAGGCCGAGGAGGAGACCGGCCTCGACCCGAGGGGCGTCCAGCTCTTCGGCGTGCTGCCGAAGCTGTACATCCCGGTGAGCGGCTTCGTCGTGACGCCCGTGCTGGGCTGGTGGCGCGAGCCGAGCCCGGTCCGCGTCGTCGATCTCAACGAGACGGCACGCGTCTTCACCGTTCCCGTGGCGGATCTCACGGATCCCGCCCATCGCGCCACCACCGTCCACCCCAGCGGCCACCGGGGTCCGGCATTTCTGGTCGAATCGGCACTCGTGTGGGGTTTCACGGCAGGTGTGATCGACCGCCTGCTGCACTACTCGGGCTGGGAGCGCCCCTGGGACCGGGGGAAGCAGGTCCCGCTCGACTGGCGCTCATGACAGGGTGTCTGCCGTGCCGCGTCTCGTGGGGAGCGTCCCGTCCCCCGGTCGCCGTGCGGCGGGCCGTACTCCGGGCCGACCTGTAGTGATCGCGAAGTGACGAGGCGAGGCTTGAAGCGGTGAACGTGCTGGACATCCTGTTGCTGGTCGCCGCCGTCTGGTTCGCGATCGTCGGCTTCCGCCAGGGCTTCGTCGTCGGCATCCTGTCGGTGATCGGTTTCCTCGGCGGCGGCCTCGTCGCCGTCTACACCCTCCCGGTCATCTGGGACTGGATGACCGACAATTCCGAGGTCAGCACGGCGGCCGCCGTCGTCGCGGTGGTCGTCGTGATCGTCTGCGCCTCCGTCGGTCAGGCCCTCACCACCCACCTCGGCAACAAGCTGCGCCGGTACATCACCTGGTCCCCGGCCCGCGCCCTGGACGCCACCGGCGGCGCCCTCGTCAACGTGGTGGCGATGCTCCTGGTCGCCTGGCTGATCGGTTCCGCGCTCGCGGGCACGACGCTGCCCACACTCGGCAAGGAGGTCCGCAACTCCAAGGTGCTCCAGGGCGTGGCCCGGGCCCTGCCCAACCAGGCGGACACCTGGTTCGCGGACTTCTCCTCGGTCCTCGCGCAGAACGGCTTCCCACAGGTCTTCAGCCCGTTCGCCAACGAACAGATCACCGACGTCCAGCCCCCCGACCCCGCGCTCGCCAACAGCCCGGTCGCCCAGCGCGCCAAGCGGTCCATCGTCAAGGTGATGGGCACCGCCGAGAGTTGCGGCAAGGTCCTCGAAGGCACCGGGTTCGTCTTCGACGAGCGCCGCGTGATGACCAACGCGCACGTGGTCGGCGGAGTCGACGAACCCACCGTCCAGATAGGGGGCGAGGGCCGCAAGTACGACGCCAAGGTCGTCCTCTACGACTGGGAGCGCGACATCGCCGTCCTGGACGTGCCGGACCTGAACGCGCCGGTGCTGCGGTTCACCGCCGACGACGCCGTCAGCGGCGACGACGCGATCGTCGCCGGCTACCCGGAGAACGGCGCGTACGACGTCCGCCCCGCGCGGGTGCGCGGTCGCATCACGGCCAACGGCCCCGACATCTACCACCGGGGCACGGTCCGCCGCGACGTCTACTCGCTGTACGCGACCGTCCGCCAGGGCAACTCCGGC
>NZ_LIQX01000388.1 GCF_001418475.1 Streptomyces ossamyceticus | reverse complement strand
GCGCGTACGCCGAAGCCCCTTCGGGCCCACCCTGAAGCCGTCGTGGGTCTGCCGCGAAGCCGTCGTGGGTCCCTCGCGAAGCCGTCGTGGGTCCGTCGCGAAGCTCCCTCGGGTCCGTCGCGAAGCCGTCACGGGTCGGCCGCCAAGCCCTCACGGGTCGCCGCGAAGCCCCCGCGCACCCGCCCCGAAGCCCGCGTGAGCGTCCCCCAACGACAGCCGGCGCCCCCTCGGCCCAGGTGCCCGCAGCGGCCCTTGAGAGCCCCCGTGTCGGGCCTCAGGGGCTCCGCGATGGTGTCGCGAACACCCCCGTGGCGCTTGTCCACAGCGAGGGCCCCGAGCGGCCGGAGACGGGGTGGGGAAGTGGGGGGTCGTGGTGTCAACACCGCAGGACCTGGGCCTTTTTCGTGGGTGTGACGAGCGTCCGCTGAGGGCCCCGGCGCGACACCGGCGGGAGGTCGCGTTATTCAACCGTGACGACTTCCCTGACGCAGCCCTCTTGACCCGCAGGAATTGTTAGCGCTCACAATGACCTCCGCATTCACCAGTCGGTTCCCGACGGCACCCGAGGAGGTACGAGCGTCGTGCCAACAGTGCTCCAACCCGCTTTCCCCGCCGGTGCCATGGGAACGTCCGGAACCCCGGCGTGAGACCGACGACGCGGAGCGCCCCGCCCGCAGCAGAGGTCTTATCCGCCGACGACCGCCGAGGAGGTGCGGCCGTGACACACTCACCGCTCCGGCCGCCCACCATGGCGGACGTCGCCCGCCTCGCGGGGGTGTCCCACCAGACCGTCTCCCGGGTCCTGGGGGACCACCCCAACGTGCGGGACGAGACCCGCGCCAGGGTGCAGCGCGCGATCGAGGAGATGGGCTACCGTCGCAACTCCTCCGCGCGGGCCCTGGCCACCCGGCGCACCCGGACCCTGGGTGTGGTGGCCTCCAACACCACGCTCTACGGACCGGCCAGCACCCTGTTCGCGCTGGAGGAGGCGGCCCGGGCCGAGGGGTACCTGGTCTCGACGGTCAGTTTGCGCAAGCTGACCGTGGAGACGCTCTCCGAGGCCCTGGACCACCTCAGCGACGGCGGGGTGGAGGGTGTGATCGCCATCGCCCCCCAGCGGTCGGCGGTCGAGGCCCTCGCCGAACTCCGCCGCCCCTTCCCGGTGGTGGCCGTGGGCACGGGATCCGCCTCCACGGTCCCGAGCGCCAACGTCGACCAGTACCTCGGTGCCCGGCTCGCCACCGGTCACCTGCTGGCCGCCGGCCACCGCACGGTCTGGCACCTCGCCGGACCCGAGGACTGGCAGGAGGCCGCCGACCGGGTCTCCGGCTGGCGGGCGACACTCGAAGAGGCAGGCGTGGAACCGCCGTTGCCTCTGAGGGGTGACTGGAGCCCGCTCTCGGGTTACCGTGCGGGCCAGGAACTCGCCGGCTGGGTGGGCCGCGGTCTGACCGCCGTCTTCGTGGCCAACGACCAGATGGCACTGGGCGTGTTGCGGGCCCTGCGCGAAGCAGGGGTACGCACCCCCCAGGACGTCGCGGTCGTCGGCTACGACGACATCCCCGAGTCGGAGTTCTTCGCACCACCGCTCACCACGGTCCGACAGGACTTCTCCGCGGTGGGCCAACGGAGCATCGCCCTGCTCCTGGACCTGATCGAGGGTCGGACCCCCTCGGGCCCGACCCGGATCGCCATCGAACCCCAACTAGTCGTCCGGGCCAGTACCTACCCGTACGCCTCACCGCCGGGCCCCGCTCCCGGCTGACCCGGCGCCCCCCCACCTCGAACTCACCATCCCTCAGCATCCCTCAGTACGGCCGACATTTCGAACGATGATCGACAGGCTGGACGTCATGCGGCCGGTCCACCCAGTACCAGCAGGTCCACCCGGGCCGGCTCTTCAAAGGAGAAGACACATGCTCAACAGAAGGAACTTCCTCACCGCGGCGGTCGGCGTAGCGGCAGCGACGGGTCTGACGGCCTGCGCCAAGGACGACGGCGGCTCCGGCGGTTCCTCCTCCGGTGGCGGCGGCGACAAGAAGATCACCCTCGGCTTCTCCCAGGTCGGCTCCGAGAGCGGCTGGCGCAGCGCCAACACCGACTCGATCAAGTCGGCGGCCAAGGAGGCGGGTTACAACCTGAAGTTCTCCGACGCCCAGCAGAAGCAGGAGAACCAGATCTCCGCGATCCGCAGCTACATCGCGCAGAAGGTCGACGTCATCGCCTTCTCGCCGGTGGTCGTCACCGGTTGGGACGCGGTGCTCAAGGAGGCCAAGGCCGCGAAGATCCCGGTGATCCTCACCGACCGCTCCGTGGAGACCAAGGACGAGTCCCTCTTCGTGACCCTGGTCGGCTCCGACTTCACCGACGAGGGTCGTCGCGCCGCCAAGATCCTGGAGAAGGTCCTGGAGAAGGCCGGCCACAAGGGCAAGGTGAAGATCGCCCAGCTGGAGGGCACCACCGGTGCCGCCCCCGCCATCGAGCGCGCCAAGGGCTTCAAGGAGGTCATGGACGCCGAGCACAAGGACGACTGGAAGATCGTCGTCAGCCAGACCGGTGACTTCACCCGCGCCGGCGGCAAGCAGGTCATGGCGGCCTTCCTGCAGTCCAACCCGGACATCGACGTGCTGTTCGCGCACAACGACGACATGGGCATCGGTGCCATCCAGGCCATCGAGGCGGCCGGCAAGAAGCCCGGCAAGGACATCCTGATCGTCACGGTCGACGGCGTGAAGGACGGCTTCGTGGCCATGTCCGAGGGCAAGATCAACGCCATCGTCGAGTGCAACCCGCTGCTCGGCCCCCAGCTGATGGAGGTCGTGCAGACGGTCAAGGACGGCGGCACGGTCGACCGCTGGATCAAGACCAAGGAGAGCGACTTCATGCAGGACCAGGCCAAGGACGCCCTCCCCACCCGCAAGTACTGACCCGCACCTTCCGGCAGGGAGCCTCCGGCCGACCGACCCCTCGGTCCCCGGGGCTCCCTGCGGGCCTGAACGAAATCCAATGAGGAGCGCTGCCATGGCAGAGCCACGGCCCGTCCTGGAGATGACGGGCATAGTCAAGGAGTTTCCGGGGGTACGGGCTCTGTCGGGCGTCGACTTCCGGCTCTTCCCCGGCGAGATCCACGCCCTGATGGGCGAGAACGGCGCCGGCAAGTCCACCATGATCAAGGTGCTCACCGGCGTCTACTCCCTGGACGGCGGCACGATCACCCTCGACGGGAAGTCCGTACGGTTCGCCAGCCCCCTCCAGGCGCAGCAGGCCGGGATCAACACGGTCTACCAGGAGGTCAACCTCTGCCCCAACCTGTCGGTGGCGGAGAACATCTTCATCGGCCGTGAGCCCACCCGCTTCGGCCGCATCCAGTGGAAGCGGATGCGCAAGGAGGCAGCGGAACTCGTCGACCGGCTCGGCCTCGACATCGACGTGACCGCGCCGCTGTCCGCGTACCCGCTGGCGGTGCAGCAACTGGTCGCGATCGTACGGTCGGTGAGCACCGGCGACGGCGACGGCGAGGGCCAGGGCACCAAGGTGCTCGTCCTCGACGAGCCGACGTCCAGCCTCGACCGGGACGAGGTCCTCGAACTCTTCCGCCTCATGCGGCGGTTGAAGGACGACGGCGTGGCGATCCTCTTCGTCTCCCACTTCCTCGACCAGATCTACGAGATCTGCGACCGTATGACCGTCCTGCGCAACGGCACCCTCGTCGGTGAGCACATGGTGAGCGACCTCGACCAGGTCGGACTCATCCAGCTCATGATCGGCAAGGAGCTGGACAAGCTGGAGGAGCTCCACGAGCACCAGCTGCGCGCGGACGTCGGCGAGACCCTGCTGCACGCCGAGGGACTCGGCCGCACCGGTGGTATCGCCCCCTTCGACCTGGAGATCAAGAAGGGCGAGGTCGTGGGCCTCGCCGGACTGCTCGGCTCGGGCCGCACCGAACTCGCCCGGCTGCTGTTCGGCGCCGACCAGCCCGACAGCGGCAAGGTCACCGTGGACGACAAGCAGGTCCCGATGAACGCCCCCAACGACGCCATCGGCGCCGGGGTCGCGTTCTGCTCGGAGAACCGCAAGGCCGAGGGCCTCGTACCGGACCTGACGGTGCGGGAGAACATCATCCTCGCCCTCCAGGCGGCCCGGGGCTGGACCCGGCCCATCCCGGCCGCGCAGCGCGACGAACTCGTGGCCAAGTACATCAAGGCCCTCGACATCCGCCCCGCCAACCCCGAGGCCCGCGTCGGCCAGCTCAGCGGCGGCAACCAGCAGAAGGTGCTGCTCGCCCGCTGGCTGATCACCCAGCCCAAGCTGCTGATCCTCGACGAGCCCACGCGCGGCATCGACATCGGCGCCAAGGCGGAGATCCAGAAGCTCGTGGTGTCCCTCTCCGAGGACGGCATGTCCGTGCTCTACATCGCGGCCGAGCTGGAGGAGGTCCTCCGCCTCAGCCACACCATCGGCGTGCTGCGCGACCGCAAGCTGGTGGCGCGCCTGACCAACGGGCCGGAGATCACCCCCAGCAGGATCCTGGAGACCATCGCGAGCGGAGAACACCAGTGAGCACCCCATCCGCAGCCACGACGTCCCGCTGGCGGGCGCTGACGCACCACCACCTGTTCTGGCCGGTCGCGGTCCTGGTAGCCCTGCTGCTCGTCAACGTGCCCTTCACCCCCGACTTCTTCTCGATCAAGATGACGGACGGCCACCTCTACGGGAGCCTCGTCTCGATCGTGCTGTTCGGCTCGCCGCTGATCCTGGTGGCGGTCGGTATGACCCTGGTCATCGCCACCGGCGGCATCGACCTCTCCGTGGGCGCGGTCGTCGCCATCACCGGCGCCCTGACCTGCTCGTACATCAGTGACCAGGCCGACCAGAACGCGCTGTCCGGGGTGTTCCTGGCCATGGGTGTCGGCCTCGTCGCGGCGGTGGTCTGCGGTCTGTGGAACGGCTTCCTGGTCGCCCGGATGGGCATCCAGCCCATCATCGCCACGCTGATCATCATGGTCGCCGGTCGCGGTGTCGCCCAGCTGATCACCGACGGCCAGATCATCACCATCAACAGCGAGCCGTACAAGCTGATCGGCGGCGGCTACTGGCTGACCCTGCCGTTCTCCATCTTCGTGGTGGCGGTGGTCGTCGCCGTCACGGTCGCGTTGACCCGCCGCACCGCTCTCGGCCTGCTCGTCGAGTCCGTCGGCGGCAACGCCGAGGCCAGCCGCCTGGTCGGCATCCGCTCCCGCCGCATCAAGATCATGGTGTATGTCTTCTGCGCCCTGTGCGCGGGTATCGCCGGCCTGATGATCAGCTCCAACACCTCGGCCGCGGACGGCAACAACGCGGGCCTGTGGATCGAGCTGGACGCCATCCTCGCCGTCGTCATCGGCGGTACGTCGCTGCTGGGCGGCCGGTTCTCCATCGGTGGCACGGTGATCGGCGCCCTGGTCATCCAGACCCTCACGACCACGATCTACACCATCGGCGTCCCGACCCAGACGAACCTGGTCTTCAAGGCCGCCGTCGTCATCGTCGTCTGCCTGCTCCAGTCCCCGAAGTTCCGCGCGAAGGTCTTCGGCGCCAAGTTCGGGCCCAAGTCCGGTGCGACGAGCGGCGGCAGCGCCGCCGCCGAGCCGGCGAAGACCGTCACGACCGCCGAGGCCGCCCCCAAGATGGAGGTGTCGTGATGAGCGCGACCACCCAGACCCCGACGGCCCCGGACAGCCGTACGACGCCGCCGTCCAAGCTCACCACGCTGCTGGGCGACCGGAGGCTGCCGGTCCTGGTGACCGCCACGCTCTTCCTCGCGATGTACATCGCGGGTCTGAGCCGCTACCAGAACTACGGCTTCGGTGAACCGCAGGTCTTCCTCAACCTGTTCATCGACAACGGCTATCTGCTGGTGGCCGCCGTCGGCGCGACGTTCGTCATCCTGTCCGGCGGCATCGACCTCTCCATCGGCTCCGTCATCGGCTTCACGACGATGTTCACGGCCTGGCTGGTGGAGCGCCAGGGGGTGTCGCTGCCGCTCGCCGTCCTCCTCGCCCTGGGCGTCGGAGCGTTCGGCGGCTTCCTGATGGGCTACGTGATCCACAACTTCGAGATCCAGCCGTTCATCGTGACCCTCGCCGGGCTGTTCCTCTTCCGCGGGCTGTGCCTGGTCATCAGCAAGGAGTCGATCTCGATCAGCGACTCCTCGGTGAGCAGCCTGGCCCAGACACGGGTGTCGCTCGGCCTCGGGGAGCTGTCGATCGGCGCGATCGCGGCCCTCGTGGTCATCGGCGTCGCGTTCTACGTGCTGCACTACACCCGCTTCGGACGCCGTGTGTACGCCATCGGCGGCAACGAGCAGTCGGCCATGCTGATGGGTCTCCCGCAGGGCCGCACCAAGATCGCCGTGTACACGGTGAGCGGCTTCTGCTCGGCCCTGGCCGGCCTGCTGTTCATGCTGTACATCCAGTCCGGTGACCCGCTGCACGCCGTCGGTATGGAACTCGACGCGATCGCCGCGACCGTCATCGGCGGCACCCTGCTGACCGGCGGCTCCGGCTATGTCATCGGCACGCTGTTCGGCGTCCTCGTCCTGGGCCTCATCAAGAGCATCATCCAGTTCGAGGGCACCCTCAGCTCCTGGTGGACGAAGATCGCCACGGGTGTCCTCCTGTGCGCGTTCATCCTGATCCAGCGCGCGATGACGGCCCGCAAGCAGACCTGACCGCCGACGAGAGCCGTCCTCGCCAACGGCAGCGGCCCGGCGCACGAACCCCGTGCGCCGGGCCGCTGCCGTTGGCGCGCTATGCCTCCAGCATGCGCCGCAGCAGGTCCCGCAAGGACTCTCGTTCTTGCGTCGACAGGCCCGCCAGTGGCTCCCGGGCGAAGTTCAGGGACTCGCGCAGGCCGCGGGCGACCTGGCGGCCCTCCTCCGTCGCGGCGGCCAGCTTCACCCGGCGGTCCTTGGGGTCGGGGCGGCGCTCGACCATGCCCCGGGCCTCCAGCCGGTCCACTATGCCGGTCACGTTCGACGGCTCGCAGCGCAACTTCTGGGCCAGCTGACGCATGGGGAGCGGTTCGAGGGAAAGGAGCCCGAGAAGGCGGGCCTGCGCTCCGGTGAGGGCGTGCTCGGCCGCGGCGTCCTCGTACTCCGCGTGGTAGCGGGCCACGACGGTGCCGATGAGTTCGACGACCTCGACGGTCAGGGGGTCGGCGCGGGGGGTCGTCCTCTGTGTGGCCATGCTCTCCAGGCTACCTCTTTACTTGACAGCATGAAATATTCAGGAGCATGGTTGTTTCAGGTACTGAAGTAACCGGACGGTATGTACGGACGACCCCGATGATCCGTACACCGCACGCACCCGCAGGAAGGCCCCCCATGTCCGACACCTCCGCCCTCCCCGCCACCAGCCGTGAATGGCACCTGCTCAGCCGCCCCGTCGGCTGGCCGAAGTCCGAGGACTTCGCCCTGGTCGAGGCGGAGATCCGGCAGCCCGCCGCCGGTGAGGTCCTGGTCAGGAACAAGTTCCTCTCCGTGGACCCGTACATGCGCGGCCGCATGAGCGCCGCCAAGTCGTACGTCGCCCCCTTCGAGCTGGGCAAGGCCATGCAGGGCGGCGCCGTGGGCGAGGTCGTCGCCTCCGCCGCGGACGGCATCGCCGTCGGCGACCACGTGCTGCACTTCGGCGGCTGGCGCGAGTACGCCACCTTCGACGCCAAGCAGGCCGTCAAGGTCGACCCCGACGCCGCGCCCCTGTCCACCTACCTCGGTGTCCTCGGCATGACCGGCCTCACCGCCTACGCCGGTCTGCTGCGCACCGCCTCCTTCAAGGAGGGCGACTCCGTCTTCGTCTCCGGCGCCGCCGGTGCCGTCGGCAGCCAGGTCGGCCAGATCGCCAAGCTCAAGGGCGCCTCCCGCGTCATCGGCTCGGCCGGCTCCGACGACAAGGTCAAGCTGCTCGTCGAGGAGTACGGCTTCGACGCGGCCTTCAACTACAAGAACGGCTCCGTCGCCGAGCAGCTGCGCGAGGCGGCGCCCGACGGCGTCGACGTCTACTTCGACAACGTGGGCGGCGACCACCTGGAGGCCGCCATCGGGCAGCTCAACCGCGACGGCCGGATCGCCGTCTGCGGCATGATCTCCGTCTACAACAACACCGAGCCCGCCCCCGGCCCGAAGAACCTCGCCCGTCTCATCCAGACCCGCGGCCGCATCCAGGGCTTCCTCGTCGGCGACCACTACGACCTCCAGTCGCAGTTCGTCCAGGAGGTCGGCCCCTGGGTCGCCTCGGGCGCCCTCAAGTACCGCGAGACCGTCGTCGAGGGCATCGAGAACAACCTGGAGGCGTTCCTCGGCGTCCTGCGCGGCGACAACACGGGCAAGATGATCGTCAAGCTCTGAGCCTGCCGTTCGTCCGACGAGGTCGAAACGTCCCTCGAAGTGGGCCGCTCACCCGGGCACGCGCGGGACGTGCGGACGGCCTCGGCCTGATCATCCGCGTCGACCAAGGACGCACCTGACCGGGCCGAGGTCGTGCCGCCGCGCGGACGCACCGACGCTCCGCTCCGCCCGGACGAGCCGGTCAGGACACGGGCCGGTCTCGTCCTGGCGCCGGACCACCGGTCAGCCGCCGAGCGTGTGGCCGAACGCGGCGTCCTTCTCGGGGGCACCGAGCTTCACGGGGCTGAGCGTGCCGGCGCCCGTCGTGGTCAGGCCGCTCGCGGAGCCGTAGAGGTTCCACAGGGCGCCCGAGTCGGCGAAGGCACCGTCCTCGCCGGGGGCTGTCGCGGTCAGGTCCGCCCTGCCGTCCCTGTTCAGGTCGGAGAGGCTCACCTGGCGGCCGAAGTCGTCGCCCGACTCGGAGACGCCCGGTACGCCCGCGGTGGACTGGTTGAAAGCGATCGCGCCCTTGCCGGTCATGCCACCGGCGGCCTTGGACGCGCCCTTGAGCAGGATCACCGCGCCGGTACCGGTGGCGGCGTCGAGGCTCTCGCCGGGGACGCCGACCGCGACCTCCGCCCTGCCGTCGCCGTTCACGTCACCGGCGCTGAGGGACGCGCCGAAGGCGTCGTTCTCCTCGCTCGCCCCGGGAACCCCCGCGGTGGCCTGGGTGATGACCTTCTTGCGCGTGTCGCCCGGCCCGGTGGAGCCGCCGTACTGGATGGTGATGCTGCCCGGGGCGGAGTCGATGACCTCGGTGACGGACCCGATGTCGCGGGTGATCAGGTCGCCGTAACCGTCGCCGTCGACATCGCCGACGGTACCGCTGTACGCCGTGCCGAGGGCCTTGGAGGTGTGGCCGACGCCGGTCCTCGACCCCCTCCAGAAGCGGGCCTCGTGCTGCATCTCCTCGAAGCCGTGCGTGGTGACGATGTCGTCGACACCATCGCCCGTGAGGTCACCGGTGATGAAGGAGCGCAGACCGGAGGGACCGTCGTCCGTGGTGATGCTGTCCTGGGTGCGCGTCCTGCCGTCGCGGGTGAACGGGCCGTAGTGGATCGTCATCCCGGAGACGTCCGGGTCGTCGCTCGGGTCGGAGTTCACGACGAGGTCGCGCTTGCCGTCGCCGTTGAAGTCACCGAGGGCGAACTCGGAGTACTGGTACGGCAGAACGGTGTTCTGGCCGGTGAGGCCGTCCTTGGAGCCCCAGAGCACGGTCGGCTCACCGCCGTCGCCGCCGCTCGCCACGAGCAGGTCGGTGTACGAGTCGCCGTCGAGATCACCGGGGAGCGTCTGGACGCCGAAGGCGAAGGTGCCCGCGAGGTCGCCGGGGACGCCGGGAGTGGCCCGGCTGATCATCTGGTGGCGCGCGGTTCCGGGCCCTGAGGCGGTGCCGTACACGACCGAGACGTAACCGGCCTTCTCCACACCGCCGACGGTGCCGAAGGGCGCCGCGACCGCGAGGTCGGCGTGCCCGTCGTGGTCGAAGTCGGTCATCGGCGTGCGCGGCGGCACGGGCGCGGCCGACGCCGTGCTGGAGGTGGCGAAGAGCGCGAAGGGGGTCGCGAGCGCGGCGACGGCGATCGCGGCGGTGAGAGTGCGGCGGGGCACTGTGCCTCCTGTGCGGAACGTGTGTGACGCAACCGGAGACGGACCACTGCGAGTGAAGGTTGTACACCGCAGGAACTCCGTCGCGAGATGCGGACGTTCCTTCGAGCACGGCGGCCGTTCACCTCGCGACCGCATCGAGGGCCACCCAGGGGGCGACCCACGTGATCCCGCCACCGGGAGTGGGCTCCCCCGTGACCCGCTCCGGTCGCGTTCGGTGGCTCGGTTTTCGGCCGCTCGGTCGTGGCCGCCCGGTCGCGGCCGCTCGGGTCAGACCTTCAGGGCCGCCGCGTGGGCCGCCCGCACCAGACCCACGTTCTCCGGCGCCGCCCCGCCCGGGTAGGCCATGCGGCGGCGGGTGTAGCCGTAGGCGAGGCCGCTGCGGGGGTCGGCGAAGGCCTGGGAGCCACCGGCGCCGCTGTGCCCGAAGGCCCCGGCGCCGAGGAACGGGTAGGCGTTCTCGGCGGTCGCCTGGAAGCCGAGCCCGAACGCCTTGTGGGCGCGGGCCACCAGGTCCTGGCCGACGGAGTGGATCTGGCCGAACTCGGCGACCGTGTCCGGCTTCAGCAGCGGCGGACGGCCGTTCAGCCCGTCGACGGCCGCCGCGTACATCCCGGCGAGACCGCGGGCCGACGCCGTGCCGCCCGCCGACGACTGGCCCTTCTCCCGCACGAGACGGGAGTTGGGGAAGGAGGTCAGGTCGTCGGCGCCCGGGATGTGCGTGTTGAAGGCGATCGCCGCCAGCGTGTGCGGGCCCTGCTCCATCGCGTCCAGCTCCGCCTGCTGGGCGGGCGTCGGCAGCATCGGCTGGACGGAGCGGAAGCGCGGCTCGTCACCGGCCGGCAGCCCCAGATGGAAGTCCAGCTCGTACGGGGCGCGGATCCGCTCCTCGTACACCTCCTGGAGCGAACGCCCCGTGGCGCGGCGCACGACCTCTCCCGTCAGCGCGCCGATGACGAGCGCGTGGTAGCCGAAGGCCGCGCCGGGACGCCAGAACGGGCGCTGCCCGGCGAGGCGTTCGGCGATGACCCGGTCGTCGGCCAGCTCCTCGGCCGTGAACCCGGCGTCCGGGCCGAGGAGGCCCGCCCGGTGCGCCAGCAGCTCCCGCAGCGTCACCGCTCCCTTGCCCTCGGCCGCGAACTCCGGCCAGTAGTGCGCGACTTCACGGTCCAGGTCGAGGACGCCGTCCTGGACGAGGAGCGCGACCACGAGATGGGCGGCCCCCTTGGTGGAGGAGAACACGCCGTGCAGCGCGTCCGCGGACGCCTCCCCGTCGGGGCCGACCCACAGGTCCACGACCCGCCGCCCCCGCACATGGGCACACAACTGGCCCTCGTAGTCGGGGCGTTCGCCCGCCACGAACGCGGTGAAGCGCTCCCGCACCTCCTCGAATCCGGCAGCCACCGTGCCATGGACGGTGACCGTCCGGTTCGCCTCGGTCATACGTGCTCTCCTTGCTCGGCCGCCGACCGCCGACGACGGTCGAGTGATCTCGGGGGTGCCCTCAGGACACCGTCAGCAACGCCCGTCCCACCTGCGGGAATTCCCCCTTCGGGTGGGCGCGGAACAGCGGCTCGGTCCCGAAGAGGACCGCGTGCGGGCCGCGGACCACGGACGCCTGCCCCGCCGCCGCTGCCGGGCCCCCGGTCCCGTCGTCCTGGGGCCGCCAGTGCCCGGACACCAGCGGGTCACCCGTGCCGTACGACTGCTCGACGGTGACCCCTTCGCCGAGGCCGGTGAACCAGACGGGCGCGTAGACGAAGCCGTGGTCGGGGGCGCCGCCCGTGACCGGTCCGCCCGCGTTCACCACGCGCACCACGCCGTTGGCGTCCCCGTTGCCCTCGACCGCCGTAGCCTTCAGCAGTCCGGTGGCACTGCTCAGCGCGGCACCGGCCGCGCCCCCGCCGACGAGGCCGTGGTCGGTGAGGAAGCCGGTCAGCGCCGTCCGCGCGGCCTCGTTCAGCCCGGCGTACGACAGACCGGACGACACGAACAGCACGTCGGCCCGCGACCAGTCGAAGCCCGCGTTGAGGACCGCGGTCGACACCGGGACCACGTCGAAGCCCATCTCCCGCAGCGCGAACAGCTCGCCCGCCGAGACCGCCGCCGCGACCCGGACGGGCCGCAGCACGGTGCCGCCGCTCGCCCTCGTCGAGGCGAACACCACGTCGTGCGAGCGGGCGAGCGCCGCCGCCTTCCGGCGGGCCGAGGGCGGCACGAGGGCGCTGCCGTCGGCCGCCTGCCGTACCCGGACGCCGTCCCTCAGCAGGGAGTTGAGGGCGGCGATCTCCTGCGGGGAGTCGAGACGCAGCCGGAGCGTCCCGCGCGGCGCCACCCGGCCGACGGGGGCCGCGGACCGCACCGGGCGCACGGGCAGCGCCGACACCCGGCCGCTCTCCGCCGCCACGACGGTCGCGCCCCACAGCCGGCCGAGGCTCCAGCCGGAGATGTCGTACATCACCGACACCTTGTCGCTGATGTCCCGCCCGTCCGCCAGCAGCGCGTTGGCCAGCCCACGCTTGGCCTGGCGCATGTCCACGACGTACGACCCCTTCGGGTACGCCCGCCCGCCGAGCCGGAAGCCGGCCGTCGCGCGGGTGACGCGTATGTCGTTGGCGATCAGATGGTCGACGAGGCGCGCGGCGGCCGTCGTGGAACGCTGGGTACGGCCCGCCGGAACGACGTACGCGCGGGGGAACTCGGCCGTGTACACGTCCTCCGGGCCGATGCCGGGCACACCGGGCACGGTCTCCTCGGACACCGGCACCTGGGCGGCGCCCGCGGCACCGCGGCGGAACACCTCGATCTGGTCGGCGAGGAGCGAGGACCGCTTCTCCCGCACGAAGCCGAGGGTGGCCTCCATGGCCGCGCCCGCCACGTCCACGTTGATCGCGGACCGGCGGCGCAGCTCGGCCACCGGCAGCGACTCGTACGCCGCGTTGTTGACCTGGAGCGGGATCTCCACGGTGTGGGCGGCGACCGTCCCGTGGAAGGCCGCGTACTGCGGGGTGAACACCGGCGGCCAGTCGTCCCAGCCCTCCTCCGAGTCGCGGAAGGGGATCTGGGCGGGGTCCACGCCGTCCTTGTCGTGGGTGTAGCCGAGGCCGTTGACGGCGGCCTCCATGCGCAGGGCGTTGGCGTAGGTGTTCTTCAGGAAGAGGTCGTACTCGTAGTTCTCGCCGTGCGGGGGAGTGGTCGGCTCGATGAGGGTGCCGTTGACGTACCCGTGCAGGTCGAGCATGACGGCCGGCTGCTTGCCGATCTGGATCCGCCGCATCGCGCGCACCTCGGGCTGCGAGGCGGTCACGAAGTCGCGGTTCATGTCGAAGCCGCTCGCGTTGGTCCGGGTGCCGGCGATCCGGCCGTCCGGGTTCGCCGTGATGTTGAAGTACAGCCGGCTGTGGGCCAGCAGGTCCTTCGTCCGTGGGTCCTTCGCCTTCGCGAGACGCTCGACGAGCCGCAGGGCCGCGTCGGTGCCCTCCCACTCGTTGCCGTGGATGTTGTTGTTGAAGAAGACGGGCGTCTTGTACGTCTTCTTGAGGGTCCGGTCCTTGGCCGCGAGTCGGGGCGCGTTCTCGATGCGCTCGCGCATCCGGGCCTGGGCGCGGGCCTGCCGTGCGGTCTCCGGGGCGGTCACGGTGACCAGGTAGAGGCGGTGGCCGCCGGCCGAGCGCCCGGCGATCTCGACGCTCACCCGGTCGCCGAGCGCCTGGAGGGCATTCAGCTTCGGGGCGATGGCGTGGTACGGGGTGAGGCCCAGCTTGATGGACTTGTCGGCGGGGTTCTCCGGGTCCGGGGCGAGGACCTGCTCGCGGGGGTAGCCGCGGACGGTGCGCCCGGCGTCGTCCGCCAGATCGGCCTCGGGTGCGGTGAGGGCCCGGTGGGCCGCGCTCGCGGGGGCGTCGGACGCGCCCCGGGGGAGCGGGTCGCCCTCGCGGACCGTCGGCCGGGGATCGGCGCCCGCGGGATACGGGGCGACGAGCAGCGCCGCTGCGGTGACGGCGACGACGGCGGCACTGAACAGCGTGGATCTCGGACCGGGTCGGGACGGACGCACACTACCTCCTGGAGTGGGGGATCCTTGACGGCCGGTGAGCGGGTGTCGACCACAGGTGGTCTACATGTTCGACTCCCGCGCAACAAGAGGGCCCCGGCGTCACGGAGGTCTCGAACAGGGCGGCGGCGTAGGCGTGTTGGGGGTGCGGGGGCCGGCTCTTATACACATCT
>NZ_LIQX01000387.1 GCF_001418475.1 Streptomyces ossamyceticus | reverse complement strand
CGACGTCTTCGGCACGACCGTCGGCTTCGGCACCGACCCGACGTCCCCCGCCTTCGGTGCCCATGTCTTCGCCGCGGGCGACGCCACCCACAGCGGCTACTTCGCCCCCGGCTCCATCGCCCTCGACAACCTCGCGCACATAACCCTCGGCACCCCTCAGGAGGTAACGCATGCGTGAAACGGCCACGCGGTCGGCTACCGAACTCGTCAAAGCCGGCGGGGAAGTGAAGGAGAAGCCGGAAGTCGGAGTGGTGGCGGAAGCCAGAGTGGGGGCGGAAGCTGGAGCAGAGCCGACGGCCGCCGGTAGAGCGCGGCCCGCACAAGGACCGGCCGCACGACGACCACGCCCGGCATCAGTTCACCGCCCCACCCCCATAGGCCGCCTTCGTCAAGCAGCCCACCATCTGCACGTCGCGACCCCGCCCACGCGGGACCGCGCGGTGGACGCCCTACGAGCCCTCGCCATCCTCGGGATAATCCTCGGCCACTGGCTGGTCACAGCCCTCGTCCCGGCCGGGGACGGCACCCTTCGCACCACCAGCCCCCTCCAGCACATGCCGTGGCTGGCCCCCATCTCCTGGGTCTTCCAGACCCTCGCCGTCTTCTTCCTGGTGGGCGGCCACGTGGCGACGAGGAGCTACACCTCGGCCCGATCCCGCGGCACGACGTATCCCCAGTGGTTGCACGCCCGACTGAGCCGTCTGTTCACCCCGGTCGCGGCGGTCCTCACCCTCTGGACCGTGGTGGCGCTCGGCCTCCTGGCCACCGGCACGGACCTCGACACGATCCACACCCTCCTCAAACTGGCCCTGTCCCCGATGTGGTTCCTCCTGGTCTTCGCGGCCCTGACGGCGGCGACCCCGCTGGTGCTCCGCCTCAACCCGGTATGGCCCCTGGCCGTGGTCCTCCACGTGGACCTGGCCCGCTTCGGCCTGGGCGCCCCGCAATCGCTGGGCTGGCTCAACCTGGCCGCCGGCTGGCTGGTCCCCTACACGGTGGGCGCGGCCTGGACGAGAGGCGAACTGGACCGCCGCCGCGCGGGCTGGACACTCCTGCTGTCCGGTACGGCGGCGACGGCGGCCCTGATCACCTGGGCCGGCTACCCGGCGTCGATGGTCGGTGTGCCCGGCGCCCAGGTCTCCAACCTGAACCCGCCGACCCTGGCGGCCGTCACCTTCGGTCTGGCCCAGTGCGGTCTGGCCCTGCTGCTGCGCGGCCCGCTCCGCCGGACCCTGAGGCGACGCCCGACGGCCTGGGCGGCGGTGGCCCTGATCAACCTGTCGGCGATGACGGTGTTCCTCTGGCACCAGACCGCCCTGATGGCCACCACCGCCACGGCCCTGACGGCAGGCCACCTCCACGGCCTCCACACGCTCCCCGACAACCCGGCCTGGATAGCGGCCCGTCTGGCCTGGCTCCCGGTGTTCGCCCTGGCCCTGCTGCTCTGCTGGGCCGCGTTCCACATCCATGAGAGCAAGCCCCCGCGAGCAGCCCGCCGCATACGGCGGAACCCGGGAACAGCGTTCACCGCACTGTCGAAGGCCGCCCCGCAACGCACATCACCGCCTCGCCCGAGCACTGCGCATCCCCGCCTCCCGGAGAATCCGCGGGCCGAAGCGGTGCGGCATGCCTAGGCTGTCGCGGATGAGTGCCGTGGAGAAGCGACTGACCACAGGGCTGCGGGTGTTGCGCGCGGACCTGCTGAACAGCGATTCCCATCCGCTGCCGCCGTCCGTCTGGCTGCGCTGGCTCCCGCACGGCATCGTCGTCCTGATCGCGTTCGTCGACCTGCTCGGCAATGTCGATCAGATGGGCGACGGCTACGAACTGGGCTCGTACTACGCCCTGTTGTGCGCGGGTGTGCAGGCCGCGGCGGTGGTGCTGGCCCTGTGGTGGCCGGTCCCGGCGTGGTGGGCGTCGACGGCGGTCACCGTCGTCGTGGCCCTGGTCGTACGGGCTCAGCTGCTCACTCAGCAAACGGAGTTCGGGTTCCCGTTGCCCTCTCCCGCGACCGTCAGCGACGTCCCCTGGCCGTGGAGTCCGCCCGGCCTCATCGCGCACGCCGTGATCCTCTTCCTGCTCGCCCTGCGGCTGCCCACCCGGGTGGCCGTCGAGGTGCTGGCGTTGACCGCGCTGCTCACCTTCGTCATCGAGGGCCTCATCGGCGCCTCCCACTACTCGTCGACGAGCCCCCTCGCCCTCGTCCTGTTCCTTGGCGTCGTCCTGCTCGGCAGCACCATGCGGGGCCGCCGCGAAGCCCGTACCCAACTCGTCGAACAGGCCGGTATCACCGCAGAGGAGCGCGCCCGCCGTACCCTCCTCGAAGAGCGCAGCCGTATCGCCCGCGAACTCCACGACGTCGTCGCCCACCACATGTCGGTGATCTCCATCCAGGCTCAGGTCGCCCCCCACCTGGTGGAGAACCCGTCCGAGGAGCTGAAGGAGAACCTCCACGGCATCCGTCAGAACGCCCTGGAGGCCCTCACCGAACTCCGCCGCGTCCTCGGGGTCCTGCGCTCGGAGCACCCGTCGAACCCCGACGACCCGCATGGCATAGCGGCCGCCGCCGAAGGGACCGCCCCGCACACCCCGCAGCCGACGCTGGCCCGTCTCGACGCCCTGGTGGAGAACACCCGCGCGGCAGGACTGGCGGTCACCGTGGAGATCGAGGGCGAGCCGCGTCCCCTGCCGCCGGGCGTGGAACTGTCGGCGTACCGGATAGTCCAGGAGGCGCTCAGCAACGCCCTGCGGCACGCGCCCGGCTCCACCGTGCGGGTGGAACTCACCCACTTCCCGCGCGGTCTGCAGGTCCGGGTGATCAACTCCCGGCCCCAGCGGCCGGCCCCGCCGTCCCCCGGCGCCGGCCACGGTCTGCTGGGCATGCGCGAGCGAGCCGCCATGCTCGGCGGCACCCTCATGGCGGCCGAGACCTCCCACGGCGGCTTCGCGGTCGTCGCCTTCCTCCCGAGGGACGGCGGCCCCGGCAACGACACCACGGCCCCCGACCCCAAACCCGACCAGCGACCGCCCACGCCCCGCGGCCCCTCGGCCCGCGCGGACACGACAGGAGAACGCACTCCATGACGAGCAGCACCATCCGCGTACTGATCGCCGATGACCAGCAGATGGTCCGGCAGGGCTTCTCGGTGCTGCTCAACACCCAGCCCGACATCGACGTCGTCGGCCAGGCGGTGCACGGCCTCGACGCCATCGACAAGGTCGCCGACCTCGCCCCGCAGGTCGTCCTGATGGACATCCGCATGCCCGAGCTCGGCGGTATCGAGGCCACCCGCCGCATCACCACAGAGAACCCGCACATCAAGGTCCTCGTGCTCACGACCTTCGACCTCGACGAGTACGTCTACGAGGCCCTGCGCGCGGGAGCCTCCGGGTTCCTCCTCAAGGACGCCTCGGCGGACCAGCTCGCCGAAGCGGTCCGGGTCGTGGCGGCGGGCGACGCCCTGCTCGCGCCCGGCATCACCCGCAGACTCATCGCCGAGTTCTCCCGCCTCGGCACGCCACCCCGCGCCCCTCTGAAGGACCGCGTCGGCGACCTGACCGAACGGGAGACGGAAGTGCTGTCCCTGATCGCCCAGGGCCTGTCCAACGCGGAGATCGCCCAGCGCCTCGTCGTCGCCGAGCAGACCGTGAAGACCCACGTGGGCCGCATCCTGGTGAAACTGGGCCTGCGCGACCGCACCCAGGCAGCGGTCTTCGCCTACGAGTGCGGCCTGGTCCGGCCCACGGGCTACTGAGGCGCGGGCCGACCCGGTGCCGGGTCCGTACGCGCGACCCGTAGTACCTGAGACGGACCCGGACAGACCCTCCTCACTGGTGACGACGGCGACCCCGCCCCCCGCCTACCGTTTTCAACGTGACCGAGACGACTCACACCCAGCCCACACCACCGCGACGCGGTGCCAAGGACCGCAGCCCGGAGTTCAGACTCGCCGTCAACGCTCTGAACGGGTTGTGGCAGGACATGTTCCACAACGCCTTCGCGTACCAACCGCTGTCCCGCATGCGCGGGGACGGACCGGTCGTCCGGCAGCTGCCCCTGCGGCTCCGCGAGCGCGCCGTCTGGGCCCCGCACGCGGCGGTGATCTTCGGTGCCCTGATAGCGATGTACGCCTCGATGGAGGGCAACGGAGGCAGTGATCTCCCCCAGCTGATCACGGGCGTCCTCTCCCTGACGGCGGTCCTGCTGACGCTCGTCAGGCCCGTCGGCGCCTTCTGGGCCTCCATGGCCGCCACCCTGATCGGCACCATGATCGGCAGCGACTTCGACGACTGGCCGTGGATCCCCGGCGCCTTCGTGACCCACGTCATCGTCCTCACGGTCGTCGCCCTGCGCACCAGGCCCCGGATCGCCGCGTGGATGTGGGGCATCACCGCGCTCTACAGCCTGTTCGCCGAGACGTTCTTCTCCTCCCGCTACCTGAACTACGGCTACTACAGCGCCAACACCGGGCCGATGCTGACCGTCGCGGCCTTCGTCCTCCTGTCCGTCTCCGTCTGGCAGATACGGCGCACGGCCCAGCGGGAGGTCACCGCCCAGCAGACGGTGACCGAGCACGAGCGCTCCAAGCGGACCCTCCTGGAGGAGCGCACGACGATCGCCCGCGAGCTGCACGACGTGGTCGCCCACCACATGTCGGTGGTGGCCATCCAGGCCGAGGCCGCGCCCTACCGCGTGGAGAACCCGCCACCCGAGCTGGAGCAGGCGTTCGCCACGATCCGGGAGAACGCGGTGGCGGCCCTCACCGAACTGCGCCGCGTCCTCGGCGTCGTCCGCGCCGAGGACTACGAGGCCCCGGACGCCCCGCAGCCCACCCTCGCCGACCTCGACAGCCTGCTCGCCAATGTGCGGGAGGCCGGCCTGAGCGTCGAGAAGGCCGTCACCGGAGCGGTGCGGGAACTCCCGCAGGGCGTGGAGCTGTCGGCGTACCGAATAGTCCAAGAGGCCCTCAGCAACACCCTGCGGCACGCGCCCGGCGCGACGGCCCGCGTGGAGATCGGCTACGTCCTGGGCGGGCTGGGCCTGCGCATAGTCAACGGCCCCTCCCCGGAGGTGACCCTGGTGAAGTCCACCCACGGTGCCGGCCACGGCATCACCGGCATGCGGGAGCGCGTCACGATGCTGAACGGCGAGATGACCACGGGTGAGACGGAGGACGGAGGCTACGAGGTGACGGTGTTCCTGCCGGTGGCCAGTGCGAGCGAGGACGACGCATGACGATCCGTGTGCTGATCGCCGACGACCAGATGATGGTCCGCGAGGGCTTCTCGGTACTGCTCGGCGCGATGCCGGACATCGAGGTGGTCGGCGAGGCGGTCAACGGCCGGGATGCCGTCTACCGTGTCCGGGAGCTGTCCCCGGACGTCGTCCTGATGGACATCCGCATGCCGGAGATGAACGGCATCGAGGCCACACGGGAGATCGTGGCGGCCGACGGTGGCGCCAAGGTGCTGGTGCTGACCACGTTCGACCTCGACGAGTACGTGTACCAGGCGCTGCGCGCGGGCGCCTCCGGGTTCCTGCTCAAGGACTCGGGGCCGACGCTGCTGGCGGAGGCCGTGCGGGCGGCAGCGGTGGGCGACTCGCTGGTGTCGCCGTCGGTGACGGTGCGTCTGCTGAAGCACGTCACGGCGGAGACGGAGCGTGCCGCCGGGGCCGAGGCGCCACGCGCCCGGGAGCCGTTGACCGACCGCGAGCTGGACGTCGTCAAGCTGGTGGCGCTCGGGCACACGAACGCCGAGATCGCCGCGTCGATGTTCGTGTCCCTCTCCACGGTCAAGACCCATCTCGGCAGCATCCAGCTGAAGCTCGCCGCCCGGAACCGCGTCGAGATCGCCGCGTGGGCCTGGCGGACGGGCCTCGCCGGCGACCGATCCTGACCCGTCCGGCGTCACGCGCCACCCGTCAGGCGTCACGCGTCACGCGCCACCCGTCAGGCGTCACGCGTCACGCGCCACCCGTCAGGCGTCACGCAACAGGCGTCAGGCGTCAGGCGTCAAGGTGACGCGGATGCCGAGGGTGCCGTCCGCGCCCCGGCGGAGCCGGCTGCCCAGGAGGGTGAGGCGGCCGAGGATGCCGTACTTGCGGGCGATGAGCCGGCGGTAGGCGGCGGAGCCGGCCGCGTCGAGGATCTCGGCGCGGGCGGGGACGGATTCCCCGGTGGAGTTGCCGCGGACGTCGCAGGGGCCGACGACGACATCGGCGCGGTTGCGGATCCGCTTGACCTTCCAGGAGTCGGCGACCGTCCAGACGCCGAGCGCGTCGCCGTCCCGCACCACCCACACCGGGGTGGGGACGGCGGTGCCGTTCTTGCGGTAGGTGGTGATCAGCAGGTACTTGCCCGCGCCGAGCGCGTCGAGTGTGGTGTCGGCCATGGGCGGAGTCTAGGTGTACGGCCGCCGGTCGGACCGGCGGCCGCAGCGCGGTGAGCGGCTCGCGAGGGTGGGGCGGCGTCAGTCGAGCAGGCCGTCGTAGTCCGGGAGCTTGAAGGTGCGCTCGGCGTGGCCGCCGACGAGGTCGGTGGTGTTGTTGCCGACGTTGGCGATGATCGTGTAGCCGTCCGACTCGATGTCCGCGCGGGAGGCGGTCTTGTAGGCGGAGACCTCGGCGAACAGATCGGGCAGGTCACGGACGTAGAGGCCGTCGACGGGGTAGCCGACGGACTTCAGGTTCCACTCGGTGATGCTCTCGATGATTCCCGGGCGGGCGGTGACGAAGAAGACGGAGACGCCGCGGGACTTGGCGTACTGGGCCAGCTGGAGGGAGGGCTTCAGCGCCGGCGTGGGCAGCTTGTACCAGGGCGTGTAGTGCGTCTCCAGCGTCGTGTTGTCGATGTCGAAGACGATGGCGAGCTTGCGCCCGGACGTGTTCGTGGTGCGCTGCTGCACATAGGGCGTCGCCGTGTCGACGACGGCCTTCACATCCTTCTGCCAGGTGGCGTAGTCGACCTCGGCGGCCGCGGCCGCGCTCACCACCGCCCGGCTCGGGGCGGCTGCCGCCGGCACCGCGGCGGTTAGCGAACCGCCCAGACCCAGGACGGCCACCGCGGCGACCGTCGTGACGCGGCGTCCCACACCGCTAGCTGTCATGTTCGTCCCCTTCGCATGTGAAAGCGGCGAGGTCGTTCGAACCGTCGCCGCACTCGTCATGGTCATGCCCATCAGTGGCCGGGAGACTACCCGAGAGTTACTGATTGGTAGAGGGGTCGCGACGATCAAAAAACCGAGGGCTCGGGACGGGTACGGCATCCGGTCGAGGTGAAGATCGCAGAAGACTCGGCAAAGGCCAACCAACGGGTCTACATTGCCCGTTGACTCTGCTTACGCCACAGAAGATCCAGGAGCTGATGCCGTGACGGACAACCCGGCAGCCTCGGATGACTTCCCCTCCTCCTCGCTGAACAGCCGCATCGTCACCACCCGGCCGGTCGCGGCGCGGATCTGGAACTACTGGCTCGGCGGCAGGGACTACTACGAGGTCGACCGGAAAGCCGGGGACGAGATCAGCCGGATGCACCCGAGCATCCACGACTACGCCCGCGCCGACCGGCAGTTCCTGGGCCGGGCCGTACGCCATCTCGCCGCCGACGTGGGCATCCGGCAGTTCCTGGACATCGGCGCGGGGCTGCCGACCGCGGACAACACCCATGAGGTCGCCCAGCGGATCGCGCCGGACGCGCGGGTCGTCTACGTCGACAACGACCCGCTGGTCCTGGTGCACGCCCGTGCCCTGCTGACCAGTTCGCCCGAGGGCCGCACGGACCACATCGACGAGGACGTGCGCCATGTCGACTCGGTCCTCGAACACACCGCGCGGACCCTGGACCTGAGCCGGCCGGTCGCGCTGATGCTGCTCGACGTGATGGCGTTCGTCGGCGACGACGAGGACCCGTACGGCATCGTGCGCCGGCTGATGGACGCCCTGCCCGCGGGCAGCCATCTGGTGCTGTCCCACACGATCACGGGGCCGGGGTGGGCGGATGTCGACGCGGCGGCGGCCTGGTGGAACGTGCACGGCACACCTCGGCTGAAGCAGCGCACCCCGGAGGCGGTCACCCGCTTCTTCGACGGGCTGGACCTCCTCGAACCGGGTGTGGTGTCGTGCACGCGCTGGCGCCCGGAGAGCACCGGCGACGACACCGGGGAACCGGAGGAAGTGGCCATGTACTGCGGAGTGGGGGCCAAGCTCCGATGACGATCGGCTGGGTTCGGCTCCGACTGGACGTCACCGACTTCGACCTGGGCCGTTTCCAGCCGTATGTCGACAAGTGCCGTACGGCCGGCATCCGGCTGACCACGCTCTCGGAGCTCGGCGACACCCCGGAGCACCGCCGCGCCTTGTACGAACTCAACAAGGAGTGCTCGGCGGACATCCCGGGCCGCGGCACCTTCCACGACTACGACGAGTACCACCGGCTCCGCTTCGAGGTTCCCGCCTACGACCCGCGCGGCGTCGTGCTCGCCCTCGACGGCGGGAGGTGGGTCGGGATGGCGGCGACGTCGGACCGGCGCGCGTCCGGGTTCGTGTTCAACGAGATGACGGGCGTGCGGGCCGGCCACCGGGGGCGGGGCCTGTCCGTGGCGATGAAGACGTTCGGCATCGGCTTCGCGGGCATGTGCGGGGTCAGCCTGGTCCGCACCGTGCACCACCCGGACAACACCCGGGCGATCGCCATGAACCGGACGTTGGGGTATGTCGACGCCGACTGGTGAACACGCGCCCGTCACCGCACGTATAGGGGAAGGGCGCTCAAGGACCGGACGCCCTCGCGGTGTTGACGCCGTGTCGTACGGGGTTCGGGAGCCAGGTAATGAGGCACGCACGACGACGAGTCGTGAAGCGAGTGGCGCGGCTTGCGGCCGTGGGAGGACTGCTCTGCGGGGGCCTGATGGTCACCCAGGCGGCGATGGCGACCGAGTCCACCACCTCGCCGCCCGCGACCCGCAGTTCGGTGCTGGCGGCCTCGGGTACGGGCACGGGCCTGGTGAGCAGACTCGGCTCCTCCCGTACGGCGGGCACCTGGATCGCCGACGACGGGCGCCCCGTGGTCGCGGTCACCGACGAGGAGGCGGCGGCCGAGGTGAAGGAGGCCGGCGCCCGCCCCAAGATGGTCCGCTACAGCGGCAAGGAGCTGAAGTCCGCCACCGCGGCCCTGCGGTCGGCGCCCCGCGTGCCGGGCACCTCCTGGGCCATCGACCCGGCGTCCAACGAGGTCGTGGTGCGCGCCGACAGCACGGTCTCCAAGGGTGACTGGGCCGAGCTGACGGACCTCGCCGAGGAGATCGGCGGCTCGGTGCGGATGGAGCGCACCAAGGGCGCGTACACGATGCGGCTCAACGGCGCCCAGCCGATCTTCGGTACGGGTGGACGCTGCTCGATCGGCTTCAACGTCACCGACGGGGAGAACGCGTTCATGCTGACCGCCGGGCACTGCGGCCCGACGGGCTCGGTGTGGTTCTCGGACAACCAGGGCCAGGAGGAGATCGGCCGGACCGTCGAGTCGAGCTTCCCCGGCTCCGACTTCTCGCTCGTGCAGTACCTCAAGGACGCGCCGAGCAACGCGAGCAACGTCGTCGCCGTCGGTGACGGGCGCGGGGTGCGCATCACGGGGATCGGGGACGCGGCGGTCGGTCAGCGGGTGTTCCGCAGCGGCAGCACGAGCGGTTTCCGCAACGGTGAGGTGACCGGCCTCGACGCGACGGTCAACTATCCGGAGGGCACGGTCTCCGGACTCATCGAGACCACGGTGTGCGCGGAGCCCGGTGACAGCGGCGGCCCGCTCTTCTCGGAGGGTGTGGCCCTCGGCGTCACCTCGGGCGGCAACGGTGACTGCGCCCAGGGCGGGACGACCTTCTTCCAGCCACTGGGGGACGCCCTGGACGAGTTGAACGTCCAGCTGGCGGGTGTTCCGCAGGCCCAGGCGACCGCCGGTGCCGACGCGCCCTCCGACGACGGGGAGCAGGGGGCCTCCGCGCCAGGTGCCGTGGAGCCGGGGGCGGTGGGGCCGGTGGACGCGTCCGGTGCCGCGTCGGATCTGATCGACCGGCTCGCCGACCCGCGCAATGTGGGTCCTGGCCTTCTGGTCGTCGCCGGGAGCATGGTCGCTCTGGCGGCGACCCGCTTCATCCGTACGGAACAGGACCGGCAGGCCTACCGCCGTCAGTATTCGCAGACCTGGGGCTGAGCGCCCCGTCACGATCAGCCACGAGGGAGCCGCGGCCGGGGAGCTACTGGGCCGCGGCCCATTCGAGGACGAGGCGCTCGTACTCGCTTCGCTGCTCCGTGTTCAATGTCCCGCCGCTCCGGAACCAGAGCGCCCGGATCTCCTCGTTGACCTCAGCGGCCGTGCGTACCGGTCTTTCCGCTCTTTCCAGGACGACATCAGGGGTAGTGGACATGATGTAAACCCTATGTCGTCGGGCGTGAAGCCGATGTGAGTAAAGATCCCAGTTCGGACATTACGGACCGTGAAGCTGATCACTCTGCGTGGAGGAGTCGGCGGCCCCGAGTACCAGGACCTGGATGGCGAGCACGGCGGCGCCGCGCGCCCAGTCGTGGAAGTCGGACACCTTGGTCTCCAGGGGGACCGGTGCGGCGAGGGGGTGCCGGTTGGCGCGGACGGCGTCGTCCACCGCGCGGCCCGCGACCTCCATCAGCCCGACCCCTTCCCCGGCGAGCAGGATCTTCTGGGGCATGACGAAGTTGGTGATCTGGGCCACGAGCGTGCCGAGCGCCCGGCCGGCCTCGCCGATGACGCGGGCGCACATCGGATCGCCGGCCGCCGCCTCCGCAAGGATCTGCTCGTACGTCACCTCACGACCGGTCGCCGCCTGGACCTGGTAGCGGATGGCCGGGATGGTGAGCATGGCCACGGCGCTGCCGCGTTCGCCGGTGGGAGTGAGCGGGCCGCCCGGGTCGATGATCCAGTGACGTCCGAAGCCCCGGTCCTCCTCGCCGCTGCGGACCCGGGTACCGCCGAGGACGAGTCCGTAGCCGAGGCCGGCGCCGATGGTGAGGACGACGAAGCGGTCGAGGCCGCGGCCCGCGCCGAACCAGGTCTCGGCCTCGACGAGCGCGGCCACGTCGTTCTCCACGACCACGGGCAGGCCGGTGCGCTCCTCGACGAGCCCCGCGAGCGGGACGTCGCGCCACAGCAGGAAGGGTGACTCGCCGACCACGGCCTGGTGCTCGACGAGTCCGCCGACGCCGATACCGATGCCCGCGAGGGAGGGGTGGCGACCGGCGAGCTCGTCGGCCATCTCGGCGAGCAGATCGGCGACCCGCTCGGGCTCGTGCGAGGTGAGCGGGCGGTCGTGCCGGGCGACGATGTCGCTCCTGAGGGTGGTGACCACGCCGTACACCATGTCGTCGGTGATCTTGAAGCCGAGGAAGGTGCGGGACTCGGCGACGATGTCCAGCGGCTGGGAGGGGCGCCCCTGCCGGGCCTCGGGGAGCGCGGCACCCTCGGCGGTCTCGACCAGGAGCCCCGACTCGATCAGCGGTTTGGTCAGCCGGGTGAGGCTTCCCGCGGACAGGCCGAGTCGCCGGGCGAGGTCGGTGCGCGAAAGCGGGCCGTGCACGAGCACCTCGATCGCCACGGCGCGTTCTCCGGCGCTGAGTGGCAGCCAACTGGCAGCGAGAGCGGTCATGGGGTCACACTCCCACACCCTGTTTTTTTCATGGCTGAAGCAACTTCGCCATCGTAGCGCACCTCGAGCTACCTCCAGAAGATATCTGCCCACCCCTTGACGGCCTAATATTTTCATGACGAAAGTAAGTGTCGTGCTTTGAGGCCGAGCCGCCGACGAGGGAGCCTCCGATGACCGTCGCCTCCAGCAGCCCGCCGTCCCGCCTTCCCCCGAGTGGAGCCGACCCCCTGGAACCGACGAAGAAGGCGAGAGCGCGTGCCCGGGGCGACGGCCCGGTCGCGGCCCTGTTCATCGCCCCGGCGCTGCTGGGCTTCCTGGTGTTCCTGCTGTGGCCGACCCTGCGGGGCGTCTACCTGAGCTTCACCCGCTTCAACCTGCTCACCCCGCCGCAGTGGGTCGGCCTCGACAACTATGTCCGTATGGTCAACGACCCCATCTTCTGGGACTCGTTGACGGTCACGGTCGAGTACGTCGTCCTCAACATCGGGGTGCAGACGGTCGCGGCCCTCACCATCGCCGTCCTCCTCCAGCGACTCACCCGGTCCGCCCTGCTGCGCGGGATCGTGCTCACTCCGTATCTGATGTCCAACGTGGTCGCCGGTCTGGTCTGGCTGTGGATCCTCGACACCCAGCTCGGCATCGGCAACGAGATCGTCGGCGCCCTCGGCGTCGACCGCATCCCGTTCCTCGCCGACGAGACCTGGGCGATCCCCACCATCGCCCTGATCAATGTGTGGCGGCACGTGGGCTACACCGCGCTGCTGATCTTCGCCGGTCTCCAGGCGATCCCCGACGACGTGTACGAGGCGGCGCGGGTGGACGGCGCGAGCGAGTGGCGGATGTTCTGGCGGATCACCATGCCGCTGCTGCGCCCCGTGCTCGCGGTCGTGCTGATCATGACGGTGATCGGCTCGTTCCAGGTCTTCGACACCGTGGCGGTGACCACGGCGGGTGGCCCCGCGAACGCGACCAACGTGCTCCAGTACTACATCTACGGCTCCGCCTTCGGCCGCTTCCAGTTCGGCTACGCCTCGGCCATGTCCGTCGCCCTGCTCGTCGTGCTCAGCGCGATCACCGTCCTGCAGTACCGGCTCACCCGGGCCGGCCGGAGCGACCTCGGCTGACGGAAAGGAGACACCGACATGGCCATCATGACCACACCATCGACCTCGGCACCGGTGCCCAGCCCGGCTCCGGCCGTACGCCCCGCCCGGCGCCGCCTCTCCCTCGGGCGGGCCGCCGCCTGGACCGCGCTGGGCCTGATCGTCCTCATCACCCTGCTGCCCTTCTACTGGATCCTGCGCACCGCGCTGTCCAGCAACGCCGGACTGGGCGCCGACCCCGCCGACCCGTTCCCCGTGGACATCACCACCAGTGGCTTCGAACGGGCCCTCGGGCTCCAGTCGACCGAGGAGGCCATCGCCCAGGGCGGGGCGGGCGGCGGGCTCGACTTCTGGCGCTATCTGCTCAACTCGGTGATCGTCTCGACCCTGATCACCGGCTGCCAGATCTTCTTCTCCGCCATGGCCGCCTACGCCTTCGCCCGGCTGCACTGGCGGGGCCGGGACCAGGCGTTCGGGCTGTTCCTCGCCGGGCTGATGGTGCCGACCATCTTCACGCTGCTGCCGAACTTCGTGCTCATCAAGGAGCTCCACCTGGTGGACTCGCTGCTCGGCATCGCGCTTCCCAGCCTCTTCATGACGCCGTTCGCGGTGTTCTTCCTGCGCCAGTTCTTCATGAACATCCCGCGCGAGGTGGAGGAGGCGGCACTGCTCGACGGCGCCGGAAAGATCAAGATCTTCTTCCGGGTGGTCCTGCCGATGGCGTCCACGCCGATCATCACCTTGTCCGTGCTGACGTACATCACCGCCTGGAACGACTACTTCTGGCCGCTGATGGTCTCCTACAGCGACAGCTCGCGCGTCCTGACCGTGGCCCTGGCGATCTTCCGGGCGCAGACCCCGGCGACCGGTGTCGACTGGTCGGGGCTCACGGCCGCGACGCTGATCGCCGCGCTGCCGATGCTGGTTCTCTTCGGCTGCTTCGCCCGCCGCATCGTCAGCTCCATCGGCTTCACCGGGATCAAGTGAGGGACCACTGATGCGACTTCGTACACTGACCGCGCTCGCCGGAGCGCTGACGCTGTCCCTGGTGACCGGCTGCGCGCAGGGCGGCGGCACCGGCGCGTCCCCGAACACGGTGACGTACTGGCTGTGGGACGCCAACCAGCTGCCCGCCTACCAGGCCTGCGCGAAGGGGTTCGAGAAGAAGAACCCCGGACTGGACGTGCGGATCACGCAGTTGGGCTGGTCCGACTACTGGACCAAGCTCACCGCGGGCTTCATCGCGGGCACCCAGCCCGATGTGTTCACCGACCACATCCAGAACTTCGGCCAGTTCGCCGACCTGTTGGTCCTCGAACCGCTCGACGACCTCGGTATCGATGACTCCGCCTACCAGCCGGGGCTCGCCGCCAACTGGATCGGCGAGGACGGACACCGCTACGGCGCCCCCAAGGACTGGGACACCGTCGCCCTGTTCTACAACGCGCGGATGACCGCCGACGCCGGGCTCACACCCGAGGAGCTCAACAGCCTCTCCTGGAACCCCGAGGACGGCGGCACCTTCGAGAAGGCCATCGCCCACCTCACGATCGACCGGAACGGCAGGCGGGGCGACGAACCGGGCTTCGACAGGCACCACGTCAAGGTGTACGGCCTGGCCACGGCCGGCGGCGGCTACGGCGACGGCCAGACCCAGTGGAGCAACTTCGCCGCCTCCGCCGGATGGGACTACCTCGACAAGGCGCGCTGGGGCACGAAGTACCAGTACGACAGCGGGACCTTCCAGTCCGTGATCAAGTGGTACTTCGGCCTGGCGAAGAAGGGGTACATGCCGCCCCTGACGGACTACAACGTCCAGTCCAACCAGCAGAACACCCAGATCGCCGCGGGCAGGGCCGCCACCGCGTTCGACGGGGCCTGGATGATCTCCACCTACGCCGGCTTCAAGGGCAAGGACATCCGGACGGCCCTGACGCCGGCCGGCCCCACCGGCAAGCGCGCCACCATGATGAACGGCCTGGCCGACTCCATCACCAAGGCGTCCAAGAACAAGGCGGGCGCCCGCAAGTGGGTGTCCTACCTGGCCTCCGACGCGTGCCAGAAGGTCGTCGGACGGTACGGCGTCGTCTTCCCCGCCACCCCGGCCGGCACCGAGGCCGCCGTGGCCGCGTACCGGCGGAAGGGCATCGACGTCTCGTCGTTCACCGAGCCCGTGGCCGACAAGAAGCGCTTCCGGACGTTCTCCTACCCGATCGCCAGCTACTCGGCCGACATGAAGGCGCTGATGCAGCCCGCGATGGAGGACATCTACGGCAACGGCAAGCCGGTGAGCAGCCTCGACGAGACCAACGACCAGATCAACCTCATCCTCTCGCAGTGACCTGTCGATCCATGAAGGGCATCTCTTCCATGACGTTCTCCCTCGGCATCGTGGGCGCCGGCCAGTTCTCCGGCCAGTTCGCCACGCTGTTCCAGGCCCACCCCGGCGTCGGCGACGTGTACGTCACCGACCTGCTGCCCGAGCGGGCCGAGCACCTGGCCGCCGCCCAGGGCCTGGCCGGCACCTTCCCCTCGTACGAGGCGATGCTGGAGTCGAAGGCCGTCGACGCGGTCGCGATCTTCACCCAGCGCTGGACACACGGGCCGCTGGTCCTCCAAGGCCTGAACGCGGGCAAGCATGTGTACTCCGCGGTGCCCATGGCGATCACCACGGAGGAGATCGCGGCGATCATCGACGCGGTCCGGGCGACCGGGCTGACGTACATGATGGGTGAGACCAGCCAGTACAACCCGGCGACCGTGCACGCCCGCAACCAGATCGCGGAGGGCGCCTTCGGGCGGTTGTTCTACGCCGAGGGCGACTACGTCCACGACATGGACCTCGGGTTCTACGAGGCGTACCAGTACAGCGGCGGCGAGAACTGGAAGCAGACGGCGAGCTATCCCCCATTGCTGTACCCGACGCACTCGGTGGGCGGGGTGCTCGGTGCCTGGCAGACGCACGCGGTGAGCGTGTCCGCGATCGGTGTCGTCGACGGGCGCGGGGACGGGGTGTTCGACAAGGACGTCAGCCAGTTCGGCAACGACTTCTCCAACGCGACCGCGCTGTTCGAGGTGGCGGGCGGCGGCTCGTTCCGTACGAACGAGTTCCGGCGGGTGGGCTACCCCTCGCACATACGGGAGTCCCGTTTCCGGTTCTTCGGGACCGAGGCGAGCATGGAGCAGCTGGCCACGGTGGCGCTGTGGCAGGACAAGAAGGGGGTGAAGGACATCAGCGAGCTGCTCGAACCCAAGCAGACGCTGTCCCCCGACGATCCGTCCCTCCAGCACATCGCGCCGGATCTGCGGGCCGCGTTCACCTCCGGTTCGGCGCCGGTGCACGACCGGTCGCGGTTGCCGCGGGCGTTCGACCACCTGCACAACGGCCACGAGGGCAGCCACCACTTCCTGGTGGACGACTTCGTGACCGCCGTGAACTCCCGCACCCTGCCGTCGGTCAACGCGTGGGTGGCGGCCCGCTACACCCTGCCGGGGATCGTCGCGCACGAGTCCGCGCGGCAGGGTGGGGTGCGGCTGGAGATCCCGGACTTCGGGGACGCGCCCGAGGTGTGACGTGCACGGCGGTCCGTGGGCCGGGCTCCTGGCGGTGCGTCAGGTGCCCGGCTTGCGGCCGTACACGTAGACGTCGTCGCCGTTCTTCAGCAGGGACCAGTACTTCTTGGCGTCGGCAGTGGTCATGTTGGCGCACCCGTGGGAACCCGGCGGGTTCCACACGCTGACGCCGACGGCGTGGAAGGCCTGGCCGCCGTCGAAGAACTGGCTGTACGGCATCGGCACGTGGTAGATCGACGAGACGTGGTCGATGTGCCGCCAGTAGATCTTCTTCAGACCGGTGCGGGTCTCGTAGCCGTCGCGGCCGGTGCGCACGGGGACGGGCCCGTACACGAGCTTGCTGCCGTCCTGGATCCAGCTCAGCTGGAGAGTCAGGTCGACGCAGGCGATGCGGCCCTTGTTGACCGGGCACTTGCCGGCCTTGTTCGGGTTCTTGCCGACGGCCTTCTGCTTGTTCATCAGGTCCATCACGCCCCAGGTGACGGAGCCCGCGTAGCCGATGTTCGGGCTGATGCCGTGCTTGGTCTGGAACGCCTTGATGGCCCGGCAGTCGGCGGCCGACTGCCTGCCGTCGACCGGTCGGCCGAGGAACTTCTCGACCTGCTTCTGGTACGGCCCGGCCGATGTCGTGCAACCCGCCGCCTGCGCCGGCGCGGCGCCCAGCGCGAGCGTGAGCGGTGCCAGCAGTCCGGTGACGGTCAGTGCGATGGCGCCTCTTCTTCCTATGTCCCCCATGGCGGGCCTTTCCCTTTCACGCGATTTGTAGGTTGTGTGGGGGTAGACAGCCGACGTCGGCCGGCGGTTGTGGTCCGGGTCGCTTCGAGACGAAACAGTTACACGACGAGTAATTCGCATATAGAGTTCTCCCCATGAGCAACAGCGATTCCATATCTCGCGTGGCCCTCAAGAAAATCACCCCGGATGTGTCCGCGGCAATGGGCTCCCTGCACTCCGCCGCCGTTTCCGCGGCGCGGGACGCGAAGGTCGAGCCGGAGATCCTCGAACTGATCCGCATTCGCGCCTCACAGATCAACGGCTGCGCCTTCTGTCTGGACATGCACACCAAGGACGCCCGCGCCCAGGGCGAGACCGAGCAGCGGATCTACGCGCTCAACGCCTGGCGCGAGACGCCTTTCTTCAACGCCCGGGAGCGGGCCGCGCTGGCCCTCACCGAGGCTGTGACCTCGGTGGACGAGGGGCATGTGCCGAACGACGTGTACGCGGGAGCGGCCGAGGTGTTCGACGACGATCAGCTAGCGGCACTGATCTGGGCGGCCACCGTGATCAACGCCTACAACCGGATAGCGATCGCCACCCGGATGGTCCCCGGCGCCTATCAGCCGGTACAGAAGTGAAATTTCACAGGTAGTGCGGCATGGAATGCGCCGGGCCGTTTCCATTCGGCCCGGCGCTTGTCCTCGTCCCCCTGTTCCGCTCCCCTGTTCCCTATGTTTCGGGAAGTGGCTCCATAATGCCGTCCAGCCATTTCCGCCATTGTGGCGCGTGGACCGCCCGGCCGGCGGTCATGGGTCTGCCGGTCCAGGCGGCGACGGGGCGGATCCCGTGCAGGGCGTTGACGAGCCACACCTCGCGGCCGTCGAGGTCGGCCAGGGAGCGCTCGCGGTGGGCGACGCGGACCCCGGTGCGGGCCGCCCGCTCCAGGACGAGCGCCGTGGTCACCCCCGGCAGGACGGGCAGCCGGGGCGGCGGCAGACAGAGCGTGTCGTCCTCCCACCACAGCAGGCTGGAGTTGGCGGCCTCCAGGACCAGCCCGGACGGGGCGATGAGTACCGCCTCGTCGGCCTGCGCACCGGAGGCCCGGCCGCGCACCCGGGCCAGGGCGTCCAGGTCTGGCCCCTTGCGGCGGGGCACGGTGCGCGGGTCGGGCTGCCCGGCCGCCCACACCCGCACCTCGGCACCGAGGGGCGGGGCATGCCGGAGCATCAGGCGCAACTCCAGTGATCCGGCGCCGAGTTCCACCCGGGGGAACCACTCCCCCGTGCGGGGCAGCGCGGCCGTCATGTCCGTCCAGAAGTCGACCACCCGGCCGAGCGGTGGTGCGCCGCACTCTCCGCAGGACCGCAGGAACCGCTCCCGGTGCCGGTCGAAACCGCGCACCCGCCCCTCGCGCAGCAACCAGGAGTCCGCGACGAGCAGCCGCCCGCCCTGGGCCTGACCGGGGGTCAGGCCGTACTCGGGGGACCAGGTCGACAGACCTTCCGCGATGGCCGGTTGTGTCACTCAGTGCTCCTGTGTTCGTTCGATCCCGGTTCAGTACTTGCGGCCCGCGACGGCCGGGGCGCCGTGCCGGGGGCCGTACGGCGCGTGTTCCAGCCAGGCGCCGCACCGGGGGACGACGGGGGCGAGGGCCGCCGCCGCGCGCTGCTTGACGCGGACGATACGGCGCCGCGGCCGCAGATGGTCCAGGGCGGTGCCGGCGGCGGCGCTGTTGAAGAGGCCGGCCGCGCGCCGGACCTCGGCGAAGCCGGCGACGGCCTCGGGCGTGCCGTCGGCGATCGCCCGGGCGGCCGCGGCCGCGTCGGCGATCCCGCTGTTCATGCCGCGCGCCCCGAACGGCGGGAAGAGGTGGGCGGCCTCTCCGGCGAGCAGCACCCGGCGGTGCGGGTCGGTGAAGACGGCGGCGACCTTGCGCAGGAAACGGTAGGTGGAGACCCACAGGACGCGGTCGCCGTAGCCGTCGCCGACGACCTGGGGCAGCCAGCGGCGTACGGCGTCCTCGGTGCCGTACTCCTCGGCCGTGTCGTCGTCCCGGCACTGCAGGTCGAGTTGGAAGCCGCCGGTGAACGGCACGCGCATGACGCTGCGGTGGCCGAGCGCCGGGTGCTCGTAGTGGAAGACCCGTTCCAGGGGCAGTTCGGCGCCGGGGATGTCGGCGACGTCGACGACGACATGGAAGCCCTCGCCGTGGGTGCCCTCCAGGGGGATGCCCAGTTCGCGGCGTACGGCGGAGCGGGCGCCGTCGGCGGCGACGGCGTGGGTCCCTTCCCAGGTGCGGCCGTCGGCGTCGGTGAGGCGCACCCCGGTCGGGTCGGTGTGCACGCCGGTGATCCGCGCGCCCCACACGAACTCCACTCCGGCGTCCTCGCAGGCGGCGAGCAGGAAGCGCTCGGTGTCGACCTGGCGGAGGCTGGTGAAGGGCGGGGTGCCGTCGGGCGGCGGGAAGGTGCGCGCGTAGACCTCGCGGCCCCGGTAGAGGGTGCGCTTGGTGTGCCAGGTCTGCCCGAACGCGGCGATCGTCGACGCCAGGCCGGGGCGCATGCCCTCCAGGAGTTCCAGGGTCTCGCGGTGGACGAACAGGGCGCGACTGCCCGGGCGTTCGCGGCCCTCGGGATCGGCTTCGAGCAGGACGACGGGGAGGCCGTGGGCGCGCAGCGCGAGGGCGGCACAGAGGCCGACCGGCCCGGCGCCCACGACGAGTGCCGGGGTCGTCATGTGCGGGCGCCCTCGGTGAGCATGCGGGTGATCTCGACCCGCTTGACCTTCCAGGTGGAGGTCATGGGCAGGTCCTCGAACCGCCACTGCCTCGGCTCGGCCATGGCCGGCAGGTCCGCGGTCGCCTCCTGCCAGCGTCGCGGGTCCAGGGGACGTTCGCCGCGTACGCAGACCACGGGGACGGGTTCGCGGTCGGCGCCGGGGACGATGACGACCTCGCGCAGCTCCTCCATGCGGGACATCAGGGTGTCCTCGACCTCCAGGTTGCTGTGGACGGAGTCGATCTGGTCGATCTCGCGGTCGATGAGATGGAGGGCGCCCCAGCGGCTCTGGTAGCCCATGTCGCCCATCTGCCACCAGCCGCCGTCGAGTTGGCGCAGATAGCGGTCGCGGGCGCCCAGATAGGTGAGGATACGGCCGCGGGTGCGGGCCTCGATGCGGCCGGGGGTGCCGGGGGCGACCCGGCGGCCCGTCTCGTCGGCGACGCGGACGCGGGTGAAGCCGGGGATGCCGATGCCGACCCTGCGGCCGTCCGCGCGGGCGGCGCTGCGGCGGGTGAACCACTGGAAGGCGACCGGGCCGGTCTCGCTCTGCCCGTACAGCTGGATCAGCCAGGGCGAGCGCCGGTGGGAGGCGTCCAGCAGCCTGCGCACGGTCCGCGGGTGGATGGCGTCGAAGGTGGAGCCGTAGGAGCGGACGCGGGACAGGGGGGCGCCGGGCGCGTCGGCCAGTTCCTCCCACAGGACGAAGGTGTTGGGGTGGGTCTCGACGATGCCGGGGCGGTGGCGGGCGAGGAGGGGGCCCACGTTCGCCGGTTCCGGGTCGAGGATGAGGACCAGCGGGCTGCCGAAGTGCAGCAGGACACCGAGCAGATGGTAGAAGCGCGAGTGCACGAACGACATGTGCAGCGCGGCGGTCTCGCCGCGGGTGGGCCAGCCCATGGCCTTCTGCGGGACGAGCCGGTTCCACATGGTGTTCGGGCAGTGCACGGCGAGCTTGGGGACGCCGGTCGTGCCGGAGCTGTGGGTGATCAGGGAGGGATCGCGGGGGTGGAGGCGTACGGCGGCGGGGGTCGCCGCGCCCGCGTACTTCTCCAGCGGTTCGGCCCCCGGGGCGTCGTCGACGCAGAGGGTGCGCCGGACGACGCCGCCGAGGTCGACGTCCCGCAGCGGGCCGTCGAGCTTGGCGCGGTCGGTGATCAGCCAGGGCTGGTGGAGACGTTCGAGGAGCTGTCCGACGACGGGGCCCGCGAGGCCGGGCGACAGCAGCACGGGGACGGCCCCGATTCGGGAGATCGCGCAGGTCAGCAGCACGATGTCGACGTTGTCCGTCTTGTGGACGGCGACCTCCTCGGAGGGGCGCACGCCCGCTTCCCAGAGGCGGCCGGAGAGTTCGTCGACCAGGTCGGCGAGGGTGGCGTACGTGAGGTCGGTCCCGGCGGCGGGGGCGACGTCGAGGGGCCGGTCGAGGGTGACGAAGACCTGCCCGTGGCGGTCGGCGGCCTCCCGGAGCATCGAGCCCAGGTAGAAGCCGCGCCCGGCCAGCACGGGCGGCGCGCTCGGCCCGGCCTGCTGCTGGTGTCGCATGGTGCCCAACCTTTCTGCGGGGGCGGGGGCGGACGTGGCGGCCATGACTCACCACGCCCCTTGGCGGACGAGGTGCCGGCGGAGCTTTCCGGTCGCGGTGCGGGGCAGGGTGGGCACGAAGCTCACGCTGCGGGGGACCTTGAAGGCTGCGAGGTTGTCGCGGGCCTTGCAGATGAGTTCGGCCTCCAGGCCCACCCCGATGGGCGGGACGGGAACGACGAAGGCGCGCAGCCGGCTGGCGCCGCGTTCGTCGGTGACGGCCACGACGGCGACGTCCCGCACCCCGGGGTGGGCCCGCAGCAGGGCCTCCACCTCCAGCGGGGAGACGGTGATGCCGCCGACCATCTCCATGTCGTCGGCGCGCCCCAGATGCCGGTAGGTGCCGTCGGGTTCGCGGCGGGCCCGGTCCCGGGTGCCCAGCCAGCCGCCGACCAGGGCCCGTTCGGTCTCCTCGGGCCGGTTGAGGTAGCCGGGCGTCACCGTCGGCCCGCGCACCCAGAGTTCGCCGGTCTCGCCGTCGGGCACGGGGTTGCCCGCGCGGTCGCGCAGCTCGATCTCGAAGCCGGGGACGGGGCGGCCGACCGTGCCGGGGTGGTTGTGGTCGAAGCCGTTGGCGCAGAAGGCGTGGCCCGCCTCCGTGGAGCCGATCTGCTCCAGGACGGGGGCGCCCAGCAGGTGGGTGACCTGCTTCCCGATACCGGCGGGCATGCCCTCGCCGGCGGAGATCGCCGCGCGCACCGAGGCGAAGCAGCCCTCGTGCCCGTCGGCCAGGTCGGTGACCAGGGCGGCGTACGCGGACGGCACCGAGTACAGCAGGGTCACACGGTGGCGGGCGACCAGTTCGTCCACGTTCGCGGGGGTGGGGCGGCGGTCGGTGAGGACCGCGCTGGAGCCGGAGAAGAGGGGAAAGACGAAGGCGTTGCCGAAGCCGTAGGCGAAGTAGAGGCGGGAGACGGAGAGGGCGACGTCGTCGGGGGTGATGCGCAGGACCCGGCGGCCGATGAGGTCGTGGTAGGTCCTGGGGTCGCCGTGGACGTGGACGACGCCCTTGGGGCGGCCCGTGGTGCCGGAGGTGTACTGGATGTAGAGCGGGGTGTGGGCGTCCACCGGGTGTGCCGTGCGCAGGGGCCGTGCCGTCGCGGTCAGCGCGGTCAGCTGGTCGGAGCCGAGGCGGGGCGCTCGGGGGGCCGCGGGGGGTGTGGTCGTGCGGGCCGGGAGGCTCCGGTCCAGGCCGGGTCCCGTCACCCACAGCACGGCCTCGGTGTCGTCCGCCATGAACTGTAGGTCGGGAGGCGGGAGTTCGGGGTTGACCAGCACCGCGACCGCGCCCAGTCGGGCGAGTGCGAGGAAGGTGGTGACCCAGGTGACGGAGTCCGGCAGGGCCAGCAGGACCCGGTCTCCGGGGCGTACTCCGTGGTCGTGCAGCACGGTGGCCGTGCGGGCCGCGAGGTCGTGGACGGCGCCGTGGGTGTGGGCGCGGTGGCCCTGGTGGAAGGCGGGGCGGTCGGTCCAGCCGCGGCGTTCGGCGAGGGCCGCCAGGTGCGCGGCGAGGTTCCCGGGAGCGTCCGCGTCGGCCGGCCGGGACGCGGAGGCGCTCCGCTGGGCGGGGATGGCCGCGGCGGCCTCGATCAGCGTGGGGTGCGGTGTCGTCGTCATCGGGTGCTCTCCTCGGGGACGGCCGGGGCGGAGGCGTGCTCGCGATGGGCCCGCATGAGGGCCGCGGTCTTCAGGAGCATCTCGTCGTACTCGGCGGCCGGGTCGGAGTCGAGGACGATCGCGCCGCCGGCGCCCAGGTGCATGCGTCCGCCCTGGAACACGGCGGTGCGGATGACGATGTTGAGGTCGGCGCCGCCACCGCAGCCGAGGTAGCCGAGGGCGCCCGAGTAGACGCCCCTCGCCTCGGTCTCCAGGGAGTCGATGATCTCCATGGTGCGCAGCTTGGGTGCCCCGGTCATGGAGCCGCCCGGGAAGCAGGCGCGGACGCAGTCCACGGCGTCGGTGCCCTCGCGCAGCCGTCCCTCGACGGTGGAGACGAGCTGGTGCACGGTGGCGTAGGTCTCGGTGTCCATGAGGCGGGAGACGCGTACGGTGCCGGTCCGTGAGACCCGGCCGAGGTCGTTGCGGAGCAGGTCGACGATCATCAGGTTCTCGGCGCGGGTCTTGGCGTCCGCGGCGAGTCCCTCGCGCAGCCGGTCGTCCTCCTCCGGTGTGGTGCCTCTCGGGGCGGTGCCCTTGATGGGTTTGGCCTCGGCGAGGCCGTCGCGGGTGATCCGCAGGAAGCGTTCGGGTGAGGAGCCGGCGATGTCGAGGTCGCCGAACCTGAGGAAGGCCGCGTACGGGGCGGGGTTGATGCGGCGCAGCGCCCGGTAGAAGTCGTAGGGGTCGTACGGGGCGGGTAAACGGGCCGCGTTGGTGAGACAGACCTCGTAGCTGGTGCCGGCGTGCAGTTCGGCCTTGCAGGCGTCGATGTCGGCGAGGTAGGTGGCGCGGTCGCGCACCAGCCAGGGTTCGGCGGCGCGCGGGTAGGGCGCGGACGAGCGCAGCGGCAGGGTGGGGTTCGAGGCGATGAACGTCAGCTGGGCGAGTGCCGTGTCGAGCCATTCGCCGGCCTCGCGGGCGGCGGCCGGGGTGTCCTCGGCGAGGCAGACGGCGTAGGTGTGGCCCTCCTGGTGGTCGACGGCGATCAGCCGGTCCGCGAACAGCCAGCAGGCGTCGGGGGTGTCGGCGGTGTGGCGGTTCGGGGAGCCGCTGTCGGCCTTCAGTTCGTAGCCGAAGTA
>NZ_LIQX01000386.1 GCF_001418475.1 Streptomyces ossamyceticus | reverse complement strand
GGTGCGGGTTCGTCGGCGGGCGCGGGTTCGTCGGCGGGTGCGGGTCCGTCGTGGTTTCTCGCGCAGTTCCCCGCGCAGTTCCCCGCGCCCCCGAAGGGAACGGGCCTGCGGCCCGCCCTTCATCCACCCGCACCCGGCGACGCACAAGTCACCCCGCACCCCCGTGGGCCGGCGCTCGGGAAAACCCCGCGACAGTCGCTCCGGGCAGCCCCTAGCGTGGGCTCATGAGCCCCACCCAGGACATCGTCGTGCGCGCCATCACCGAGGACGACAAGGCCGATTGGATCCGCGCGCTGAACACCGGGTTCCTGCGGCCGTCGGAGACCTGGTCCGAGCAGGAGCTCAAGGACCGCACCGCGCACATCGTCCCGGCCCGTACGCTCGGCGCGTTCGACGGGGACCGCTGCGTCGCCACGTTCCGTTCGTTCCCGCAGCGGCTGACGGTCGTGGGCGGCGGCGCCGTCCCCGCCGACGCCATCTCGAACGTCACGGTCAGCCCCACGCACCGCCGCCGGGGCCTGCTGACCCGGATGATGGCCGAGGACCTCACCGCCGCGAGGGACCGCGGAGACGTCGTCGCCACGCTGATCGCCGCCGAGTACCCGATCTACGGCCGCTACGGCTTCGGCCCCGCCACCCGGACCACCGAGTGGACGATCGACGTGCCGCGCACCGGACTCGACCCCCGCTGGTCCGGCCCGGCCGACGGTGGCCGCATCGACCTCGTCGACGGGGCCGACGTGCGCAAGCTGGGCCCGGAGCTGCACGAGCGGCTGCGTCGCGCCCAGCCGGGTGCCGTGGACCGCGACGAGCGCTGGTGGCGGCTCAACACCGGTGAGCGGGGCATCGTCTCGTCCTGGACCGAGCCCTTCTACGCCGTGTACCGCTCGGCGGCCGGCGAGGTCCAGGGCCTCGCCTCGTACGAGTCGGACGACCACTGGCACGACAAACAGCCGCACAACACGGCCGACGTCAACTGGCTGATCGCGACGACCCCGGCCGCCGAGCGCGCCCTGTGGCACTTCCTGTGCTCGATCGACTGGATCACCAAGGTCAAGACGGGCTGGCGGGCCCCCGACGACCTCCTCCCGGACTTCTTCCCCGACCCGCGCGCCGCGCGTGTCACCGCCCAGGCCGACTGGTTGTGGGTGCGGATCCTGGACGTCGTGCGGGCGCTGGAGGCGCGGACGTACGCGGGCACCGGGACGCTGGTGCTGGAGGTCTTCGACGGATGGGGGTCCCCCCGCTCGAGCGGAGTCGAGAGTGGGGGACGCTTCGCGGCCGGGCGCTACCGGCTGGACGCCGGTCCGGACGGCGCGAGTTGTGTGCCGACGAGCGAGGACGGCGATCTGGTGCTGGATGTCGCGGACCTCGCGGCACTGTGGCTGGGCGACGAGTCGGCGGTGCGGCTCGCCGCGCTCGGCCGGGTCGGGGAACAGCGGAAGGGCGCCGCCGCTGTCGCCGACGCCCTGCTGCGGACGTCCAGGCGCCCGTGGTGCCCGGACCTCTTCTGATGACGGGTCCGCCGCTGGGACCCGGGAGTTGTCGTTCGACCTTTCCTCGGTGTGCGGGTGTGCTGCATCCGTAGCTATTCAGTTGTGGTTGTGGCTGCGCATTCAGTTGTGGCTGTGCCATTCAGTTGTGGCTGTGCGGACCGGTCGAACTCCCGGCTCCCCTCCGGAAGGGAGGTCGATCGGTCGGTCTGTGTGAGCCAGGTCACCAACAAGCTGAAAGTTTGACCATGTCAGCGAAGTTGGCGACCAACTCTTCCTTACTTATCTCCGCTTGGAGTCGTCTCATAACCACCTTCCCATGAACTGCCGGAAGATGGCGCGAAGTTGTAATGTTTGTTCGTGGAGCGGGAACGTGCGGCCGTCGATCGACGGAAGTCGTCACAGCGGCCCCAGAGGTCACATCACGAGGTGGCCGACGTGTTGCGCCGCCGGATCAGGTCCGGCGAGCTGCGACCGGGACAGCGCATGCCCACCCAGGCCAAGCTCGCCGACGAGTTCGGTGTGGAGCGCGGTGCCGTCCGCCAGGCGCTGCGCATCCTCCAGTCGGAGCAGCTGCTCACCAACGTTTCCAAGGGAAGCCCCGCGACGGTGGCTCCGGACCTGGCAAAGACGTTCACCGGCGGTCCCGGGGCGCCGCCGCGCCCCACCATGGTGGAACTCGCCCCGCGCATATCCGCCGCCTTCGCCGCCCCGCACGTGGTGATCGACGCCCTCTGCCTCACGGCGGTGTCCCTCACGCTCGCCGTGGGTGAGTCGTTGCGCGAGATTCACGCGGGGCGCATAAAACCGGCCAGGCTCGACGTACGGGTGCTGCTGCCGAGCCGGGACATCCCGCTCGCGTTCCCCACGCCGGTCGACGCCTCGGTCGACGGCCGGCTGCAACGCCGCTGGCTCGCCCAGCGCAACGCCCAGGGCCAGGTGCTGCGGCACAACCTGCTGGCCCTGCGGTCCACGCACGGCATCGACGTCCATGTCACGTTCCGCGCGCTGCCGTTCACCCCGCCGGTGAAGCTGTACCTCCTCAACGGCACGGAGGCGCTGTTCGCGTACTACACCGTGCAGCGGACGGAGGCGGAAGTGGACAGCGAGCAGCTGGAGATGTACGACGCCGAGGGCACCCAGTCGATGCTGTTCGCCTTCGAGCGGGGCGCCGCCTCGGCCCCGCGGGACGCGAGCTTCGTCGAGCAGTCCCGGCTGTGGTTCGACGCGCTGTGGGAGACGATCAGCTCGGAGCTGGTGCTCACGAGCTGACGGCGCCCGGGGTGGGCCCGCGACTCCTCTTCGGGTCAGAAGGTGGGGCCCGCGAAGAGCAGTGCGAGGATGACGGCGCCGATGGAGCTGCACGTGTGGTTGCGTGCCTTCAGGCCGACGGTGAGGAACAGCAGGCCGACGATCCCCATCGTGCCGTAGCGCCACTCGACGGTCTGCTCGAAGGCGACGACGGCGATGGCGGAGAGAAGGGCGATGGCGGGCATGGTGGTACCTCCTTCGAGGCGCTGAGGCGGGTCGGGCAAGAGGAGGCAGAACTTCCGCCAACTTCACCAAGTTGGTTACCAACTCTGCTTAGATGGTGCCCACTTGGTTGATACTCATAACCACCTTGCAGTGAACTCCACAAAGATGGATCAAAGTTGTAGCGTTTTGGTCGTGACCCAGGAGAACGTCGCAGTGAACGGCAGCAGAAGGCTCTCGTCCCAGGAGATCGCCGACACCCTGCGGGAACGCATCCGCAGCGGCGCCCTGAGGCCGGGCGAACGGCTGCCCACCCAGGCCGAACTGGCCGACGAGTTCGGCGTCGAGCGCGGCACCGTGCGACAGGCCCTGCGCGTCCTGCACGAGGACGGGTTGCTGAGCAATGTGAGCAAGGGCAGCCCGCCCCGCGTCGCCGAGGCCACGCGCCCCACCGGCAACGAGCCCCAGCCCACGATGGTGGGCCTCGCGCCCCGGCTCGCCGAGGCGTTCTCGGCACCGCACGTCCGGGTCGACGCCGCCTGCCTCACCGCCGAGACCCTGATGCTGGCGCTCGGCGAACCGGTCCGCCTCATCCACGAGGGAACGATCCGCCCCGAGTCGATCGACGTCCGGATCCTCCTGCCGTCCCGGAAGATCAACCTGGCCTTCCCGGTGCCGGTCGAGGGCCGGGGCGAGGCCGACGAGGAGGACCCCGTGCACAAGCGCTGGCTGGACCAGCGCAACGCCCAGATCCGCGTGCTGCGCCACAACCTCCGGGCGCTGCGCACCTCCCACGGCATCGACGTCCGCGTGACCTTCCGGGCGCTGCCGTTCACCCCGCCGGTGAAGCTGTACCTCCTCAACGGCACCGAGGCCCTCATCGCGTACTACACGCTCATGAAGCGCGAGGAGCAGTTGGAGGGCGGCCCGCTGGAGATGTACGACGCCTTCGGGACCCAGTCGCTGCTGTTCTCGTTCGCGCGGGAGACCAGCCGGCGGGACGAGGCGTTCGTGGAGCAGTCCCAGCAGTGGTTCGACGCCCTCTGGGAAACCATCACCACGGACCTGACACTCTCCTAGTGACGCCTGATACGACGCAGACTGATGCGGTGACGGTTGAGACAGAGATCCTGCGTGAGCTGATCGCTCCTGTTCGTTACGTGGTGTTCGACTTCGACGGCCCGATCTGCCGGCTGTTCGCGGGCCACTCCGCGGAGCAGGTGGCGAAGGACCTGGTCGCGTGGCTGGAGGGGCAGGGACTGCACGGCCTGCTCACCGATGAGGAACGGGTCCACCCGGATCCGATGGTCGTGCTGTACGCCATCGACAGAAGGCGCCCGCGCAGCGATCTGGTCGCCGAGCTGGAGGAGAGGTTCACCCAGCTGGAGCTGAAGGCGGTCGCCTCCGCCATGCCCACCGCGTACGCCGATCCGCTCATCCGCACCTGGTCGGCGCTCGGCAGCCGGCTCGCCGTGGCCACCAACAACTCCCCGCGCACCGTGGCCGATTACCTCGCCGGCCGGGGCCTGACGGGCTGCTTCAGCCGGCACATATACGGCCGGACGAGCGACCTCCACCTGCTGAAACCGGACCCCCACTGTCTGAACCGGGCGCTCGGCGCACTGGGCGCCACACCGTCCGCGGCCCTGATGATCGGCGACACCCCGACCGATCTGGTCGCCGCCGAACGGGCGGGAGTGCCGTTCCTCGGCTACGCCCGTGACGAGGACAAGGGCAGACAGCTGCGGGACGCGGGCGCCCGGGTCGTCGTCCGATCGCTGGAGACCGTCCTGAAGGTGCTGCGGTCCCGGACGTAGGGCCCTTCCACGGGCACAGCGCCACAGCCCCCACCAGCCCCGCGGAACGGGGCGTCCGGACGGGGGAGCCGAGCGCAAGTCCTGAATGAGCCATTGGCCGGGTGGTGCGGGGCTCAGCCCATTACAGTGTCCCCACTCTCACTTTCGTCGCATGAACATCAGAGGCGACGCACGGCTGTTCAGGAGTGACCCTTGGATGGTCCACCCATGCCTGGTGCCCGGAGGACGGCGTACGACGACTTCGCGCGCCGTGCGGAAGCTCTGGGTCCGGCCTGCCGGGGCCATCACCATCTGAACCACACGGTGCGGACGCCGACCGAGGCCGACCGGCGGCTCCTGGGCTGCGAAGCCGGGCAGTCCGTCACCGTGCGCCGGCGCATCCGTTCCGCGCTGCCCGTGGTCGTGCGGACCTGGCAGGACGAGGCGGAGATCCTGCGCGCCGTCCACCGGTTCCTGCCGCACACACCGCGGTGCCTCGTCCGGCACGGGGACCGGACCGTCCTGACCCATGTGCCGGGCGTACCGCTGTCCGGCCTCCACCCCGACGGCACTCCGCTGGACGCCCGGCTGATCGAGGGCCTCGCCGGGCTGCTGGCGGACATGACGCGGGTGCGCAGGAAGGACCTGCCCCCGCTGCCGCAGTCGTGGCCCCGGTCGAGCAGGGACAGCCGGGCCTTCCTGCGGGCGCTGGCCCTGGCGGCGGAGGAGCAGATCAGACGGCGCAACTGGGGCGGGTTCGGCGGCCTCTTCGCGACCCTGGGCATCCCCGACGACGCCCTGGTGCGGTTCGCCGAACGGGTGCCGGCGATGACCAGCCGCCCGTTCAGCCTGCTCCACACCGATCTGCACCGCGACAACGTGATCGTGCCGTACGACGGCGATCCGCCGCTGGTCTGCGTCGACTGGGAGCTCGCGACCTACGGCGACCCTCTGCACGACCTCGCCACCCATCTCGTGCGCACCCGCTACCCGAGCGAACAGTGGGCGCAGGTGACGGACGCGTGGGGCGAGGCCGTGGGCCGACGGCGGGCCGAGGCCGTGGGCGGCCTCGACCGGGACCTCGGGCACTACCTCGCGTTCGAGCGGGCCCAGTCCGTCTACCCCGACGTCATGCGCGCGGCGACCTCGCTCGGCGACTCCTTCGACCAGCGCGACCTGGACGAGGCGACCCGCGCGGTGCACCGGGCGCTGGTGGCGGCGGAGGAACCCCTGCGGCTGCGACGCGTGCCCGACGAGCGCGCGATCGAACGCGTCCTGTTCCGCTGGAACCTGTCCCACGGCCGACGGCACGGCCGGGAGCGGACGGTCTCCGCCGTCTCCTGGGAGCGCGACACGAGGGTGCCCGAGCACCCGGAGTTCCCCGCGTCGGCGGTGCGGGAGGCGCTGTTCGAGGAGGGCGCGGCCTCCGCGGACCGGGTGTTCCGGGGGACGGCCCACCTCAGTACGGCCGTGCGCGTGTCCGGCTTCCCGCGTCCCGTGATGGTGCGGCGCAAGGTCGGCACGGCCGTGCCCCGTGAGCGCCGCTTCCTCAACGAGCACGCCGTCCTGCGGGCCGTCGAACGGTCCTGCCCGGGGGTGCGCGCCCCGCGGGTGCTGGCGCTGGGCACCAGCGCGCTCGGCGACCGGTTCACCATCCACTCCTACGAGGGGCCGACGGGAACGATCCGGCAGCCCGACCACCCGGTGCACGGCCTGCTGCCGCACGAGGCGGACGACCTAGTGGACCAGCTCGCCGAGCTGACCCGCGCGGAGTACGGGGAGCTGGACCGGGACGCGTCCCTCGACGACTTCTACCCCCGCCTGTGCGACGAGCTGATCCGGATGGTCGCCGAACTCCCCAAGGAGACCATCGATTTCGCCCGGGAACTGGGACTGCCCGGCAGCGCCCGGCTGGGGGAACTCCTGCGGCGCCATCTGCTGGCCCCGCGCCGCCCCGCCCTCCTGCACGGCGACCTCAACCCGTGGAACCTCGTACGGCGCGAGGACGGTGCCGGGCTCACCCTGATCGACTGGGAGATGGCGATGGTGGGCGACCCGCTCTACGACCTGGTCCGCCACATGCACCTCACCCCCACCCTCGCGGACATCCGCGAGCGGCTGTTCACCCGCTGGTCCCGGCTGCTGCCGGAGGAGTGCACCAAGGGGTGGAAGGACGACTGGCGGGTCTACCGCTGGATCGAGACGGTCCGCTCGGCCTACGTCGACCTCGACCGTCTCGTGACCGGCGACGGCCTGGAGGCGCCCAACGTGCGCCGGGCGGTGGACGGGTACGCCATGACCCTGACCGCCGCGACCGCGGGCCTGGGACTCCACGCCAGGTCGCACGCCTTCCACGGCGCCCGGGCCTCCCTGGGCGCCCGCGCCCCTCTCGATGCCCGGCCCTCCCTCGATGCCCGGCTCTCCCTCGGCTCACGGCTCTCCCTCGGCTCACGGCCCTCCCTCGGCTCACGGCCCTCCCTCGGCGCCGGGTCCGGGGCCCGCTCCGACGCCCGCGTGCCTGCGTAGGCTCGACCCATGAGTGAGACCGGCCTGCGGGAGCGCAAGAAGCGGCGGATGTACGAGACGGTGTCCGAGATCGCGATCGAACTGTTCCTGGAGAAGGGCTTCGACGCGGTCTCCGTGGCCGAGGTCGCCGCGGCCGCCGAGATCTCCAAGCCGACCCTCTTCCGCTACTTCCCGGCGAAGGAGGATCTCGTCCTGCACCGGATCGCCGACCACGAGACCGAGTCGGCGCGGGTCGTGGCGGGCCGCGCCGAGGGCGAGTCGGTGGTGGGGGCGCTGCGGGCCCACTTCCTGGCCGGGCTGGCCCGGCGCGACCCGGTCACCGGACTCAACGACCACCCGCGCGTCCTCGCCTTCCACCGGCTCCTCTACGGCACGCCGTCGCTGGTAGCCCGTATGTACGGCCATCTGGAGCGCTCCGAGGAGGCGCTCGCGGAGGCCCTCGGCGGCGGACTCGACGCGCGGGTGGCCGCCGGGCAGCTCGTCGCCGTACGACGGGTGCTGGCGATGGAGAACTGGCGGCGGATCGAGCGGGGGGAGCCGGTGGAGGGGATCGAGCGGGACGCCGTCGCGGCGGCCGAGCGCGTGTTCGGGCGACTGGAGCGGACGCTGGTGGTGTGAGGGCGGGGCTGGGGCCCGGGAGCAATAGATGAACCTCGGTTAAAAACTTAACTCAGTTACGTTATTTCGGTACGCTCGGCGGAATGACGTCCACTCGCGCGCCCGAGAACCCGGCCGACCCGTCCCCCTCCCTGCGGCACGCCCTCGCCCGTGAGCGCGCCCATCACGACGCCTGCCGCGCCGCCCTCGCCGCCATGGTCGAGGGGGCGGGGGAGCAGGTGGTGATCGGCGAGGACGTCTCCGCCTCGGGGGCCGACGCGGAGGTGCTCGGGTACCGGCTCCGCAGTCAGGCCAAGGCGCTCCGGGAGCTGCCGGAGGGCCCACTGTTCTTCGGGCGGCTCGACTTCGGGGACGACGGCCACGACGGCGAGCACGCCGGGCAGAGCTACCACCTCGGGCGGCTGCGGATCACCGAGCATCCTGGGTCACCGCCGCTGGTCGTGGACTGGCGTGCGCCGGTGGCCCGCGCCTTCTACCAGGCGAGCGCCGGCGACCCGAGAGGCGTGGCCGTGCGGCGGCGCTTCGGCTGGGCCCCCGGCAGCCGGGGCGACTCGGCCGACCTGACCGGGTTCGAGGACGAACCCCTGGGCGGTGAGGCGCGCGGCGCCGGGGGCGTGGGCGGTGAGGGCGTGGTGGCTGAGGGCGTGGGCGGTGAGGGCTCCGCGCCCAGCCGTTTCCTCGCCGCCGAGATCGAACGGCCGAGGACCGGGCCCATGCGGGACATCGCCGCCACCATCCAGCCGGAGCAGGACGACCTGGTACGCGCCGGTCTCGCGACCTCCGTCTGTGTGCAGGGTGCCCCCGGCACCGGGAAGACGGCGGTCGGCCTGCACCGGGCCGCGTACCTCCTCTACACCCACCCCCAGCGCATCCGCCGCGGCGGCATGCTGATCCTCGGCCCCAACCGGACCTTCCTGTCGTACATCGCGGAGGTCCTCCCGGCGCTCGGCGAGGTGGGCGTGCGCCAGTCGACCGTCATGGACGAGATCGCCCGGCAGCCGGTCACCGCCGAGGACGACGAGCGGGCGGCCACGCTCAAGCACGACGTGCGGATGGCGGAGGTGCTCCGC
>NZ_LIQX01000385.1 GCF_001418475.1 Streptomyces ossamyceticus | reverse complement strand
CGGCGGCGCGGGTCGCCGTGCGGGTCGCCGTGCGGGACGTGGTGCGGGCCGTGGCCCTTCTCCTCGCGGAGCATCGGCCCCGACATGTACGCCAGGAGCACCGCCGAGACGATGAACGCCATGTGGATCACCGTGCCCCACAGCAGCGCGTGGTGGGAGGTGTGGTGGACGTCCACGAACATCTGGAGCAGATGGACGGAGGAGATGCCGACGATGGCGGTGGCGAGCTTGACCTTCAGGACGTTGGAGTTGACGTGGGAGAGCCATTCGGGCTGGTCGCGGTGGCCCTGGAGTCCGATGCGCGAGACGAAGGTCTCGTAGCCACCCACGATGGTCATGATCAGCAGGTTGGCGATCATGACGACGTCGACCAGCTTGAGCACCGCGAGCATGACGTAGTTCTCGGTGGCACTGCCGCCGACGCACTTGACGATTAACGTCCACAGCTCGTTGAAGAACTTGTAGACGTACACCCCCTGTGCGGCGACCAGACCGAAGTACAGCGGTGCCTGGAGCCAGCGAGTGGCGAACAGGGCATAGCCGAGAGTGGTGCCCTGCGGGGAGGTGGACGGGGTGACCGGGCCGACGGGGGAAGATGACTGCACGGTTCAACATTCTTGGGGAGCCCATGCCTCATATCTGAATTCCCTCCACTCATCGGAATGAATAGACATCCAATAAGACTGATACGAGGGTGAGGCTGGGGCGGAACGACCCCGGCGAAAGGGCGGAACGATCAGGCACACTGGACGTCTGGCCGAAACGAAAGGGTGCCGCGCGTGAATGGTCCACTCATCGTCCAGTCCGACAAGACCCTGCTCCTGGAGGTCGACCACGAGCGGGCGGACGACTGTCGTCGGGCCATCGCGCCGTTCGCCGAGCTGGAGCGGGCTCCGGAGCACATCCACACCTACCGGGTCACGCCGCTGGGACTGTGGAACGCGCGGGCCGCCGGCCATGACGCGGAGCAGGTCGTGGACGCGCTGGTCGAGTTCAGCAGATACCCGGTGCCGCACGCGCTGCTCGTCGACATCGCCGAGACGATGGACCGCTACGGCCGTCTCACCCTGAGCAAGCACCCCGCCCACGGCCTCGTCCTCACCACCACCGACCGCCCGGTCCTGGAGGAGATCCTGCGGTCGAAGCGGGTCGCCCCGCTCGTCGGCGCCCGGATCGACCCGGACACCGTCGCCGTGCACCCCTCGGAGCGGGGGCAGATCAAGCAGACGCTGCTGAAGCTGGGCTGGCCTGCCGAGGACCTCGCCGGTTACGTCGATGGCGAGGCGCACCCGATCGAGCTGCACGAGGACGGCTGGGCGCTGCGGCCCTACCAGAAGCAGGCCGTGGAGAACTTCTGGCACGGCGGCAGCGGTGTCGTCGTCCTGCCCTGCGGCGCCGGGAAGACGCTGGTCGGGGCCGGTTCCATGGCGCAGGCGAAGTCGACCACGCTGATCCTCGTCACCAACACCGTCTCCGCCCGGCAGTGGAAGCACGAGCTGGTGAAGCGGACGTCGCTGACCGAGGACGAGATCGGCGAGTACAGCGGGACCCGCAAGGAGATCCGTCCGGTCACCATCGCGACGTACCAGGTGCTGACGACGCGGCGGAAGGGTGTCTACCCGCACCTGGAGCTGTTCGACTCCCGCGACTGGGGCCTCATCGTCTACGACGAGGTGCATCTGCTGCCCGCGCCCGTCTTCAAGTTCACGGCGGACCTCCAGGCGCGGCGGCGGCTCGGGCTGACGGCGACGCTGGTCCGTGAGGACGGCCGGGAGTCGGACGTGTTCTCCCTGATCGGGCCCAAGCGGTTCGACGCGCCCTGGAAGGAGATCGAGGCGCAGGGCTACATCGCGCCCGCCGACTGTGTCGAGGTCCGGGTGAACCTCACGGATTCCGAGCGGCTCGCCTACGCCACCGCCGAGCAGGAGGAGAAGTACCGCTTCTGCTCCACGACCGCGACGAAGCGCCGGGTGACCGAGGCGATCGTCCGCCGCTTCGCCGGGCAGCAGATCCTCGTCATCGGCCAGTACATCGACCAGCTCGACGAGCTGGGCGCCCATCTGGACGCGCCGGTGATCAAGGGCGAGACGTCGAACGCGCAGCGCGAGAAGCTGTTCGACGCGTTCCGCGAGGGCGAGATCAACGTCCTGGTCGTCTCCAAGGTCGCCAACTTCTCCATCGACCTGCCGGAGGCGACCGTCGCCATCCAGGTGTCCGGCACGTTCGGCTCGCGCCAGGAGGAGGCCCAACGGCTGGGCCGGGTCCTGCGCCCCAAGGCCGACGGCCACAAGGCGCACTTCTACTCGGTCGTCGCCCGCGACACCATCGACCAGGACTTCGCCGCCCATCGGCAGCGTTTCCTCGCCGAACAGGGCTACGCCTACCGGATCATGGACGCGGACGAACTCCTGGCGGACGACGCCTGAGCGGATCCCCGCGCGACGCCCCCGCCGGATGAGGTGCCCTCTGCAGGGTCAGGTTGGGCATGGCCGGAGCCGGTGGGGGGGACCGGCCCCGGCCATGCCCAACCTGACCCTGCAGAGGGCACC
>NZ_LIQX01000384.1 GCF_001418475.1 Streptomyces ossamyceticus | reverse complement strand
ACCCCGCTCGTCGTCCTCGACATCGTCGGGCTCACCCCGAAGCTGCTGAGGCACATGCCCGCCGTCGCCGCCCTCGCCCGATCCGGGTCCCGGGCCCGTCTCGACCCCGTCCTGCCCGCGGTGACCTGCACGGTCCAGTCCACCCTCCTCACCGGCGAACCCCCCGCCGGGCACGGCGCGGTGGGCAACGGCTGGTACTTCCGCGACCTCGGCGAGGTCCTGCTGTGGCGCCAGCACAACGCGCTCGTCGGCGGAGAGAAGATCTGGGACACGGCCCGCAGGACCGCCCCCGACTACAAGGTCGCCAACATCTGCTGGTGGTACGCGATGGGCGCGGACGTCGACCTCACCGTCACCCCCCGCCCCGTCTACTACTCCGACGGCCGCAAGGAACCCGACTGCTACACCTGGCCGCCGTCCCTGCACGACGAACTCACCGACCGGCTCGGCCCGTTCCCCCTGTTCCACTTCTGGGGCCCCGGCGCCGACCTCGTCTCCAGCCGCTGGATCATCGACGCGACCCGCCACATCAACCGCACCCGCCACCCCGATCTGACCCTCTGCTACCTCCCGCACCTCGACTACGACCTCCAGCGCCACGGACCCGACGACCCGCGCTCCCTCAAGGCGGCCGCCGACCTCGACCGGGCCCTGGCCCCCCTGCTCGACGACGCCCGCGCCGAGGGCCGCACCGTGGTCGCGCTCTCCGAGTACGGCATCACCCGCGTGGACCGGCCCGTCGACATCAACCGCGCCCTGCGCCGCGCCGGCCTCCTGGAGGTCCACACCCAGGACGGCATGGAGTACCTCGACCCGATGGCCTCACGGGCCTTCGCGGTCGCCGACCACCAGATCGCCCACGTCTATGTGCGCCGGCCCGAGGACCTGGAGGCGACCAGGGAAGCCCTCGCCGGTCTCCCCGGCATCGACGAGCTCCTCGACGACGAGGGCAAGAAAGCCCACCACCTCGACCATCCGCGCTCCGGTGAACTCGTCGCCGTGGCCGAGCCGGACGCCTGGTTCACGTACTACTACTGGCTCGACGACGACCGCGCGCCCGACTTCGCGCGCAGCGTCGAGATCCACCGCAAACCCGGCTACGACCCGGTCGAGCTGTTCCTGGACCCGCACGACCCGTATGTGAAGCTCAAGGCGGCCACCGCACTGGCCCGCAAGAAGCTGGGCCTGCGCTACCGCATGGCGGTCGTGCCCCTGGACCCCTCACCTCTGCGCGGCAGCCACGGCCGTCTCCCCCTGAGCGACGACGACGGTCCGCTCCTCATCTGCTCCACCCCCCGCGCCGTCGGCGACCGCCTCGCGGCCACCGATGTGAAGGCACTGCTGCTCCGACTGGCCGGTCTGTCGTGACCGTCCGGCACCCGCACCGATCACAGTGAAGCACCCGCCACCGACAACGCCCTCCCACACCAAGGAGCCCCCGGCATGAGCCGCACCCACCAGCCCGACCCCGAACTCACCCACCGCCTCAGCAGACGAGGCATGCTCGGCGTGGCCGCGGGCGCCACCGTCGCCGCCCTCCTGGGCACCGCCGCGTCCCCCGCCCAGGCAGCCGGCACCACCGACACCGCCACCGCGGGCAAGGGCCGGGGCCGCCCCGTCCTGCCGCCCGGCCGCCTCGGCATCCAGCTCTACAGCCTCCGCGACAAGGTCTCCACCCTCGGATTCGCCCCGGTCTTCGCCGAACTGGAGAAGTACGGCTACGACGAGGTCGAGTTCGCGGGCTACACCCAGGGCTCCGCGGGCCCGATCACCCTGGCGCAGCTGAAGCGGCTGGCCCGGAACCACGGTCTGACCCCGATCGGCAGCCACGTCGGCTACTACTCCAGCGACCCGAACGCCTACACCTTCGCCCAGAACCTCGACAAGGTCCTCGACGACGCCCAGGCCCTCGGTCTGAAGCACATCGGCACCGCCGCCGGCCCGTTCCGCTACGGCACCACCGTCGACGCGATGAAGCGGGCCGCCGAGGAGTTCAACACCTACGGGGCGGCGGCCAGGGCGCGCGGCATGAAGTTCTACCAGCACAACCACTCCGAGGAGTTCGCCTTCGCGTCCGACCAGCCGCACGTCCGCCTCTACGACGTGCTGCTCCGCGAGACCGACCCCAGCCTCGTCTACCTGGAGATGGACATCTTCTGGGCGTACGTCGCCCAGTTCCGCTTCTCGAAGCGGCCCGACGGCACCCCCGCGCCGTTCGAGCCCCTCGACTACGTCCTCAGGCGCCCCAACCGCTACCCCCTCTTCCATGTGAAGGACGGCGAGAGCGACCCGTCGAACCCCTTCGGCTACCGCATGGTGGACGTCGGCGACGGCGACATCGACTACCAGAAGTTCATCTCGGCCGTCACCCGGCTCAAGGGTCACCGCCTCGCCCACCACTGGCAGGCCGAGCACGACAACCCCACCGAGTCGTTCACCTTCGCCCGCCGCTCCAGCGACCACCTGCACGCGCTGCGGGAGAAGTGCTGACCCGAGGACACGACAAACGGCAGCAGGCGGCCGCCCCGTGGTGCGGGACCACGGGGCGGCCGCCTGCTGCCGTACGCGAGGGCGTCAGGCCACTTCGTCACCGAGCGGACGAGGATTGGGAGCGATGTGCTTGGCGCGCGGCCGCCCCGGCGGGTGCAGGAACAAGGCCACGACCCCGGCGAACAACGAGATGGAACCGGCGAGCACGAACGCCCCCGTGTAGTCCCAGGCGCCCACGACCACGGCGCCCATGCCCGACCCCAGCAGACCCGACACCAGCTTGGAGCTGTACACCAGGCCGTAGTTGGAGGCGTTGTTGTTCTCACCGAAGTAGTCCGCGGTCATCGCCGCGAACATCGGGAAGATCGCGCCGCCGCCGAAGCCGGAGATGCTGGAGAACACCAGGAACAGCGGCAGGTTGTCGATGTTCCCGGACCAGAGGATGCCGTACTGCGCGAGGCCCAGCACCACGCAGACGAAGATCAGGCACTGCTTGCGGCCGTACAGGTCGGAGAGCCAGCCGATGACACCGCGGCCCGTGCCGTTCACGATCGCCTTCAGGGACATGGCCGTCGCGACGATCCCGCCCGCGAAACCGGCCTCGTTGCCGAACGGCACCTGGAAGGCGATGCCGAAGATGTTCACCCCCGAGGTGCACAGCAGGCAGAACCACATCAGGGCCACCCGGCCGGTGCGCCAGGCCTCGCCCGGCGTGTACTGCTTCACGGCCGGCGGGTTCTTCTCCAGCGCGCGTCGCGCCCGCGGGTCGTCGGGCTTGCGCAGCGGGTCGACCTCCGCGGGCCACCAGTTCTTCGGCGGGTCCTGGAAGAAGTGCCCGGCGACGGCGACGACCGCCGCGAGGAAGACACCGACGCAGACGAGCACCCAGCGGAAGTTCGTCAGGTCCATGTAGCCGGTGAAGATGAACACGAACGGCACCGAACCGTAGGCGAACCCGCCGTTCACGAAGCCGGTCTTGCCGCCCTTGCGCTCCGGATACCACTTGCCGACCATGTTCACGCAGGTCGCGTAGACCATGCCGGCGCCCATGCCGCTGAACATGCCGAAGCCGATGTACGCGACGACGACGTGCGGCGCGAACGCGAGGGACAGATAGCCGAGGAGGGTGCCGACGGCGCCCAGCATCATCGCCCAGCGGGCGGGCAGCCTGCCGCTCTCGCGGAGCTTCCCGGCCGGGAAGGCCACGGCGGCCTGGAAGAACACCCACACACCGAGCATCCAGAAGATGTGCTGGTTGCTCCACTGGTGAGCGGTGTGCAGGGTCTCCTCGGCGGACGCGAACGCGTACTCGGCCGAGCTGATGCCCATCATGCCCACCCACGGCAGGATGACCATCCACTTGCGTGTGCGCCCCATGATGTCCCGGTCGGACTCGCCGATCCGGTACACCCGGCCGCCTGCGTCCGTCACCTCCCGGTAGGGGACGGATGTGGAGATGTCAGTTGTCGCCATGTCGATCGAACCCTTCGCGTGGAAGAACTGGCCAGCGCCCCCTGTCCGTGTTTCTTCGCGCCGGGGTCCGCGGTGAGCGGTCGCCGCGGACCCCGTGGTTCGAGCCCTCCCTCAGCTCATCGACCGCCCCCCAACAGCCCCGCGGCCCGCGCCCAGCGGGCGGTGTCACGCCCGGGGGCCAACCCCCGGACCCCCGGCCGGCTCACAGCCGACGCGCCCATCAGAGCAACCCCGCGGCCCGCGCCCAGCGGTACTTCGCGCCGAGCACCGCCACCGGCTTCTCCGTCGTGTACGGGTAGGCCACGACCCCCCGTTCGAAGAGGTACTGGCAGGCCTCCTCGACCTCGACGTCACCGGCCAGCGACGCCACCACCGGCTTCTCGACGCCCCGTTCGCGGAACTCGGCCACCACGCGCGCGGTGAGTTCGGCGAACACCATCGGAGGGGTGACGATCGTGTGCCAGTAGCCGAGGACCAGCGCGTGGATGCGCGGGTCCTCCAGACCCAGCCGGACGGTCGCCTCGTACGTCGACGGCGGCTCGCCCCCGGTGATGTCCACCGGGTTGCCCGCGGCCCCGAACGGCGGGATGAACGCCCGGAAGGACGCGTCCAGATCCGGTGGGATCTCCATCAGCGACAGCCCGTTGTCGGTCACCGCGTCCGACAGCAGCACACCGCTGCCGCCGGCCCCCGTGATGATCACGACGTTGTCGCCCTTCGGGGTCGGCAGCACCGGCAGGGCGCGCGCGTACTCCAGCATCTCGTTCAGTCCCGGCGCCCTGATGACACCCGCCTGCTTCAGGATGTCCTCGTACACCGCGTCGTCGCCCGCCAGCGCGCCCGTGTGCGAGCCCGCCGCCTTCGCCCCGGCGGCCGTACGGCCCGCCTTGAGGACCACGACCGGCTTCTTCGGGACGGTGGCCCGCGCGGCCTCCACGAAGGCGCGCCCGTCCTTGAGGTCCTCCAGGTGCATCGCGATGCACCGGGTGTTCGGGTCCTCGCCGAACCAGGTCAGCAGATCGTCCTCGTCGAGGTCCGACTTGTTGCCGAGGCCGACGATCGCGGACACACCCGTCTTCGTGGTGCGGGCGAAGCCCAGGATGGCCATGCCGATGCCGCCGGACTGCGAGGTCAGCGCGACGCCGCCCTTGACGTCGTACGGCGTGCAGAACGTGGCGCACAGGTCCTGCCACGTCGAGTAGTAGCCGTAGATGTTCGGCCCGAGCAGCCGGACACCGTGCCGTTCGGCGATCGCCACGATCTCCGCCTGGAGTTCGTGTTCACCGGTCTCGGCGAACCCGGAGGGGATGAGGACGGCGTTGGGGATGCCCTTGCGCCCCACCTCCTCCAGCGCCGCGGCCACGAACTTGGCGGGGATCGCGAAGACCGCCACATCCACCTCACCGGGAACGTCCGTGACACTCTTGTACGCCTTGCGGCCCAGAATGTCATCGGCCCGGGGGTTCACCGGATGGATCTCGCCGGGGAAGCCGCCGTCGACGAGGTTGCGCATCACCGAGTTGCCGATCTTGCCCTGCTCGTTGGAGGCGCCGATCACGGCGACCGACGAGGGCTGCATCAGCCGGCGCATCGAGGTGAGGATCTCGTCGCGGGTGTACGTGCGCCGGGGCTTGGACACCGACTCCGCGAGGATCACCCGGATGTCCGCGGCGACCGCCCCCTCCGGGGTGGCGATCACCGGGTTGAGGTCCACCTCGGCGATCTCCGGGAAGTCCGCGACCAGTTGGGAGACCCGGCGGATCTGCTCGGCGATCGCCCACCGGTCCACGGCGGCGGCGCCGCGGACCCCGCGCAGGATCTCCGCCGCGCGGATCGAGTCCAGCATGGACAGCGCCTCGTCGGCGGTGACCGGCGCGAGCCGGAAGGTGACGTCCTTGAGAACCTCGACCAGCACCCCGCCGAGCCCGAACGCGACGACCTTCCCGAACGTCGGGTCCGTCACCGCGCCGACGATGACCTCCTGCCCCTTCGGCAGCAGCTCCTGCACCTGCACGCCCTCGATCCGGGCCTCGGGGGCGTACGCGCGGGCGTTGTCGACGATGGTGTGGAACGCGGCCCGCACGCCGACGGCGCCCTCCACCCCGACGACCACCCCGCCGGCGTCGGTCTTGTGGAGGATGTCCGGGGAGACGATCTTCATCACCACCGGCCCGCCGAAGCGGGCCGCGTACTTCACGGCCTCGTCGACGTCCCGCGCCAGCTCCTCACCGGGTACGGCGATGCCGTAGGCGTCGGCGATCACCTTGCCCTCGGGAGCGGTGAGCGCGGCGCGGCCCTCGGCGCGCACGGCGTCGAGGAGCGCGCGCACCCTCAGCTTCCGGTCCTCGGCCCTCACTCAGATCACCCCGTCCGACTTGAGCAGGCGCAGCTCCTCGTCACCGAGGCCCAGCTCGCCCACGTAGACCTCTTCGTTGTGCTCGCCGAGCAGCGGTGAACTGGTGACGTCCACGGGGGAGTCGGAGAGCTTCAGCGGGCTGCCCACGGTCACGAAGTCGCCGCGCTCGGGGTGCGGCACGGTGACGACCATCTCGTTGGCGACCAGGGAGTCGTCCTCGATGATCTCCTTCGTGGACAGGATCGGCCCGCAGGGGATGTTGTGGGCGTTGAGCCGCTCCAGCACCTCCCACTTGGGCAGCGTGGAGGACCACTCCTCGATCAGCTGGAACATCTTGTTCAGCTTCGGCAGCCGGGCCTGCGGCGTCGCCCACTCGGGGTCGTCGGCCAGCTCGGGCCGTCCGATGAGTTCGCTGATCGGCTGCCAGCCGACGGGCTGCACGATGACGTACACATAGTCGTTGGGGCCGCCCGGCGCGCACTTGACCGCCCAGCCGGGCTGTCCGCCGCCGGACGCGTTGCCGGACCTCGGTACCTCGTCGCCGAAGTCGTCGTTGGGGTACTCCCGCAGCGGGCCGTGCGCCAGCCGCTGCTGGTCGCGCAGCTTCACCCGGCAGAGGTTGAGCACGGCGTGCTGCATGGCGACGTTGACCCGCTGGCCGCGCCCGGTGCTCTCCCGCTGGTACAGCGCCGCGAGGATCCCGGCGACGGCGTGGACGCCCGTGCCGGAGTCCCCGATCTGGGCGCCGGTCGCCAGCGGCGGCCCGTCCTCGAAGCCGGTGGTGGCCATCGACCCGCCCATGGCCTGCGCGACGACCTCGTACGCCTTGAAGCCGGTGTACGGGCCCTCACCGAAGCCCTTGATGGAGGCGTAGACGATCCGCGGATTGATCTCCTGGATGCGCTCCCAGGTGAAGCCCATGCGGTCGACAGCGCCGGGGCCGAAGTTCTCCACCATGACGTCGGAGCGGCGGATCAGCTCGGTGAGGATCTCCTTGCCGCGCTCGGTCTTGGTGTTGAGGGTGATGCTCCGCTTGTTGCAGTTGAGCATCGTGAAGTAGAGGGAGTCGACGTCGGGGAGGTCGCGCAGCTGCTTGCGGGTGATGTCGCCGCTCGGTGCCTCCAGTTTCACGACGTCCGCGCCGAGCCAGGCGAGGAGCTGGGTGGCCGACGGACCGGACTGGACGTGCGTCATGTCGAGGACGCGGATGCCTTCGAGAGCCTTGGTCATGCCGAGGTCACCTCACTTGTACATCGTCTGGTTCATGGTTCCGGGGGCGTACGCGTCCGGGTCGACCCAGACGTTGATGAGCGACGGCTTTCCGGACTCCCGTGCGCGCCGCAGCGCGGGCCCGATGTCGGCGGGGTCGCGGACCTCCTCGCCGTGACCGCCCAGCATCTGGGCGAACTTGTCGTAGTGGACGTCGCCGAGGGTGTTGCCGATCCGCTCGCGCTCCTCGCCGTACTTGGCCTTCTGGCCGTAACGGATCTGGTTCATGGAGGAGTTGTTGCCGACGATGCCGACGAAGGGGAGGTCGTAGCGGACGAGGGTCTCGAAGTCCCAGCCGGTGAGGGAGAACGCGCCGTCGCCGAAGAGGGCCACGACCTCCTTGTCGGGCCGCGCCTGCTTGGCGGCGAGCACGAAGGGGACGCCGACGCCGAGCGTCCCCAGGGGGCCGGGGTCCATCCAGTGTCCGGGCGACTTGGGCTGGACGACCTGGCCGGAGAAGGTGACGATGTCGCCGCCGTCGCCGATGTAGATCGAGTCCTCGGTGAGGAAGTCGTTGATCTCGCTGACCAGGCGGTACGGGTGGATCGGGGAGGCGTCGGACCTGAGCTGCGGCAGCCGCTTCTCCAGGGCGGTCTGCTCGGCGGCACGCAGCTCGTCCAGCCACTCCTTGCGCTTCGACGCGCCACCGTTGAGTCGTCCGGAGGCCGCCTCGGTCACCGACTTGAGGACGAGCCCGGCGTCGCCGACGATCCCGAGGTCGATGTCGCGGTTCTTGCCGACGGTCCGGTAGTCGAGGTCGATCTGCACGACGGTCGCGTCCTGCGACAGCCGCTTGCCGTAGCCCATGCGGAAGTCGAAGGGCGTGCCCACGATCACGATGACGTCGGCGTTCGAGAAGGCGTACCGGCGGGAGAGCTGGAAGTGGTGAGGGTCGCCCGGCGGGAGGGTGCCGCGCCCGGCGCCGTTCATGTAGGCCGGGATGTTCAGGGTGCGCACCAGCTCGACGGCGGACTCGGTGCCGCGGGTCGTCCACACCTGGCTGCCCAGCAGGATCGCGGGCCTCTCCGCGTGCACCAGCAGGTCGGCGAGCCGCTCGATCGCCTCGGGGTCACCGGCGGAGCGGGTCGAGGCACGGTAGGCGCCCGCCTTCGGCACCCGTGCCTTCTCCACGGGCACCTTGGCGTCGAGGACGTCGCGCGGGATCTCCAGGAAGGAGGGGCCGGGCGCGCCGTGGTAGCACTCACGGAACGCCATCGACACCATGTCCGCGGCCCGCGCCGTGTCCGGCACGGTCGCCGCGAACTTGGTGATCGGCGTCATCATGTCGACGTGCGGCAGGTCCTGGAGGGATCCCATCTTGTGCTGGGTGTGCGCCCCCTGACCGCCGATCAGCAGCATCGGGGACTCCGCCCGGAAGGCGTTGGCGACACCGGTGACGGCGTCGGTCGTACCGGGGCCGGCGGTGACGACGGCGCAGCCGGGCTTGCCCGTGATGCGCGCGTATCCGTCGGCTGCGTGGGCGGCGACCTGCTCGTGGCGTACGTCGACGACCTCGATGCCCTCGTCGACGCAGCCGTCGTAGATGTCGATGATGTGGCCGCCGCACAGGGTGTAGATGACGTCCACACCCTCCGCCTTGAGTGCCTTCGCGACGAGGTGACCACCGGAAATGAGGTCCTGGCTGTTGCCGTCGGGCATGGCGAAGTCCTGTCCCTTCGTAGGGGGTTGGAACGCTCTCGCGGTTGATTGCATACAGTCGACGAATACTGTATGAAGCTTGTTATCCCGCATCCGGTGGGTGGTGTCCAGGGGGCGTGCGGCACTTCTGAGTCAGGAGCCGGAATGGACCTGTTCGAACATCAGGCAAGGGAACTCTTCGAGGAACACGGCATCTTGGTGCCGCGGGCGGAGGTCACCGACTCGTCCAAGGAGGTGCGCGGGATCGCCCGCCGACTGGGCGGACGCGTCGTCGTCAAGGCCCAGGTGAGGACCGGTGGACGCGGCAAGGCGGGCGGGGTGAGGATCGCCGCCGACCCGGCCGCCGCCGAACTGACGGCGCGACAGATCCTGGGCATGGACATCAAGGGGCACACCGTCCGCGCGGTGATGGTCGCCGAACCCGTCGCGATCGAGAGCGAGTTCTACGTCTCCTACGTCCTCGACCGCGCCGCCGGCCGCTTCCTCGCGATCGCCTCCGCCGAGGGCGGCATGGACATCGAGGAGGTGGCGGCGACCCGCCCCGAAGCCGTGGCGCGTGTCCCCGTCGACCCGGCGGAGGGCGTGACCTCGGCGAAGGCGGCCGAGATCGCGGAGGCGGCCGGACTTCCCGCGCGGACCGTCGACGTCCTCGTACGGCTCTGGGAGGTACTGGTCCGCGAGGACGCCCTCCTCGTCGAGGTCAACCCGCTCGTCCGGACCGCGCGGGGGCAGATCCTCGCCCTCGACGGCAAGATCACCCTCGACGACAACGCGGCCTTCCGGCACGCCCGTCGGGGCGGGAGGAGCCTCGCTCCCGACGACCCGCTGGAGGCGGCGGCCGCCGCCAAGAGCCTCACCTACGTCAAGCTGGACGGCGAGGTCGGCGTCATCGGCAACGGCGCCGGACTCGTCATGTCGACCCTCGACGTCGTCGCCGGCTGCGGCGCCCGCCCCGCCAACTTCCTCGACATCGGCGGCGGCGCCTCCGCCCAGATCATGGCCGACGGCCTCTCCGTCGTCCTCTCCGACCCGGACGTGAAGTCCGTCCTCGTCAACGTCTTCGGCGGGATCACCGCCTGCGACGCGGTCGCCGAGGGCATCGTGCGGGCCCTGGACAGTGTCCGGCCGACCAAGCACCTCGTCGTCCGTCTCGACGGCAACAACGCCGCCCGCGGCCGGGCCGTCCTCGACGCCCGCGCCCACCCCCTGGTCCAGCAGGCCACCACCATGGACGGCGCCGCACGCCGCGCCGCCGAACTCGCCCACGCAGCCTGAGGAGCCCGGACATGGCCATCCACCTCACCCAGGAGAGCAAGGTCCTCGTCCAGGGCATGACCGGCGGCGAGGGCATGAAGCACACCCGCCGCATGCTCGCGGTCGGCACGAAGATCGTCGGCGGAGTCAACCCCCGCAAGGCGGGCCGCACCGTCGACTTCGACGACGCCACCGTCCCCGTCTTCGGCTCCGTCCACGAGGGCATGGACGCCACCGGCGCCGATGTGAGCGTCCTCTTCGTCCCGCCGGCCTTCGCCAAAGCCGCCGTCGTGGAGGCCGCCGACGCCGGCATCGGCCTCGCCGTCGTCATCACCGAGGGCATCCCCGTCCACGACGCCGTCGCCTTCACCGCGTACGCGCGGGCCAGGGGTACCCGGATCATCGGCCCCAACTGCCCCGGCCTCATCAGCCCCGGCCAGTCCAACGCCGGCATCATCCCCGCCGACATCGCCAAGCCGGGCCGCATTGGCCTCGTCTCCAAGTCCGGCACGCTCACCTACCAGCTGATGTACGAGCTGCGCGACATCGGCTTCTCCACCTGCGTCGGCATCGGCGGCGACCCCGTCGTGGGCACCACCCACATCGACTGCCTGGCCGCGTTCGAGGACGACCCGGACACCGAGATCATCGTCCTCATCGGGGAGATCGGCGGCGACGCCGAGGAACGGGCCGCCGCATACGTCCGCGAGCACGTCACCAAACCCGTCGTCGGCTATGTCGCCGGATTCACGGCGCCCGAGGGCAGGACGATGGGCCACGCCGGCGCCATCGTCTCGGGTTCGTCGGGCACGGCCCGCGCGAAGCAGGAGGCCCTGGAGGCGGCCGGCGTACGCGTCGGGAGCACGCCCACCGAGACCGCCCGGCTGGTCCTGGCCGCCCTGGAAGGCGGTGCGTGACATGCCCCCCACAC
>NZ_LIQX01000383.1 GCF_001418475.1 Streptomyces ossamyceticus | reverse complement strand
CCGAGGATTCTGGCCTTCTCGACTGGTTGCTGTGCCGCTACGCGGCACGGTTTCCGGTCGGGAATCCGTGGCTTCCTGTTTCTTCACGCTGTGCCGGGACTGCTCCCGGTCTTACCGGCGCTCCGCAGGCCGATACCGCCAGTCCGGCGGCCGTCTTCACGTTGATCGCGGCGTTGACGTCCCGGTCATGGACCGCGCCGCAGGCGGCACACGTCCACTCCCGCACATCGAGGGGCTTGGGACCGTCCACCGCGCCGCAGGTGCAACAGGTCTGCGAGGTCGGTGTGAACCGGCCGATCTTGACCAGGGTGCGGCCATACCTGGCCGCCTTGTACGTCAGCATGCTGATGAACGATGACCAGCCCGCGTCGTGCACGGACTTGGCCAGCCTGGTGCGTGCCAGTCCCGCCACCGACAGGTCCTCCACAGCGATCCCTTGGTTCTCGGAGATCAGCCTGGTGGAAAGCTGGTGGTGGAACTCACGGCGCGCGTCGGCGACCTTCGCATGGGCGCGGGCGACCTTCAGACGGGCCTTGGCCCGGTTCCTGGATCCCTTCTGTTTGCGGGACAGCTCCCGCTGCGCCTTCTTCAGCTTCTTCTCCGCGCGGCGCAGGAAGCGCGGGGAGCCGATCTTCTCTCCGGTGGACAAAACGGCGAAATGCGTGAGGCCGAGATCAATGCCGATGGTGCGGTCGGTCTCCGGCATCCGCGCCCGATCGGCGACGGGGTCGGTGTCGATGACGAAGGACGCGAAATACCGGCCGACCGCGTCCATCACAACGGTGACCGAGGTAGGGGCGGCGGGCAGCATGCGGGACCACTTCACCTTCACCGCCCCGATCTTCGGCAGGCTCAGCCGTCCACTGCCGGTGATGCTCCAGCGGGCGTTGGCGGTGAACCGGACCGACTGCCGGGCGTCCTTGCGCGACTTGAACCGGGGCGGACCGGTCCTGGGGCCCTTACGGGTGCCATTGAGGGAGGAGAAGAAGTTGCGGTACGCGGCCTCGGCATCCCTCAGGGACTGCTGCAGGACGACCGCGGAGACCTCGCCCAGCCAGGACCGCTCCTTCGTCCGCTTCGCCTCGGTGATCAGCTTCCTCGACAGCTGACCGGCCGTCGGGAACGGCCGGCCGGCCTTCCGGGCGTCCTCGCGGGCCCGCACCGCGTCGTTGAACACGACGCGGGCGCACCCGAACGCCCTGGCCAGCGCGGTGCGCTGACCGGCATCCGGGTAGAGCCTGAACGCGTACCGGAGCTGCATGACGATCACACTAGGAAGGTCGCACACGCGTCACCAGAGAGAACGTGCGAACGAATCATCACCCTGACGCTCCCCCGCCTCCCGTCTCCCGCCTCCCGCAGCGTCTGGCTCCGCCGGAACAATGCCGCGACGCTCCGCGTCGCCATTGTCAGATTCGCTTCTTCGGAGGAGATGGATTCGGGAGGCGGCACAGTATCAATGGCGTGTGCATGCCTCAGCGGGTGGCGTGACAGCCGTCGGCGTACGTCACACTCGCCGCCTTCAGCAGCCGGTTGATATATTCGCGGAAGCGATATATCAACCGGTCTTCCAGGAGGCTCGCATGTCCAGGACGCTTGTCGACATCGACGACGACATGCTGGCCTTCGCTCAGCAGCAGCTCGGCACCAAGACCAAGCGGGACACCATCAATCGGGCGCTGGCCATAGCGGCGGCGATCAGCACCGAGGATCGGGCACGCGCGCTGCGCTGGCTCCAGACGAACGCCGACATGTTCCTCGACTTCGACGTCCTCGAAGCCAGGGAGCGAGACGGGCTGTGACCTACCTGGCCGACACCTCCGCCGTGTGGCGCCTACTCCGTGGCCAACTCAGCGCTCCGTGGCCCGAGCGAGTGGCGCGTGGCCTTGTGGCCATCTGCCCTCCCGTGGAGTCCGAACTGATGCCCGGACTCCGCGCCGACCGCGACTACGAGCCCTTCTTCACCATGCTCGGCCAGTCCTTCGGCTGGGTGCCCGCGATCGACGACCCATGGCCGAAGATCATCGAGGTACAGCGGGACCTGGTGAAGATCGGTCACCATCGCGGCCCGTCTCCGCCGGACATCCTGATCGCGCTCACCGCCGAGCATCACGGCCTGACCCTGCTCCACGTCGACGACGACTTCGCCGCGATCGCGAAAGTCCGGCCCGGCCTCTCCCTCGTCCGCGGAGAGCAGCCGATCCTCTGAACGAAGTCAGCTCCCGGACGCGTACGCCACGAACTCCGCCCACGCGTCCCGCGCGAGGGCGAGCCGAGGCCCGGCGAGGTTCTTGGAGTCGCGGACGTGGACCGCGCCGGGAGCCGTGGCGATCTCGACGCAGGACTCGCCGTCGGTGCCGCTGCTGTAGCTGCTCTTGAACCAGGCCAGTTCGGAGGCGTCCCCGGCAGAACCCTTGCGGATCATGTCTCTCCCAGCAGTTGCTCGATGAAGGTCAGCGACTCCCGTGGCGGGAGGGCCTGCGCTCGGATGGTGCCATACCGCAATTCCAGGATGCGGAGCTGCCTCGGGTCGGAGACAGGCCGACCGTTGAACTTGCCGTCGGCCCGCCCCACTGCCGTACCGTCCGGAAACTTCAGCAATTCGATCTTGCCGTCCAGGCCCGGGTGAGCATCGGTGTTCGTCGGCATGACCTGAAGCGTGACGTGGTTCAACCGCCCCACCTCCAGCAGACGTTCGAGCTGCCGTCGCCACACCATTGTGCCCCCGACCTGACGGCGCAGCGGAGCCTCTTCCAGGACGAAGTGCACGGACGGAGCCGGGTCCCGCTCGAAGACCGTCTGCCGGGCCAGACGAGCGGCCACCATACGTTCCACATCGTCCGGCGAGTACGGCGGCTGAGCCGCCCCGATCACAGCCCGCGCATGCTCCGGGGTCTGCAAGAGTCCGTGGACGCTGTTGCACTCGTACAAGCCGATCTCGACCGCCTTCGCCTCCATCTCCCCCAGCGCCCGCACCTTCCTCGGGTACCGGACCTTCTTCACGTCCTCCCACGTCGCTGCGATGAGCCCGCCCGCGCCCAGCGCCTCGTCGGCCTTGTCCAGATACTCCTGCCGGGGAATCCGTTTCCCGCCCTCGATCTTGTAGACCAGGTCCTCGCCGTACCCGACCGCCCGACCGAAGTCGGCGGCGCTCATCCCCACCGCCTCCCGCCTCAGCTTCAACTGCCGCCCGACCGTGGCGATGACCGCGACGCCCCACTCGTCGTCCGGGTCCACCTCCCAGCCCGGCTCATCGGCCTCCGTCTTGAGCCGCCCCGCGTCGCCGTCCACCAACATCGCGCACCTCTCCGCCGTACCGTCGTGCCTCAACGCCCCCTACCCGTACGGCCCTTCCGGACAGGCCCGACACGACCGGACAATGTCCGGACAGTCACCGTACGTATCGGCGCAGTCACTGTTCACGGTAAGCGTGCGCCACCACGCTGAGTGATGTGAATACGGAAACCGTCGGCCCTGACACCGAACGCCACAGCCCCATCCGCAACTTCAGCGTGCGGCTGTCCTCCACACCCCGCGGAGCCCGCCTCGCCCGACTGCTCGCGACCGAGCAACTGCGCACCTGGGGGCTGCCGTCCGACCCGGCGGAGCACATCGTCGCGGAGCTGGCGGCCAACGCGGCGACGCACGGGCGTGTCCAGGGGCGCGATTTCGACCTGACGCTCTACGTCATCGGCGACACCCTCCGCATCGAGGTCACGGACACACGAGCCGAACGACTTCCGCGCACGCGGCGCCCCTCCCCCGACGACGAGTCCGGGCGTGGTTCCCCAGCGGGCCGCGAGTGCCTCGACCAGAAGCAGAC
>NZ_LIQX01000382.1 GCF_001418475.1 Streptomyces ossamyceticus | reverse complement strand
CCGCCGACCCCGCCGACCGACCCATCCGTCGCCCCCGATCACCCTCGACCGCCCCCGACTCATGTGTGACGCAGGTTACTTCGGAGACTGCCGTAACCGTTGAGTAACCTCGTTCGGTATCTCGTACATAGCGGCGTACGCTCCCCTACCTCTCAGGAGGCGCGAATGTCGCGCAGGAGAACTCTCAGTACGAAGAAGAAGATCGCGCTGTTCGTCAGTGCGGCGGCGGTGGCGGGTGGCGGGGCCTTCACCATGGCGGCCACCTCGAACGCGGCGCAGTCCGCGGCGGATTCCAGCGTCTGTCAGGGTTTGGCCACGGCGCTCGGCAACAACCAGAAGTTCATCGACGGTCAGCGGGCCGCACCGGACGCGCAGTCCGAGGCGCGGATCGCCAACCGTGAGGCCGTCATCAAGCAGATCAAGGTGCAGCAGGAAGCGTCCGGCTGCGTCGTCGGGGAGTCGGCTCAGGGCTCCCAGGCGGCACAGCCCGCGCAACCCGGCGGCGCGGAGACCGGGGGGTCGGCTCAGGACCCCCAGGGCGACGAGGCCGCCGGGAACGCAGGCGGCAACGCGGGTGGCAACGGTGCCGGGAACGCGGGGAACGCCGAAGGTGCCGGCAACGGCGGTGCCGGGGGCGGCCAGCAGGTCTGCAACGGGTCGACCGTCACGCTCTCCGGCGAGGGCGGAGCCCCGGCCGCGTCCAGCAACCAGTTCCCGGCCGGAACGAAGCTGAAGGTGACCAACCTGGACAACAACAAGTCCACGACCGTGGAGGTCACCTCGGTCTCCGGCAGCTGTGTCCTGCTGAACAACTCCGCGTTCGAGCAGGTCCGGGAGCCCGGCAAGTTCCTGATCCGCCGGGCGCTGATCGAGAAGGTCGGCTAGAACGACGGTCGCCGGCCCCGCTGTTCCCGCCGAGGAGCAGCGGGGCCGGCCCGTCGCGGGTCCCGCCGGGCCGGGTCTGGGGTCGGCCACCGTACGGAGGGGGTGGCCGGCCTCGCGACACCGGTTCGGACTCGGTCCGCATCCCGTTCCGATTCGCGAACCGGAACGGGGATACGTCCGACCGACGTCGCGCACCGCCCGACCGGGAGGCGCGGCTCGGACCGGTCCGACGGGTGCGACTGGTCCGGCGGGGGCGGGACACCCACCACCGGTGGCGGGTGTTCGTCGAGGTCGACGAGCACGCGATCGAGCTGGGACACGGGGGGCGACCGCGCCGTGATCCGCCGGTCATCCCCTTCGCATATGGCTCTGGCCGCGGCCGACGCGTAGCTGGTGCGAACATTCTCAGGGAACGCCGCCGATGATCCGGGGGCGTGAGCCGCACCACAGCGATGCCCGGTAACACGGGGTTCACATGCGAGCAATGATCGGGAAATCGCATGTTGGCAGGCTGCCCGGCATCAGCGCGGCGTTTCAGTGCCGCAGCGCCGCAGCACCCGCACATGCGCCTAGAGACCCACCCCGAAGGATGTGTCCCGTGACCTTCAAGGCTGAGTACATCTGGATCGACGGCACCGAGCCGACGGCCAAGCTCCGCTCCAAGACCAAGATCATCGCGGGTGAGTCCGCCGGTCTGGACGCGCTGCCGATCTGGGGCTTCGACGGGTCCTCCACGAACCAGGCCGAGGGCCACTCCTCGGACCGCGTGCTCAAGCCGGTCTTCACCTGCCCGGACCCGATCCGCGGCGGCGACGACATCCTCGTCCTGTGCGAGGTCCTGAACATCGACTTCACCCCGCACGAGTCCAACACCCGTGCCGCGCTGCGTGAGGTCGCCGAGAAGTTCGCCGCGCAGGAGCCGATCTTCGGTATCGAGCAGGAGTACACCTTCTTCCAGGACGGCTACCCGCTCGGCTTCCCCAAGGGCGGCTTCCCGGCCCCGCAGGGCGGTTACTACTGCGGTGTCGGCGCCGACGAGATCTTCGGCCGTGAGGTCGTCGAGGCGCACCTGGAGAACTGCCTGGAGGCGGGTCTGGGGCTGTCCGGCATCAACGCCGAGGTCATGCCCGGCCAGTGGGAGTTCCAGGTCGGCCCGCTCGCCCCGCTCGAGGTCTCGGACCAGCTGTGGGTGGCCCGCTGGCTGCTGTACCGCACCGCCGAGGACTTCGGTGTCTCCGCCACCCTCGACCCCAAGCCGGTCAAGGGCGACTGGAACGGCGCCGGCGCGCACACCAACTTCTCCACCAAGGCGATGCGCGAGGGCTACGACGCGATCATCACCGCGTGCGAGTCGCTCGGTGAGGGCTCGAAGCCGCTCGACCACGTCAAGAACTACGGCGCCGGCATCGACGACCGTCTGACGGGCCTGCACGAGACCGCCCCGTGGAACGAGTACTCCTACGGTGTCTCCAACCGCGGCGCCTCGGTCCGTATCCCGTGGCAGGTCGAGAAGGACGGCAAGGGCTACATCGAGGACCGCCGCCCGAACGCCAACGTCGACCCGTACGTCGTGACGCGGCTCCTCGTCGACACCTGCTGCTCGGCCCTGGAGAAGGCCGGCCAGGTCTGATCGGCCGCGCGCCTCGCGCGAAGCGTCCCGGAGGGCGTCCACCGTTCGCGGTGGGCGCCCTCCGGCGTTGTCGGTGGCGCGTGCGAGGGTGAGCGCATGACGATCGACGGGGGCGGCACGGCCGCGGACGGCTTGGCGACAGGCGGCATGGCCTCGGACGGGCCGGCGACGGACAGCCGGACGACGGACAACCAGACGACGGAGGGCCTGGCCTCGGACGGGCTGGCCATCAAGGTGAAGACGGAGAACTGGCAGGAGCACGCCCGGATATCGGCCGGCGGGTTGCGGGAGCTGGTGGACCGGATCGGTGGCGCGGACGACCGGTTCCTGGTCGTGCAGCGGATCCCGGACGTGCCGGACGTCTTCGTCCAGGTGTGGCACGAGCACGGCAGCGGGGAGTACCAGTTGGAACACCGGGAGGGCCGCGACCGGTTCTTCGGGACGGTCCTCTCCGACCGGGAGCGGGTCGCCGAGGCGATGACCGGCTGGGCACGGCGGGCGGACGGCTGGGACAGCGGCATCGACTGGACCCCGCTCGACCACGACCCGCCCGCGGACGTGCCGGAACTCCCGGACGCGGTAAGGGAACAGGTCGAGAAGCGGGTACGGGAGCTGCTCGCCTGCGGGTACGACGACCGGGCGCGGCTCACCGAGGCCGCCGAGGAGTACCTGGTCGACGGCGACGACCGGCCCGTCTCCCCCGCGCAGGCCCGCCGGCTCGTGGACCGGCTGTGGACGGAGCGGCTCGCGGAACAGAAGACCTGGGAGGGCACCACCGACCCCGAGCGGATCACCCGCGCGTTCACGGCACTTCGCGCCGCCGGGATCACCGCCCGCGAGAACTTCACCTGCTGCCGCACCTGCGGTATCGGCGAGATAGCCGGCGAGAGCACCGACGGCGACCGGGGCTTCGTGTTCTTCCACTCGCAGTGCACCGAGGGCGCGGCCGCCGGACACGGATTGATGCTGCTGTACGGCGGGTTCGACGGGTCGGCCGCCACGACGACATCCGTCGGGCACGAGGTCGTGGCGGCCCTCACGGCG
>NZ_LIQX01000381.1 GCF_001418475.1 Streptomyces ossamyceticus | reverse complement strand
CGCGGGGGGCGGCTGGGGGGGGGCGCCGTCAGGGCCCGGAGGAGGGACAGGCAGGACGGGGAGAGCGCGGCCGTGATGCCGGAGAGGTGGAGGACGCGGGCTGCGCGGGCGGCCGGCAGGTCCGTGTTGGTGGTCGTCATCGCGGACGCCGCCGAGCCCGAGCGGTAGTACGCCACCTCGTGCGCGTCGGTCGCGCGGTCCGCCGCCGTGCGGAAGTAGACGCCGGTGGGGCGGGACGGGTCGCGGCGTACGGAGGTGACGTCGACGCCGTGCGCGAGGATCGTTTCGAGGAGGTGGTCGCCGAAGCCGTCCGCGCCCACGCGGCTCACCCAACGGGTGGTGTGGCCGGTGGCGGCGAGGGCGCAGAGGACGTTGGACTCGGCTCCGCCGATGGCGCGTTCGAAGGAGGGGACGTCGGCGAGGCGGCCGGGGCGGGTGGGCAGGAAGGTGACCATGGACTCGCCGAGCGCGACGACGTCGACGACGTCGGGTGCGGCCTTGGAGAAACCGTCGGCGGTCACGGTGGTCGGGGCTCCTCGACAGGGGGCGGTGGCACCGTTGACCCGGTGCTCGCTGGGATGTTAGACAGCCGTTAGCTATATATGCAATGGACGTTGCATCAACTGCAACGCAGCATTTCAGGGAGGGTCTCATGGGTGTCGAAGCGCTCGCTCGTCTCGCCGCCGAACGCGTCGACCACCGTTTCAAGGGCCTCCCGCCGGACGCCGACGGGCTGACGGTGGCGGAGCTGGCCGGGCAGCGCCGGAACCTGTTCACCGGCGGGTTCACCACGCCCGTGCTCGCCCTGTCCGCCGAGCGGCTGGAGCACAACCTGGCCCTGATGGAGGCGTACTCCGAGCGGCACGGGCTGGCCTTCGCGCCGCACGGGAAGACGTCGATGGCTCCGCAACTGTTCTGGCGGCAGATCGAGCGGGGGGCGTGGGGCATCACCCTGGCCGTGCCGCACCAGGTGCGGGTCGCGCGGGAGTTCGGGATCGAGCGGGTGTTCCTCGCCAACGAGGTGGTGGACCCGGCGGCGTTGCGCTGGATCTCCGCCGAGCTGGCCGCCGATCCGTCGTTCCGGCTCGTCTGTTACGTGGACTCCGTGCGCGGCGTGGAGCTGATGGACGCGGCGCTGCGGGGCTCGGCGCGCCCGGTGGACGTGGTGGTGGAGCTCGCCGCGGGCGACGGGGCGCGGACCGGGGTCCGTACGGAGGCGGAGTGCGCGGCGGTCGCGGACGCCGTGGCCGGGGTGGAGACGCTGCGGCTGGTGGGCGTGGCCGGGTACGAGGGCGAGGTGCCCGACGCGACTCCGGAGCGGGTGGGCGCCTGGCTGCGGCGGCTCGTCGCCCTGGCCGTCGCCTTCGACGAGGCGGGGCGGTTCGCGGGGCTGGAGGAGATCGTCGTCAGCGCCGGGGGCAGCGCGTGGTTCGACGCGGTGGCAGAGGTGTTCGACGAGATCCCCGAGCTGTCGGCGCCCGTGCTGAAGCTCCTGCGGTCCGGGGCGTACGTCTCGCACGACGCCGGGCACTACCGGCGTCTGACCCCGTTCAACCGGGTGCCCGAGGAGGGTGCCCTGGAGCCCGCGTTCCGGCTCTGGGCCCAGGTCGTCTCCCGCCCCTCCCCCGAGCAGGCGTTCGCGAACGCCTGCTCG
>NZ_LIQX01000380.1 GCF_001418475.1 Streptomyces ossamyceticus | reverse complement strand
GGCGTCCAGTCCGGACTCTGCCTCGACGCCAACGCAGCCGGCACCGCCAACGGCACCAGGACCATCCTCTGGTCCTGCAACGGCGGCACCAACCAGCAGTGGAGTTCACCGACCCCGCCGCCGGACCCGCCGGACCCGCCGGCGCCGGGCGGCGCGGGCACATGTGACATCTACGCCTCGGGCGGCACCCCCTGCATCGCCGCCCACAGCACCGTACGAGCGCTCTACGGCACCTACGCCGGCAACCTCTACCAAGTCCGGCGTTCGTCCGACAGCACGACCCGGAACATAGGCGTCCGGAGCGCGGGGGGCGCCGCCGACGCGGCGACACAGGACTCGTTCTGCGCGGGGACCGCCTGTGTCGTCACCGTCGTCTACGACCAGTCCGGCCGCGGGAACGACCTGTGGTACCAGGGTTCGAGTGTGGTTCCCGGCTCCTCCCAGAGCCGCCCGGCGACCGCGACGTCGGAGTCTCTGACGGTCGGCGGCAGCAAGGCCTACTCGCTCTACATCAACCCCGGCAACAGCTACTGGCGGGACGGCCACCTGACCGGCGTACCGACCGGCAGCGCCCCCGAAGGCATGTACATGGTGACCAGCGGCACCCATGTCAACGGCGGCTGCTGCTTCGACTACGGCAACAGTGAGACGACCCGAGCGGCCGACGCGGCCGGGGCGATGGACGCGATCAATTTCAGCACCCAGTGCTGGTTCGGCGGGTGCGCCGGCAGAGGTCCCTGGGTCCAGGCCGACCTCGAATGGGGCCTCTACTCCGGTGGAAGCCAGAGCTGGAACACGAACCAGCGGGCCTTCACCAGCAAGTTCGTGACGGCGATGTTGAAGAACAACGGGACGAGCCGTTTCGCGCTCAGGGGTGCCAACGCCCAGTCCGGAAGCCTGACCACGCTGTGGGACGGCGCGCTGCCGCCCGGCTACAGCCCCATGAAGAAGCAGGGCGCCATCATCCTCGGCAGCGGTGGTGACTGCTGCAAGCCCGGCGGCGGCGCGAACCTCAGCGCCGGCACCTTCTACGAGGGCGCGATGGTGTCCGGCTACCCGTCCGACGCGACCGACAACGCGGTACAGGCCAACATCGTCGCCGCCGGCTACCGCTGAGTTGCTCATCCATGAAGGGAGAAACATGATGCGACAAGGCATCAATCGTCACCGATGGCGCACACCGATCGCGATGGTCATCACCCTCTTACTCGCCGCGGCCGGCATCAGCGGCATCGGACTTTCGTCCGCCGCCGCGGCCGAGGCCCCCTCCGTCGCCCCGAGCTCCGGATGCGGCAAGCCCCCGACGCTGTCGAGTGGTCCGCGCTCGATCCAGAGCAGCGGCAGGACGCGTAACTTCATCCTGCGGGTGCCCGCCAGCTACGACAACAACCGCCCGTACCGAGTGGTCTTCGGTTTCCACTGGAACGGCGGCACCGCCAATGACGTCGACTCGGGCGGAACCAGCGGATACTCCTGGTCGTACTACGGCCTGCGAGCGATCTCGAACGACAGCGCGATCTTCGTCGCGCCGCAGGGCCTCGGGAACGGCTGGGCCAATTCCAACGGCGAGGATCTGACCTTCGTGGACGACATGGTCAGGCTGATCGACGCGGGCCTGTGTGTCGACACGAACCAGCGCTTCGCCGGGGGTTTCAGCTACGGCGGCGGCATGAGTTTCGCACTCGCGTGCTCCCGGCCTACCGTGTTCCGCGCGGTCGCCGTGTACGCGGGCGGCCAGTTGAGCGGGTGCAACGGCGGTACCCAGCCGGTCGCGTACATCGGTCTGCACGGCTTGCGGGACCCGGTGCTCCCGATCGCCACAGGGCGTTCGCTGCGTGACAGGTTCGTGCGGAACAACGGCTGCACCGCCCAGAACCCGCCGGAGCCGGCACGGGGCAGCCTCACGCATGTCGTCACGACCTACTCGGGGTGCCGCGCCGGCTACCCCGTGGCATGGGCCGCGTTCGACGCGGGTCATACACCCGGTCCCGTCGATGGATCGGCCGGTGACTACGAGCCCGGGGAGAGGTCGTGGACCCGGGCGGTGGTGTGGAACTTCTTCACACAGCTCGACGGCTCGACGCCCACCCCGCCGGACCCGACCACGTTCCGGCTGCGCAACGAGAGTGCGGGCCGGTGCCTGGACGTCAACGGCGCGAACGGGGCCAACGGCACACCGATGATCGTCTGGGACTGCCACAGCAACGCCAACCAGCAGTTCACCCAGAACGGTCAGGCGCTTCAGGTGATGGGCAAGTGCCTGAACGTTCCTACCGACGCCGCCGCCGGCACGCGGGTGCAGATCCAGGACTGCAACGGTGGCGCCAACCAGCAGTGGGCCCTCAACAGCAACGGCACGATCCGCAACGCTCAGAACGGCCTGTGCCTGGACGTCAACGGCGCGGGCACCGCCAACGGCTCCGCGGTCGTCGTGTGGAGCTGCCACGACGGCGCCAACCAGCGCTGGGCGCGAGCGTAGGCACACGAGGGAAGGGCCCCCGACACCGCGCGGTGTCGGGGGCCCTTCCTGCGTGCGGCGTCAGCTCAGGGCAAGGTCCATTTCTGGTTGGCGCCGCCGTGGCAGGACCACAGGTGCACCAGGGTGCCGTCCGCGGAGCCACCGCCCGACACGTCCAGGCACTTGCCCGACTGCGGGTTCCGCAGCGACCCGTCCGGGTTCGCCTGCCAGTTCTGGTTGGCACGACCGTTGCAGGACCACAGCACGACTCTCGCCCCGTCCGCCGTACTGCCACCGCTGACGTCCAGGCACTTGCCCAGCGCCTTGACCGTCGACCCCGGCGTCACCGTCCACTGCTGCCTCGCCGACCCCGTACACGACGAGATCTGCACCGCCGTCCCGTCCGCCGAACCGCCGTCACGGACATCCAGACACTTGCCCCCGACTCCCACGATCGGACCCGCGCCGGGGGTGGGGGTCGGGCTGCCGCCCAGCTCCTTGATCCGGATGTTGCGGAACGACACGTCGTCCCCCGTGCCGTGGTTCTGGATGCCGACGTGGCCGGCGAGCGAGCGGGCGGGGTTCGTGTTGGTGAAGTCATTGATCTTCACGCCGTTGAGCCACACCTGGAGCCGCTCGCCCTCCACCAGCACCTCGAAGGTGTTCCACTCGCCCGGTGGATTGAGCGCCGCGTCCCGGGCAGCCGTGTCCGGGGCCTTGACGGCGTAGATCGAGCCCGTCGTGCGGTCGGGCGCGTCGGTGGCGTCGATCTGGACCTCGTAGCCGTTGTCCAGTGCCGACTGCGGGTCGTTCGTCGGTGGGAAGCCCACGACCACGCCGGAGTTGTCGTCGCCGGGCATCTTCCAGTCCAGCTTCAGCGAGTAGTTGGTGAACTGCTTGGCGCTGTACCAGAGCATGCCCATGCCGCCGTAGGAGGCGAGGGTGGCGTCCGTGTTGGTGAAGCCGCCCGGACCGGCCTGCGACCAACCGGTGGTCGAGCCGTTGTAGAGGGGTGTGTAGCCGGTCTCGGGCCGGCAGTCGGCCTTGGTCCGGCCCGCCGCGTACCGGATGCCGCCGAGGAGATGCGCCCGGAAAGCCGGCTCCGCGTACGACGCCTGACTGTGCCCGCCGCCGGTGTAGAAGGCCCGGCCACCCGCGTGGGTCTTGCACCAGCTGTGTGGGTGGTCGGCACCCATCGAGCCACCCGAGTACGACGACTCGTCCAGCGTGGTGAGCACGCGCGCGGTGGTGCGGGGGTTGGTCCGGAAGTTGTACCACTCGTCGGTGCGGGTCCAGGTCTGCGGCAGGTGGGCGGTCGCCGCGTGCGCCCGCCCCTCCACCTTGACGTTGGCCTGCTGGACAGCGGGGTGCGAGGCGAAGTAGGCGCCGACCAGATCGCCGTAGAACGGCCACTCGTACTCCGTGTCCGCGGCCGAGTGGACGCCGACGAAGCCGCCGCCCGAGCCGATGTACGACTGGAACGCCGACTGCTGGGCGTCGTTGAGGACGTCGCCGGTGGTGTTGAGGAAGATCACCGCCTCGTAGCGGCTCAGGTTGCCGGTGGTGAACTGGTTGCCGTCCTCCGTGGCCGTGACCGTGAAGCTGTTCGCCGCGCCGAGGTCGCGGATGGCCTGGATCCCCGCCGGGATCGAGTCGTGCCGGAAACCGGCCGTCCTGGAGAACACGAGGACGTCGTAGGCCGTGTCCGCGGCATGGACGGGGTGGGGCTGTCCGAGGAGGACCAGAGTGGCGAGTGCCGTGGCCGCCCCACCGAGCAGGGTTCGGAGTTGTCTGCGCATGTGCGTCGCTCCCTTCTTGGTGACCGACATCAGGGCAGGGTCCATTTCTGGTTGGCGCCGCCGTGGCAGGTCCACAGGTGCACCAGGGTGCCGTCCGCGGAGCCACCGCCCGACACGTCCAGGCACTTGCCCGACTGCGGGTTCCGCAGCGACCCGTCCTGGGACGTCTGCCAGTTCTGGTTGGCACCGCCGTTGCAGGACCACAACTGGACCTTCGCCCCGTCCGCCGTGCTGTTGCCGCTGACGTCCAGGCACTTGCCCAGCGCCTTGACCGTCGAGCCCGGCGTCACCGTCCACTGCTGCCTCGCCGACCCCGTACAGGACGAGATCTGCACCGCCGTCCCGTCCGCGGAAGCGCCGTCACGGACATCCAGACACTTGCCCGCGACTCCCACGATCGGACCCGCGGACGGGCCTTCGCCGGTGTCGAAGGTGAACGCGTCGACGTCGAAGAGGAATCCTGAGCCGCCGGTGAAGGTCAGGTAGAGCGTGGTGGTGCCGGCCGGTGCACCGGAGATCGAGCCACGCACGGTGGTGAAGTTCGTCCACGAGCCGGTGACCGGGACGGTTGCGGAGCCGAGGACGGTGCCGGTCGGCGAGCCGGCCCGAACCTGCAACGTGCCGCCCGCGCCGCCCGACGACACCCGGGCACTGAACGACGTGGCGTTGTTCAGCTTGTACGGCTCGAACGCGATCCAGTCACCGTTCTCGATGTCGCCGACGGACTTGCCGCCCTCGGCGGTCGACTTGTCCAGGATGGTGACGCCGGACGACGTCTTGTAGTGCTCGGCCTGCCGGTGCTTGGGCTGCAGGGTGTGCTGCGTGTGCGTGGTGAGCCCGGCGTTGTCGGTGTACTCGGCGTCGAAGACCCCGAAGATGTTCGCCGCGTCGTCGTGCTCACCGTCGACCGGGATGGTGATCGTGCCGGAGCAGCCGGTCTTCGAGGTGATCGGGTGGCCGTGGCTGTCGTGACCGACGATGTACGTCATCTTGACCTTGGCGCAGTCGACGGTGCCGTCCTCCGGATCGGTCACGGTGACAGTGAAGGGCACGGTGTCGCCGAAGGTGAAGATCTCCCCCGCGGCGGGTCTGTTGATGGTCACGGTCGGCGCGGTGTTGCCGACGGTGATCCGCACGTCGGCGGTGCCGGTGGCACCCTGCGGGTCACGCACGGTCAGCGTGGCCGTGTAGTTCCCGTTCGTGTTGTACGTCTTCGTCGGGTTGGCGGCGGTGGAGCTGGTGCCGTCACCGAAGCTCCACGCATAGGTCAGTGCCCCACCGTCGGGGTCGGACGAGCCGGCCGAGGAGAAGGTCACGGTCAGCGGCGCCGCGCCGGACGTCCGGTTGGCGCCGGCCACCGCCGTGGGCGCGCGGTTGCCGACGCCGACGTAGTCGAAGCGGTACAGGGCGGAGTTCTGGTCGCCCTGGTAATACCCGGTGCCGTAGTCCAGCACGTAGTAGGAGCCGTCCGGGCCGAACGCCGAGTCGATCACCTGCTTGCCGTTCCAGGGGAAGCTGTCGATGGTCCCCGGGGAGCCGTCGGCGTTGAGGTGGATCGGCTTGATCCAGCCGCGGCCGAACTCCGTGGCGAAGAACTGCCCGTCGAACGACTGGGGGAACTTCGTGGGCGAGCTGACGTCGGGGTCGTAACGGTACACCGGGCCCGCCATCGGCGACTCCGAGCCGCCGCCGAACGCCGGCGGGCTGCCGGCGTCACCGCCGTAGCGGATCCAGGCGGCCTTGGCGGGCGGCAGCGTGCTCAGGCCGGTGTTGCGGAACGAGTTGTTCGTCGCCCCGCCCGAGCAGTTGTACTTCGCGCCCGCCGTGTTGGTGGCGAAGTCCCACTCGGCGAACGTCTCGGCGTTCGTGTTCGTGCCGTTGCAGTACGGCCAGCCGTAGAAGCCCGGGCCCGTGACGCGGTTGAACTCGACCTGGCCCTGGGGCCCGCGCGCCGAGGTGGCCCCGGCGTCGGGGCCGTAGTCGCCGACGTAGACGATGCCGGTGGCCTTGTCCACGCTCATCCGGAACGGGTTGCGCAGGCCCATCGCGTAGATCTCCGGCCGGGTCCTGGCCGTGCCGGGGGCGAACATGTTGCCTTCCGGGATCGAGTACGACCCGTCGTCCTTCACCTTGATCCGCAGGATCTTGCCGCGCAGGTCGTTGGTGTTGGCGGCGGTGCGCTGCGCGTCGAACGCCGGGTTGCGGTTGGTCCGTTCGTCGAGTGGGGCATATCCGGCGGACTCGAACGGGTTGGTGTCGTCGCCGGTGGACAGGTACAGGTTGCCTGCCGCGTCGAAGTCGATGTCCCCACCGGCGTGGCAGCAGATGCCGCGGTCGGCCGGCACGTCGAGGACATCCACCTTGCTGGACTGGTTGATCGTGAAGTCGGCGTTGAGCGTGAACCGGGAGAGCCTGTTGACTCCCTGCCACGTGGACCAGTTGCCGCCGGTGGTCGGTGCGTCGCCTCCCGGCGTGGACAGCGGCGGGGCGTAGTAGAGGTAGATGTGCCGGTTGGTGGCGAAACCCGGGTCGATGCCGATGCCTTGCAGGCCGTCCTCGTCGTGCACGTAGACGGGGATGGTGCCGATGACCGTGGTGGTGCCGCCCGCGTCGGTGCGGCGCACGGTCCCGTTGCGGGCGGTATGGAGCACCGACCGGTCGGCGAGCACGGCCAGCGACATCGGCTCACCGACCTCCGACACGCCGCGGGCCAGTTGGACCTGCTGGAAGTCTGCGCCGTTGATCGGGTGCGCCGCGGCCGGCGTCGCGCCGGACAGGTTCGCGATGAGAGCGGCCGCGACCAGGAGCAGAGCCGAACCGATGGCCGGCCAACGTGCGGCCGCGACCCTCCTGATTATCGTGAACATGACAATGCTGTCCCCTTCCTGAACAGATGACTGACAGGCTTGGGGCGCGCGCTGCCGCGCCGATGCCGTAGCGGGATGTCGCCGCTTCGGCCCGCCGGGTGTGTCTCAGCGGGCCACTACGCCGAGCGGGGGCAACCGCTCGGAAAAAGCTGGAGTCGATGGCTACCGCGCTGTCGGGTCACATCGACGACCGTGATGGTCCGTCAGCAAGGCTAGGAGACTTCAGCCCGACGTGTCCACACTTCCCCCCGGATCAGCCGGGCATTGCCGGCTGCCGGTGGGCGGGGCTCGGGTGCGTGCAGCCGCAAGGCGCAGGAGGGCGCCACCACGAGTTCGTCCAGCGCGTCAACACGCCGTACGAGACCAGGTAGTTGCTGCGCGAACGATACGCGGGAACCCCGTGGCCACACCCCCATGGCCTTGGCCGCGTCGTCCTGGTCCACCTGCTCACGTTCGCCACAGGCATCCTGCTCCGTTCGCGCTGTACTCCCACACCTGAAACCAAGCGTCCGCGCTGGGAACATCCGGTGCGGTCGGTGTGGTTGATCAAGTGAAGGGCCGGGACCACACGCTCGGGGATCACGGGGACCGTAGGATCGTCCGTCGCGCCGGGAACCGGACCCCGCGGTCGCGGCATGCCGCCGCGCCTGGATTCAAGACGTAGGTCTGTAGGAGGACTGATTCGTGGCTGGACGGCCCCTGACGCTCATGGCGGTACACGCCCACCCGGACGACGAGGCCACGGGAACCGGAGGGGTCCTCGCGCGGTACGCGGCGGAAGGCATCCGCACGGTTCTCGTGACGTGTACCGACGGCGGCTGCGGTGACGGGCCCGGGGGCGTCAAGCCGGGCGACCCGGGACACGATCCGGCGGCGGTCGCCTCGATCCGCCGCCAAGAGCTCGAGGCCAGCTGCGAGGTCCTGAAGATCAGCGATCTGGAGATGCTCGACTACGCCGACTCCGGGATGGTGGGCTGGCCCAGCAACGACGCCCCCGAATCCTTCTGGCAGACCCCCGTGGAGAAGGGCGCGGCCCGACTCGCGGACCTCATGCGGCGCTACCGACCTGATGTGGTCGTCACCTACGACGAGAACGGCTTCTACGGCCACCCCGACCACATCCAGGCCCACCGCATCACGATGGCGGCGCTGGAGATGACCGAGAACCTGGCACCGAAGGTGTACTGGACCACGATGCCCCGCTCGTCGATGCGGCGGTTCGGCGAGATCATGCGCGAGTTCAATCCGGACATGCCGGAGCCGGATCCCGCCGAGACCGCCGCGCTGGCCGAGATCGGCCTCCCCGACGATGAGATCACCACGTGGGTGGACACCACCGCGTTCAGCGGTCAGAAGTTCGACGCGTTGGCCGCGCACGCCAGCCAGGGCGAGAACATCTTCTTCCTCGGGATGGGCAAGGAGAGGTTCGGCGAGTTCATGGGCGTGGAGACGTTCGTACGCGTCCAGGACACCACCGGCGCCGCCCTGCCCGAGAGCGATCTCTTCGCCGGCCTGCGCTGATCCGCCCGTCCGACGAGCGGATCAGCGCACGCCGGCG
>NZ_LIQX01000038.1 GCF_001418475.1 Streptomyces ossamyceticus | reverse complement strand
CCCACGAACCCCGCAGCCCCGAGCTAAGAGGCGCCCACCCTGCCCGGCGGAGCCAACTCCCCTCTCATCGTCGCGCGCAACCGCAACGTCGTCGCCAGCCGCTGGAACGCCTCGGCCCAGTAGCCCCCGGCGCCGGGCGCCGCGTCCTCCGGTTCCTCCGTGGCCGCGGTGAGCGGTTCGAGACGCGCGGCCTCGTCGGGGTCCAGGCATCTCTCCGCCAGGCCCATCACCCCGCTGAAGCTCCAGGGGTAACTGCCGGCGTCCCGCGCGATGTCGAGGGCGTCCACCACGGCCCGGCCCAGGGACGGAGCCCAGGGGACGTCGCACACTCCGAGCAGCTGGAACGCCTCCGACAGACCGTGCGTCCCGATGAAGCCGGCGACCCACTCGGCCCGCTCGTCGGCGTCCAAGGTGGCGAGCAGTTTCGCCCGCTCGGCCAGTGACACCGCCCCCGGCCCACCCGCTTCCGGTGTGACGGGTGCCCCCAGCAGGGCCCTCGACCAGCTCGGATCGCGTTGGCGGACCGCCGCCCGGCACCAGGCGCCGTGCAGCTCCGCCTGCCAGTCGTCCGCGACCGGCAGCGCCACCACCTCCTCCGGTGAACGGCCGCCGAGCCGTGCCGACCAGGCGTCGAGCGGGGCCGCCTCCACCAACTGGCCCAGCCACCAGGACCGTTCGCCCCGGCCGGCCGGAGCCTTCGGCTGGACGCCGTCCCGTTCCATGCCCGGGTCGCACTCGTGCGGTGCCTCGACCACGATCGTGGGCGTGTCGCCGGTACGGTCCACGGCCACGCAGGCCGTCGCCCGCCGCGCCATCCGGCCGGCCAGAGCCGAGGTGGGCAGCGCGGACAGCAACTCGGCGGCGGTGGAACGCACGTTGCGGCTGCGGTCGGACAACGCGCCTTCCAGGAACGGTTCGTCCGCCGTCTCCAGTCCCGTCCGTAGCGAGTCGAGGAACATCAGCCGGTCCTCCGCTCGTTCCGTCGACCAGGTGGAGACCAGCAACTCCCGTGCGGCGGGCGCGTCCTGGGCGCGCAGGGTGGTGAGCAGCGCCACCCGTTCGGCGAACAGGCCCTCCTGCCACAGGCGTCGCACCCGCTCCGGCTCGTCCGCGCCGGGCAGCGCCGAACCACTGCCCGGCGCGGCCCGCAACGCGAAACGCCAGTCCGTGTTCAACCGGGCCAGCCACAACGCGCGCGTGCCCGCGAAGGTCAGGGCGGCTGTCCGTAGATCGGTGCGGCCGCGCGCCGCGTCGAGCAGCGCGGGCAGTGTTTCCGGTGGTGCCGCGTACCCGTGCGCGTTGGCCAGGGCCAGCCACTGGGGCAGCAGCTCCATCAGGTCCGGTGCCGCCCCCCGGCGGCCGCCGCCCGTGCCGGGCCGGTCCGTCAGCAGCGTCGCCAGACGGCGAGCCGCGGCGGGCGGCAGCGCAGGCCGTCCGTCCGGTGCGGCGGGCTGCGGTCCCGCCGCTGCCCGCACGGGCCGTAGCCCCGCCCTGCGCCGGACGGTCTCCACCGCCGCCGCGTCCAGCAGGGCCACGGGCGCCTCCCGGCCGGACGCCGACCTCGGAGGCGTCCGGCGGTCCGTCCCGAGGAGCGCCGTCGTGACGAGCTCCTCCCAGGTGTGCCCCGCCTGTGCGGTCGACGTGCTGGTCATGAGGGTTCCTTCCGTACGGGGACGGCCGGGTGGGCCGGGCCGGTCGGTCGGCTGTGGCCAAGTGCCAGTGCCAGTGCCTGTTCCGTGCTGGTGCTGGTGCTGGTGCCGGTGTGCGCGGTGTCGGCTTCTCTCAGCACAGGGCCACCGCCTGTCCTGTCGGGTCCGCCGGCCATGCCGTCAGCGGAGTGAAGCCCCGGTGGCCGCATTCGCCGAAGACCATGACGGGGGCGCCGCCGGACAGGGCGACGAGGCGCCACAGGCCGGGGCGCGAGCGGGCGGACGGAGTGAGAGGCAGGGCCAAGCCGCTCTCCGGGTCCGCCAATTGCCAGGAGTCGCCGTCCGGCGTGGGTATCACCCGGGCGAGCGTCACCGGGTAGGAGTCGAGCCATGGGTCGTCCCGCAAGGCCTCGCCGTAACGGGCCGCCGCCTCCGCCGGAGTGATTCCGGGAGGCCGGACGTCCGCGGGCGCGGGCGCGGTGAACCGCCGGCCCAGGGCCGCTCGGAGCTGCCCGCCGCCCGGGTACGCCGACACCTCCGCCTCGAACACCAGGCCCACCGGCAGCGACAGCTCGGGCGCACGGCCGGCGGCCCCGTACGACAGGAGCAGTGCTGTACGGCCCGACTCGGCGCCGTGGAGCCAGATCCGGCGGGTGGTGAGGCGGGAGTCGGACGTGTCGTACTGGGCGAGGGCCAGCCAACGGTCACGGACCGGCGGTCCGTCCGCCGCGCCCGGCAGGCCGACACGGGAGCGGACCGTCGCCGCGAGTCCCTCCGGGAGGCTCTCGCGGCGCAGCCAGCCCTGGTCGAGAAGGTGGAGGAGGGCGCACTCCTCCAGGAGCCGGACCGGCCAGCCCGCACCCGATCCCGGTATGGCGCCCAACTCCCGCACGCGCGCGGCCAGTCCGGGTGCCTGCGCGTCGACCATGCGGGCGGCCGTCTCCTCCCACAGCCCGTACCCCGCCTGCTCCGCGGCGGCGAGGCCGCCACGGAGCAGGTCGGTCAGGCGCTGTTCGAGCTCGGTCGCGCCCGCGGTGATGCGCTCGGCGCGTCGCTCGGCCCGGCGCCGCGCCGCCTCGGGGTCAGCGGACGTGGCCCCAGATGCCGCGCCCGTCCTCGTCGTCCTCTCCGCTGCGCGCCTGCGGCGGCCTTCCAGCCACTGCTCCGCCCAGTCCGGCGCCTGCCCGGGCGGCACCGCACCGGCGTCGCCCGCCCAGAGCAGCAGCAGTCCCAGCGCGTGCTTGCACGGGAACTTGCGGCTCGGACAACTGCACTTGTACGCGGGCCCGGATGAGTCCGCGACGTCGACCACAGTCTGATACGGCTTGCTGCCACTGCCTTTGCACAGTCCCCACACCGTCCCCTCGTCCGAAGTGCCCGCCTGCGACCACGGTCCGGCCGCGGCGAGTTTGCTTCCGGCTTTGCGCGAGGCTGCGTCAGGTGCCAGTGCCAGCACCTGCTCAGCCGTCCAGCGCACCCCCTGCTGAGTCATGTTTCGAAGGTAGATCCCACCACTGACAATTGGCTTGCGCCAACGGATTTCCGCAGGTCAGACTGGATTGTCAGTGGCGTGGTGCATCGTGGTCAGCAGATCCGAACCGGCCGAGCTGGAGGGGGACTCAGCCATGCCTGCGTCCGTAGAAACGACCACTGTCGACCCGAGCCACGACCAGTCCGCGCCCGCGAACGCGCACACGGATGCGCACGTGCAGGGCGCGCCCGCGGGCGGCGAGGAGCTGCGCCCGCACGCCGAGCACGCCTTCGCCGGAGAACTCGCAGCGCTCGCGGCCCAGGACGACCGGCCCCGCCCGGTCCGCTGGAAGCTGTCGCCGTGGGCGGTCGCCACCTACCTGCTCGGTGGGACGCTCCCGGACGGCACGGTGATCACACCGAAGTACGTCGGCCCGCGCCGCATCGTCGAGGTCGCCGTCACCACGCTCGCCACCGACCGCGCCCTGCTTCTGCTCGGTGTGCCAGGCACCGCCAAGACCTGGGTCTCCGAGCACCTCGCGGCGGCCGTCAGCGGTGACTCGACCCTCCTCGTGCAGGGCACCGCCGGCACCCCGGAGGAGGCCATCCGCTACGGCTGGAACTACGCGCAGCTCCTCGCCCACGGCCCGAGCCGCGACGCCCTCGTGCCCAGCCCCGTCATGCGTGCCATGTCCGAGGGCATGACCGCCCGCGTCGAGGAACTGACCCGTATCCCGGCGGACGTCCAGGACACCCTGATCACGATCCTGTCCGAGAAGACCCTGCCCATCCCGGAGTTGGGGCAGGAGGTGCAGGCCGTGCGCGGCTTCAACCTCATCGCCACGGCCAACGACCGCGACCGCGGGGTCAACGACCTGTCGAGCGCCCTCCGCCGTCGCTTCAACACCGTCGTGCTGCCGCTGCCGGAGAGCGCCGACGCCGAGGTCGAGATCGTCTCGCGCCGCGTCGACCAGATCGGCCGCTCCCTCGACCTGCCGACCGCGCCCGACGGCATCGACGAGATCCGCCGCGTCGTCACCGTCTTCCGTGAGCTGCGCGACGGCGTCACCACAGACGGCCGTACGAAGCTGAAGTCGCCCAGCGGCACGCTCTCCACGGCCGAGGCGATCTCCGTCGTCACCAACGGACTCGCACTCGCCGCCCACTTCGGCGACGGCGTGCTGCGCCCTTCCGACGTGGCCGCGGGCATCCTCGGCGCCGTCGTCCGCGACCCGGCCGCCGACCGCGTCATCTGGCAGGAGTACCTGGAGGCGGTCGTGCGCGAGCGCGACGGCTGGACCGACTTCTACCGCGCCTGCCGCGAGGTGAGCGCGTGACGGCCCAGGACGAGCGCCCGGACAGCCCACGGCCGTCCGGCGCCGGACCACTGCTCCTCGGTGTGCGGCACCACGGGCCCGGCTCGGCGAGGGCTGTGCGGGCCGCGCTGGAGGCGGCCCGACCCCGGGTCGTGCTGATCGAGGGACCACCGGAGGCGGACACCCTCATCCCGCTCGCCGCCGACGAGGACATGCGGCCCCCGGTCGCCCTCCTCGCCCACGCCGTAGACGAGCCCGGCCGCTCCGCGTTCTGGCCCCTAGCCGAGTTCTCCCCCGAGTGGGTGGCCATCCGCTGGGCCCTGGAGCACGGGGTCCCCGCCCGCTTCATCGACCTCCCGGCGACGCACACACTGGCCTGGGGTCGGGAGGGCACCTCGGCGGCCGAACCGGACGGGCCGACCTCGGCTGCGGAGGAGCCGGCTCAGCAGGCGCAGGGGGAGACCGTCCCGGACGCGGCCGACGAGCGGACCGGGGAAGGCTCCGGCGAAGCGACCGACGAGAACGACGGGAACGCCGGGGACGACGGCCCGGGGCCCGCGGCGGACACGGTTCGGGTCGATCCTCTGGCCGCGCTCGCGGAAGCCGCAGGTTACGACGATCCGGAGCGGTGGTGGGAGGACGTCGTCGAGCACCGGGGGACGGGCGGGGACGCGTTCGCGCCGTTCACCGCGCTGGAGGAGGCCATGGGCGCGCTCCGCGAGGGGGACGTGACCGGCGGGCCCGACCGCGACTCCGTGCGCGAGGCGTACATGCGGTTGCAGATGCGGGCCGCGCAGAAGGAGTTCGGGGACGACGAGGTGGCCGTCGTGTGCGGTGCCTGGCACGTGCCCGCGCTGCGGGAGAAGCGGACCATGGCCGCCGACCGGGCCCTGCTCAAGGGGTTGCCCAAGGTCAAGGCCGACATGACCTGGGTGCCGTGGACGCACCGACGGCTGGCCCGGGCCAGCGGCTACGGCGCGGGGATCGACTCACCGGGCTGGTACGGGCACCTGTTCGGCGCGCCCGACCGTCCCGTGGAGCGATGGCTGACCAAGGTGGCCGGCCTGCTGCGCGAGGAGGACCGCATCGTGTCCTCCGCACATGTCATCGAGGCGGTGCGGCTGGCCGAGACGCTCGCCGCGATGCGCGGGCGCCCCCTGCCGGGCCTCACCGAGACCACCGACGCCGTACGGGCCGTGATGTGCGAGGGCTCGGACGTGCCGCTGTCTCTGGTGCACGACCGGCTGGTGGTCGGGGATGTGCTGGGGGAGGTGCCCGAGACGGCGCCGGCCGTGCCGCTCCAGCGGGACCTGGCACGGCTCCAACGGCGCCTGCGGCTCAAGCCGGAGGCCTTGGAACGGGAACTGGAACTCGACCTGCGCAAGGAGAACGACGCCGAGCGCAGCCGTCTATTGCACCGGCTGCGGCTGCTCGGTGTCGCCTGGGGCGAGCCCGCCGTGTCACGGAGCAGCACGGGGACGTTCCGGGAGACCTGGCGGCTGCGCTGGGAGCCGGAGCTCGCCGTGCGGGTCGCCGAGGCCGGGGTGTGGGGGACCACGGTGCTCGCGGCGGCGACCGCGAAGGCCGAGGCGGACGCCGTCTCCGCGCGGTCGCTCGCCGACATCACCGCGCTCGCCGAGCACTGCCTGCTCGCCGAACTGACCGACGCGCTGCCCGTGGTGATGCGGGTCCTCGCCGACCGGGCCGCCCTCGACGCCGACGTCGCCCACCTCGCGCAAGCGCTCCCGGCCCTGGTCAGGTCCCTGCGCTACGGCGACGTCCGCGCCACCGACACCCGGGCGCTCTCCGAGGTCGCCGCCGGGCTCGCCGAACGGATCTTCGTAGGACTGCCGCCGGCCTGCGCCGCGCTCGACGCGGAGGCGGCGCAGGAGATGCGCGGCCATGTGGACGCCGTGCACGGAGCGGTGGGGCTGCTGGGCGACGCCGTCGGCGCCGTCCACGGTGACCTGCGGGTCCGCTGGCACTCCGTCCTGCGGGTGCTCTCCGGGCGGGACACCGTACCGGGCGTCGTCCGGGGCCGGGGCGTCCGGCTCCTGCTGGACGACGGGGAGTTGGCGCAGCACGAGGCGGCCCGGCTCATGGGGCTCGTCCTGTCGCCGGGCACGGCCCCGGCCGACGCGGCCGCATGGATCGAGGGGTTCGTCGGCGGCGGCTCGGGCGGCGGCATGCTGCTGGTCCACGACGAACGGCTCCTCGGGCTGGTGGACGCCTGGCTGACCGGGGTGCCGGGGGACGCGTTCACGGACGTACTGCCGCTGCTGCGGCGGACGTTCTCGGCGTACGAGCCGGGCGTGCGCAGGACGCTCGGCGAGCTGGTGCGACGAGGACCTGACCGGGGCAGCGGGGTGGCCGTCGGCCAATCCGGCGCACCGGGCTTCGCGGCCGACCTCGACGACGACCGCGCGGACGCGGTGCTGCCGGTGGTGCGGCTGCTGCTGGGCCTGGACGACGACCGGGCCCGCATCGACGACAACGACCTCGCGGGGGTGGCGGGATGACGACGGACGGACTGAGGCGGACGGGGCGGGCGGCGGAAGTGGTGGCCTCCGGAGACGGACACGGCCACGCGCCGGGGCCCCGGTCGGGCGACCGGCCGACGACCACGGTGCCGGTGATGCCGCTCTGGGCCCGGCCTCGTACGGGGGTGCGCGGATGACGGTGCGGGGGATCACGGGCGGGACGAAGAGCATCGCGGACGGGG
>NZ_LIQX01000379.1 GCF_001418475.1 Streptomyces ossamyceticus | reverse complement strand
CCGGTGCCGGCGGGCTGCTGGGCGCGCTGGCCGCTCCCCGGCTGCAACGGCTCAGCCCCACATCCGTCGTGCTGGCGATGTTCTGGGTCGCCGCCGCGACGATCCCCGCGATGGCCGTCCGGCCCACCGCCTGGACCATCGGCCCCCTGCTGGCCGCCGCCTTCTTCCTGGCTCCGGCGGCCAACGCGATTCTGTACACCTATCAGATGACCATCACGCCGGATCACTTGCAGGGGAGGGTGCTCAGCAGCCTCGCCCTCATCGGCGGTGCGGCGGCCCCGGTGGGGCCGCTCGCCTCAGGGCTGGTCCTGGAGCACTGGGGGGTGCGGGCCGCCCTGCTGTCGATCGCGGCCGTCATGGGAGTCGTGGCCCTGGGAGCCACTTGGAGCCGCACCGTCCGGCACCTGCCCCCGCTGGACCGGGCCACGGCCGTGGGTTGAGCCGAGTCGGCCCGCCCGCGCGATCAGTTCGGGGCCGGGGTGAGCACCACGAAGTCCGCGTTCGACGGGTCGAGGCAGACGGCCAGACGGCCCACGCCCGGCGCGTCCTGCGGCCCCATCTGCACGCTGCCGCCGTTCGCGGTGACCTCGGCGACCGCCGCGTCGCAGTCGGCGACGGCGAACACCGGGTGCCAGTACGGCCGCCCGTCCGTCAGCGTCAGATCCCCCTTGCCGAGCTGCATGAGGCCGCCCTGCATGCGTTCCTCGGGGAGCCCGGCGGGCGTGATGAGGGTGTACGTGCCTCCGCCGCCCGGCAGTTCCATCTCACCGAACCGCCAGTCGAAGACCTTGCTGTAGAACTCCTTGGCGGCCGCGGCGTCGCTGGTGTACAGCTCGGTCCACGACAGCGAGCCGGGCTCGTCGGCGAGTTCGAAGCCCGCGTTCTTCCCCGGCTGCCAGACCGCGAACTGACCGCCCAGGGGGTCGTTGTACTGGGCCATCCGGCCCCAGTCGCCGAGGTCCCTCGGCGCCACCCGCACCGTGCCGCCGGCCTCCTCGACCGTGCGGGTCGTGGCGTCCGCGTCGGTCACGGTGTAGTAGATCATCCAGGCGGAGCGGGCACCCTCCTCGGTGAGTTTGCCGAGTCCGGCGACGACCTTGCCGTCCTTCCGGAACATGCCGCCCTCCATGTCCTCCCCCTCGACCTCCCCCATGGGCTCGTACTCCCAGCCGAGCACCGCCCCGTAGAAGGCCGCGGTGGTCCGGACGTCGGGGGCACCGAGGTCCAGCCAGCAGGGGGAGCCCGGGGTGAGGTCAGTGGTGATCACGGCAAGTCCCTTTCTCGAGTCCTTGAGCCTCACCCTGACACCTGACACGGGCCAGCGCGCGTCGACCGCCGCGGGGCACCGTCAACAGCCGCCGGTCCCCCGCCGCACCCACTCCGTGTGGCGCCTCCGCGCGCGTCCGCAGCGATCGCGGCCGTCGCCGAGGCGATGGCGGCGTCCGGGCGCTACGAGGAGGGCGTCGAACTCGCCGACAGCCTGCCGGAGCCGCTGATGAAGAGGCGGGTCCTCGCCGACATCGCCCACCGGGCAGCCCGGCGCGGCGACTTCGGCACAGCCGTCCGCACGGGCGCCGCCATCGGGCGCAGCGAGCGTTCGAGGCCGAAGCGTCCGACCCCATCGGCCCGGAGGACGGGACCGGTGTGTGGCGCTGCGACCTCCTCAAGGCGGCGGCCGAAGGACGGGGCGACAGCGCGCGGGGCAGTTCGGCGGCCGTCGAAGCGCTCAGCCTCGGCCCCTGGCACCGCTGCCTGCACGCCACGCATTCCGCCGCGCCACAGGATCTGGCGGAGGCGGTCCGTTCCGTACTGCACGACGGTGGGGCGTAGCGGCGGGACGGCGGGGCGGCGTCGTTCTCGCCGCTCCGCATGCGGGGCCGCCGGGTCGCGAGGGTCGTCCAGGGTCTGGTCGTGGGGAGGCACGGAGGGCGCGCGTACGCCCGCCGCATGTGCTCCGGCGGGCGTACGACTGCGGATCGGTGGGCGCTCGCGGTCAGCCATGTGTGGGGGAAAGCGGGCACCCTGCGCTCCCCCCGAACCGTGGGGCAGGCGTCAGTCCACGATGACCCCCGCCCTTACGGTCGGGGCCGGTCCGACGAGCGCGCCACCGAAGTTGCCTTCGACCTCCGCCTTCTCCGCGGCGTTCGGATACGGGTTCGTGCAGGCGGTGCCCGCGCTGGACCCGGACATCAGGCTGGAGCACGGTCCGGGCTTGCGGTCGGGGAGGCCCAGGATGTGCCCCAGTTCATGGGCGGAGATGCGAATGGTGTTGTGGCCCTGGTCGACGGCCTGGCGTCCCATGTAGACGGTTCCGTTGCCGAGGGAGGTGGTGAGGGCGCGCGGCCAGCCGTTGTCGGCGACGACCCGGATGTTCGCGCGTTGCCCGGTGGCGGCCGGCCGCAGTTCGACGGCGTCGACGCTCTCGTTCCAGATCGCCGCGCCCCGGTCCACCGCGCTCCTGAACTCCGCGGAGCCGCTGGCGTCGTAGGTGAGGACGCGGGCGGCGGCGGGAGCATCCGCCGCGGCGGAGGGAGCCGCCGCGGCCTGGCCGCCGGTGAGGGACAGGGACACCACCACGGCCGCGGCGAAGCCGCCGGTCAGCGTACGGATGTGCATGTTCGACCTCCTCGTGGGGGAAGGCAGTCGTGCTCATGACATTCTGGAGGTCACTGCCCGGTGGCGGTGAGGGTGAATCCGTCAATCTGGAGCGGCACTCGGCCGGACTGTCGTCCGGGGCCCTCTCAGCGATCGGTGAGGAGTCCGCGTCCTGCAGCAGAACTGGAGACGGCGACGCCCGACGGGTGGACGCGCGTTGTCGGCGGCCGACTCTTCGGAGGGAGGGACGCCGAGCGATGACTCAACCCTGTCCGAATCTGCCGACAGACAGCCCTCCGGCCTGGAGAGTGCCCTCACCACAGGCTGCCTCCTGATCCTCGTACTGGTGGCGGACGTGGCAGCCACGTTCTTGGTCGTCATCGTGCTCTCCGTCCGGGCACTGGGCCGGATGGACGCCGGTGCCGGACAGCGGGCGAGCAACGTTCTGCCCCCGGACTGGGGACCAGTGGTGGGCTTCGGCGCCTTGGCCCTGGTGGTCGGCTTGACGGCCGTCGCGCTGGTGTGGGTCGGGCACCGCGTCATCGGAGCGGTGCAGTTGACGCTCTGTGTCGTCCTGATCGTCCACGCGCTGGGGTTCTGGCCCTGACCCGGAGGTGCCCGACGTGGTCGCGGCCCTCGCGGATGCCGTGCGGTGAGCGGGTCACGTCGTGCCGCGCACACGCAGGCTCGGCGTCAGGACGATGGGGGGCGGCTGTTCGCCTGCGAGGAGTCGGTCGACCTGGTGGATCGCCAGTTCGCCCAGCCGACGCTTGTCGAGGTGGAGGGTGGTCAGGGGCGGGTCGACCAGATCGACGACGCTGAGCCCGTCGTAACCGACCAGGGCGCAGTCGTCCGGTATGTGGACGCCGAGCCGGCGGGCGGCCCGGAGCGCGCCGATCGCGACCAGGTCGTTGAAGGCGACCACGGCGGTGAGGTCCGGGCGCGCGGCGTGCAGCGCCTCGAACGCGACGGCGCCCCCCTCCGGTGACTGCTCACCCATGACGATCCAGTCCTCGTCGACGGGCAGACCGTGTTCGCCGACGACGTCGAGGAAGGTGCGGCGGCGGAGCGTCGGGGCGTTCACGCACTCGCAGTCGATCATGCCGATCCGGCGGTGGCCCCGGTCGATGAGGTGCTCCATGCCGGCCCGGATTCCGGCAGCTGTGTCGATGTGGACCAGCGCGTGCTGCGACGAGTCCAGCCCGCGATCGACCAGAACCAGCGGGACGGAGCCCGCGTACGGTTCGAGCTGCGCGTCGGGATGGCTGATGTAGCCGACCAGAGCGTCGACCTGCTGGCCGAGTGAGCGGACCAGGGCCAGTTCCCGTGACCGGTCGTTCTCGGTACTGGCCACGAGCACCTGCCAGTCACGTTCGTCCGCGGCGGCGATCACTCCCGCGACGAACTCCGGGAAGAAGGGGTTGACCACGTCGGGGACGATCAGTCCGACGGACACGACGTCCGGGCGGACCAGCCCCCGGCCGAACCGGCTGGGCCGGTACCGCAACTGCCTGGCGACATCGAGCACGCGCTGCTGGGTCCCCGGGTCGATCTCCCCCTTGCCGTTGATCGCCCGGGAGACGGTCTGGTGGGACACGCCCGCCGCCCGAGCGACGTCGCGGAGCGTGACGCGCTTGACGGTGCGCGCACCCGGCGCCCGCTGGTCTTCCGTTTCCCGCTGTCCGGCCACGCTGCCCACTCACTTCTGTTCCTGTGCCACCCGGTGTCCCAGTCAATCAGGTTCACGGATCTGCCGGTCCGGCGCCGCCCGCCCGTTCCTGCCGCCGGAGCGAGGCAGCGCCGACCCGCCCACGGCGGATCGTGCGCCGTCGGCGGCGGGCGTTGACGGAATGCGTTCTGTGAGCGACGATCCCGTTAGCGTTCACGTTAACGGTAACGGACCAAACGAGGGAGAGCACAGTGGCCAGTTCTCGAGGCCCCCTGCCGCACGAGCCCCACCAGCTGTTCCAAGGCGTGTTCCACGGCTGGCACAAGCAGGTCGGCGCCTTTTCGGCACTGCCGGGCGCACCGGTGGAGCCGGACGACCCACAACCTTGGTGGCGCCGGCTGAGCGGCCGGAAGCGGAGGCGGCGGCCTGACACCCTCGACACGCACGAAGCGGTCGCCAAGGGCCACCCGCTGCGCCTGACCGGGCGCTGCGGCACCGGCCCAGGCCTCTAGACCATGGTCAAGGGGTGACCCGTCGGCCCGTAGTCGATCTTCCAGTCGTCGTAGACCACGCGGAACCCGTCCTTCCGTCGGGGAGTCGGGGCTCCGGTCCACGGCTCCCCCGCGTGGTCGGCGTACGCGCGGGCCTCCACCGGGCGGCCGGTGAGGTGCAGGAACAGGGCCACGATCGGGCCGCGGACCTCCTGGCCGCTTCCGCGGGTCCACTCGATGTCGGCGGCGACGAGCCGGGCTCGGCAGGGGCCGGGGCCGCGGCGGGATCCGCATGGTCCACACGCGGTCGGCCGAGTCACGGGCCGCAGCCAACGGCATCTCGCGCGGCCTGCCGACCGCGAGGGCGACGTCCTGGCCGTGGACGATGAGGTCGAGGAGCGGCTCGCGGGGCCTGGTGAGGGGAGCCAGGCAGTGCGAGCCGATGAACGAGCGCAGGTGGGTGACGATCTCGGCGGTGGGCAGTTCCGCCTCCCGCACCACCGAGTCGTGGATCATCCGGTTCCAGTTCCCACGGGCGCGGAGCATTTCGCGTACGACCTGCCCGGTGGAGAACCTGGCCGCGAGTGTCAGATGGGCGGCCACGTCTCGCACCCGCCAGTCCGGGCACCGGGTGCGCGTCGCACACTCCTCGGATCTCAGATCCTCCAACAGGTCGGCGAGGCTCGCCCGTTGACGCCACTGCGGCGCTGAGCCCTACCGTTCAAGGCGTTCGATCAGCCCCCGGCGCCACTGCCGACCCTCGCCGAATGCCGGGCACGCCTGGCGATCCGGCCTGCGTGGCGCGAACCGGCCTGCGTGGCTCGGCACTCCCCCGCCCCGTTATCCGTCCACCCAGCTCTGTGGGACCGTCTCCCAAGGGCACGGTCCGGTGCCGTCCGTCCAACTCCTGAGCTTCTCCCCGTCCACGCACACGATCCCGCACTGGTCGGCGTACTCGGCCGCCGGCGCCGTGAAGTCGCTGGTGGTGACCAGTACGGCCACGTCGGCCTCGTGGACCGTGAAGCATGTGCCGCCGAAGCGCTGGAGGTCCTGGGAGCCGACACGGTTCGCTTCGCCGTAGTACTTGCACTGGATGACGACCCGGCGCCCGTCCGGCGTCACCGCCACGACATCGGCGCCCAAGTCCCCCGCCCCTCCCACGACTTCGACGCCGGAGCAACCGTCGCGTTCACAGAGGGCCGCGACCGCCTCCTCGAACTCCTCCGGGGTCAGGGACTCGTAGCCGGGGTCGACCTCGACGGCCGTGCGCTGTCGGGGGATCAGGTCGGTGTCCAGTTCCTCGGCCGCCTCCCTCGCCGCCTCGTCGAGCGCCGCCGCGGCCCGGCGCGCCGCCCTCGCCACGTGCAGGCGGCGCCGTAGGCCCACGAGGGCGGCGACGCCCATGACGACCAGCACCAAGACCCAGCCGGGACGCCTCTCGACGGCGCCTGCCATCATGCGGGCCACCCAGCCGAGCACGCTGATCAGCACGGCCAGGATGACGAAGAACAGGGCGGTCGAGCGGAGGTCGAACCGATGTCGGCGGGGCGCAGCCGATGTTCGGCGTCGGGGCAGAGTCCGTGTGCGCGGTATCTGACGCCCGGGCAGAATGCGCGTGCGCAGCGTCTGATGCGCGGGCAGTGTTCGACGCGTGGGTACGGTCACGCCAAGCCCCCCTCAGGACCGATGGGAATGATCACTCCCCACCGTCTGCCCAAGATCGCCACCTTCACCGTCCGCACCACGTTCGGCTGCGCCTGTCATGATCGACACGTGACCGGTGAAGCTGGGCGGCCTGGCCGCATGAAGTACGTCCTGTTCGATGTCGACGGCACGTTGATCGACGCGTTGAGCAACCAGCGCCGGGTCTGGGAGACCTGGGCTGCGCGTTACGGGCTGGACGGGGACGAGGTCTACCGGGTGGCTCTGCGGACACGGCCGATGGAGACGTTCGCCCGGGTCGCCGGCGACCGTGAGCCGAGCGAGTGCCTGGCCCTGCTGCACGAGTTGGAGGACGAGGACGTACGGTCCGGCGTCTACGCCGCTTTCCACGGAGCGTCGGAGTTGCTGCACGGTCTGCCGCCGGAGGCCTGGGCGTTGGTGACCTCGAACTACGAGCACCGGGTGCGCGGTCGTTTCGCGCGCACGGGCCTGCCCGTGCCGGACGTGATCGTGGACGCGGCCGCCGTGGAAGAGGGCAAGCCCTCTCCCGTGCCGTATCTGCAAGCCGCCGCACGGCTGGGCGCCCAGCCGGCCGACTGCCTGGTCATCGAGGACGCCCCGTCCGGAGTACGGTCCGGGTTGCGCGCCGGGATGACGGTGTGGGGCGTGAACACCGCCGCCGCGGTGGAGGGCGTTCATCGTCACTTCGTCACTCTGCGCGAAGCAGTCCCTCACATCCTCGCCTGGGCGTCCGGGCCGCAGAGGAATGCCGCGGTCTGAGCCCGGGCGCCGGGTTGTGCGAAGCGGTCGTGGTCGCCTGTTCTCGGGGTGGGCGAGCGCCTCGTCAACGGCGTTGCCGCGCCAGGAACTCGATCAGTTTGATCTCGCTTCGTTCGAGGCGCTCCCGCTGAGCACGAGGCAGTGAAGCCAGGGCGTCGACCAGGACCCGCTCTCTGGGCACGTGCACCATCGTCCCCGTGTAGACCCGGCAGCCGAGGCACCAGGCCAGCCCCACGCAGCGCTCGAACATGGGGGACTCGGGCGGGTGGAAGCGGTACTGGTACGAGCGAACGGGTGTTCCGCAGGTCGCGCAGATCCGTCGCTCACCGTCCTGGACGGTCTCCCAGGTTCCGGCCTTGCGCCACCGATACCTGTCGTCGGGTGCTCTTCACATCGTCATGGGGGCATCCTCCCCCAGGAGACGGCCGTTTGCCGAGGATCGGTGATCGCTGTCCCCGTGGCCGTCTCACGCGGTTCCGACACGTCGACGGTCATGCGGGCTCGGGGGCTGCCCGCTTGGTCAGGGAGCGTGGGTGCAGTTCCACGGCCAGGGGTGCGGCGGTGAAGACGGAGGAGTACGTGCCGACGGCCAGGCCGATGAGCAGGGCGAGGGCGAAGTCGGTCAGGGCGTCGTCGGCGAGGACGGCGAGGGCGGTGAGGATGAGGGCCGCGCCCGTCCCCGTGTTGACGGTACGGGGCAGGGTCTGCAGGATCGCCTGGTTGGTCAGGCGGGCCAGAGGTGCGGTGCGGTCACGGGCGAGGAGTTCGCGTACGCGGTCGAAGAGGACGACGGAGTCGTTGACCGAGTAGCCGATGACGGTGAGCAGGGCGGCCAGGAAGATGCCGTCGATGGGTTTGCCGAGCCAGGCGAACACGCCGGCGAGGATCAGCACGTCATGGGCGAGTGCGCCGACGGCCGCGGTGGCGAACCTCCAGCGGAAGCGGACCGCCAGATAGGCGAGTTGGGCGCCGAGGGCCAGGCTGAGGGCGATGAGGGCGTTGCGACGCAGCTCGTCCCCCAGCGTGGGGCCGATCAGTTCGTCGCGGACCTTCTCCGCGTCGCCGCCGAGCCCGGTGATGGTGTCGGTGACCGCGGCCGTGTCGGTGTCGGTCAGGTCCTCGGCGCGGACCGTGAGCCCGCCGTCACCGGAGGACTGGACGAGTGCGCGCGGGAATCCGGCGTCGGCGAGCGCGGCACGCGCCCGGTCCGGGTCCACGGGGGTGCTGGTGGTGTACTCGACGAGGCGGCCGCCGGTGAACTCGATGCCGAAGTCGAGGCCGCGCACCAGGATGCCCGAGGCCGTCACGACGAGGAGGGCGGCGGAGGCCGCGAGCCAGCGGCGCGGATGCCGCATCAGGTGCGGACCTCGGCGCAGCAGACGGTCGCGGACCCATCCGGTGTGCGCGATGCCCGTGATGCGGGGGCGGCGGTGGACGGCGGTGCGGCCCACCGCGTACTCGGCGAGCACGCGGGAGATCAGCAGGGCGCTGACCATGGAGGCGAGGACACCGATACCGAGGGTGACACCGAAGCCGCGCACCGGGCCGGACGCGAAGGCGAACAGCAGGCCTGCGGCGATCAGCGTCGTGATGTTGGAGTCGGCGATGGCGCTCAGCGCCCCACGGAACCCGGCCGCCAGCGCCGAACGGGTACTGGGGCGGTTGCGGTTGGCGTGCTCTTCGCGGGCGCGTTCGAAGACCAGGATGTTGGCGTCGACGGCCATGCCGATGGCGAGGACGAACCCGGCGAGACCGGGCAGGGTCAGCGTCGCCCCCAGCGCTGCCAGGGCGGCGTACGAGATCAGTCCGTAGCAGGTCAGGGCGAGGGTCGCGAGCAGGCCCATGAGCCGGTAGACGGCGATGACGAACAGCGCGGTCAGCGATGTGCCGATGACGGCGGCCCAGGCTGCCGCGGTGATGGCCGCGTCGCCGAGGGTGGCGCCGATGGTGCGCTGTTCGATGACCTCGACCGGTACGGGGAGGGCGCCGCCGGAGATGAGCAGGGCCAGTTCGCGGGCCTCGGTGGCGTCGAAGGAGCCCGTGATCTGGGTGGTGCCGCCGGCGATGCCGGCCCCGCAGGTCACGGCGGACGCCACCTGCGGCGACGAGATGATCTTGCCGTCGAGGACGATGGCGACACGGCGCTGAGGATCGCCCGCCGGGTGGCAGGCGGCGTCGGCCGTGATCCCGGTCCAGCGGTCGCGGCCGGTGTCGGTGAAGTCGATGGTGACGTGCCATCCGGCGCCGCTCTGCTGGTCGATGCGGGCGTCGGCGCTCTTGACGTCCTGACCGGTCAGCTCGGCGGCCTTCAGTCGCAGGGGCTGTCCGGTCTCGTCCGGCAGCACCCGTGCGGCGGAGGGATCGGCCGGGACCGCGGTGGTGTCGGCGCCCTCGGCCTGGCCGAGGACCTCGTGAACGG
>NZ_LIQX01000378.1 GCF_001418475.1 Streptomyces ossamyceticus | reverse complement strand
TCGGCGTCGGCAAGACCACGATGGTGGGCTCGGTGAGTGAGGTCGCCCCGCTGGAGACCGAGGAGCGCATCACCACGGCGAGCGTGGGCGTGGACGACCTCGCGGGCGTCGAGAAGAAGACCTCGACCACGGTCGCCATGGACTTCGGCCGTATCACCATCTCGCCGGAGCTGGTGCTCTACCTCTTCGGTACGCCGGGCCAGGACCGCTTCTGGTTCATGTGGGACGACCTGTCGACGGGCGCGCTGGGGGCCGTGGTCCTCGCCGACACCCGCCGTCTGGACGCGTCGTTCGCCTCGATCGACTTCTTCGAGTCCCGCGACATCCCGTTCGCCGTGGGCGTCAACTGCTTCGACGGCCGTAGGGAGGCGACCGCCGAGCAGGTCCGCCAGGCCCTCGACCTCGACCCGTCGACGCCGGTCGTCCTGTGCGACGTGCGGGAGCGCCAGTCCAGCAAGACGGTCCTGCTGGCGGTGCTGGAAGCGGCCCGCGCCCAGGCGGAGGCTCGGCTGGCGGCGAGCGGACAGCTCTGACGGCCGGGGCCCGCGGCGCGCAGGCCCCGGCACAGGCTTCCGCGCCGCCGAGGCTTCCCACTCGGCCGCGCGGGACAGGAGTTCAGCGCGGCCGACCGCGTCGGTGCGGGTTGAGGGGACCGTACAGGCGTACGCGTCGGCGATGACGCCGAAGAGACCTCACCGGTGCGGTGGTTCGCCGGTGAGGCGGCCGCGAAGACAGCCCGCCGGAAACGCGTCCCGGGCGTCGGCGGAGTCCACGACCGGCGCCGGCGGGCTCACGGCCGAGCTCACCGCCGGCCAGGCGTGCTCACCGTGCTTCCCTCTCGTCGTGCGGAGAGGGAAGCGTGGGCCCGGTCGTGCGGTCCCGGTGGAAGGTCACGCCGTCGGAGGGGCGGGCTCGGCGGTTTCCCGGCCCTCCGACGGCAGTTCTGCCCAGACGACGCGACCGGACCGTTGTGGGGTGTCGTCCACCCCCCAGTCGCTGCTGAGCATGCCGACCAGCATGAGCCCGCGTCCGTTCTGGTCGTCGGGTCCGGGTCGGCGTCGGGCGGGCTGGGCGTGACCGCAGTTCTGGTCCTCGACCTCGATGCGGAGCCGCTGCCCGGTGAGGTGCAGCCGACACACGATCCACTCGCTCGTGGTGTGCGTCAGCGCGTTGGTGACAAGTTCGGAGGTGATGAGGAGGGCGTCCTCGCGGAGGTCCGGAGTCACTCCCCACTCTCCGAGCAGTTCGCGGACCGTTCTGCGTGCCTCACCCGCCGAGGCGGGCACCGCGGGCAGTCCGAAAACGCCCCCTCTGTGGGGCACGTAGGCGGTCGCCGTCGGGGTGGGGGGACACATGGCCGGCGGTAACCGGTCCGACGATTGGGGGAGGAGGGGCGGAGCCATCGCCGTATGCCTTTCGTGGGCCCTTCGCACCGTCAGTGGTGCCGGTGCCACGGCCGGCCTCGCCGTACGCCGCGAGGGTCGTGCAACTCGCTGCGCACAGCGCTGAGTTGCGGCCACATCTCCCCCAACCTGGCCGCGCAGCCCCAGCGTTCACCGAAGCCGTGACGGTGGTCCCACTCTGGCATCCGTGAACAACACCTCGCAACCAGCAAGTTGAAATTTGCATTTCGTCGATCGCAGGATGTCATCCTTCGCGCCAAGATCGTGCCAGACTGCGTCATCGAGGCGAGGAGGTGGGCGTGACCGCGGAGACCGACTGGGGCGGGGCCCCCTCCGTACTGCGCATGATCCTCGGCCGGCAACTGGAGGAACTGCGCACCCGCGCCGGCCTCACGTTCGAGCAGGCCGGTGCGGCGATCGGGGTGAGTCACTCCACGATCCGCCGGATGGAGGCCGCCAAGGTCGCCCGGCTGCGCCTGCCCGACGTCGAGAAACTGCTCCAGATCTACGGGGTGGTCGACCAGCAGGAGATCGAGACCTTCCTCAAATCGGTCCGCGAGGCCAACAAACGCGGCTGGTGGCACACCTACCGGGACGTCCTGCCCGACTGGTTCGCCGCGTATCTGAGCCTGGAGCAGGCGGCGCTCCAGATCCGCGCCTACGAGGCGCAGTTCGTGCACGGGCTGCTGCAGACCGAGGCGTACGCGCGGGCCCTGCTCGGCGCCGGCAATCCGCACGCGGCGACCGAGGCGACCGAGCGGCGGGTGGCGCTGCGGATGCGCCGCCAGGAACTGCTCACGCGGGAGCAGCCGCCGCGGCTGTGGGTGGTGATGGACGAGACGGTGCTCCGGTGGCCGGTGGGCGGGCCGGACGTGATGCGCGCCCAGATCGACCATCTGATCGAGATGAATCGGCTGCCGCATGTGACGGTGCAGCTGATGCCGTTCCGGAACGGCCCGCATCCCGCGATGCGGGCCGGTGCGTTCCATCTCTTCCGGTTCAGGGCACCCGAATTGCCGGACATCGTCTATCTCAACGGTCTGGTGGGCGCGGTGTACCTCGACAAGGGGGGCGACGTGGTCGTCTACCGCGAGGCCATGGACCGGCTGGGCGCGCAGTCCGCGCCGCCCCGCAAGACCGAGGCACTCCTCGGCGCCCTACGCAAGGAGCTCTGACGTGCACCACGACATATCCCAGGAAGTGCGCCACTCGATACGTGACATCCGCGACGTACGCAACGGCATGCCGGCCCGCGACCTCGGCGCCCACGACTGGCGCCGGCCCTGGAGCGACGACGCGGGCGGTGCCTGCGTGGAGGTGAAGAAGTTGGCGGACGGCCGGGTCGCCGTACGCCAGTCGACCGATCCGGACGGCCCGGCGCTGGTCTTCACCCCACGGGAGATGACCACGTTCCTGGCCGGAGTGAAGGCGGGCGAGGCCGACTTCCTGCTGTGAACCCCCTTGCTGCCAAGCTGTGTTGACGCACCACTTGCTGAACCGGGGTTCGGCGCCCGCCGGACCCCGGGCTTTGCCCGACCACGCACCTGGACCGAACGACCTGATGGGAGGGGCGGCGTTGCCCGACAACGGATGGCCGGCCGACCGGATCGACACCGAGCACGCGCATTCCGCGCGCATCTACGACTACATCCTCGGCGGCAAGGACTACTACCCGGCCGACAAGGAGGCCGGTGACGCCATGGCGCACGAGTGGCCGGCCCTGCCGGTCCACATGCGCGCCAACCGCGACTGGATGAACCGCGCGGTGCGCTGGCTCGCCGAGAAGGCCGGCATGCGCCAGTTCCTCGACATCGGAACCGGCATCCCCACCTCCCCCAACCTCCACGAGATCGCCCAGTCGGTGGCCCCCGAGTCGCGGGTGGTCTACGTGGACAACGACCCCATCGTCCTCACCCTGTCCCAGGGGCTGCTGTCCAGCACCCCCGAGGGCAGGACCGCGTACATCGAGGCCGACTTCCAGGACCCGGAGACCGTTCTCGGCTCCCCCGAGTTCCTGGAGACCCTCGACCTCTCCCGGCCGGTCGCGCTCACCGTGATCGCGATCGTCCACTTCGTCCTGGACGAGGACGACGCGGTGGGCATCGTGCGCCGGCTCCTCGAACCCCTGCCGTCCGGCAGCTACCTCGCGATGACCATCGGCACCGCCGAGTTCGCGCCGGAGGAGGTGGGCCGGGTCGCCCGCGAGTACGCGGCCCGCGACATGCCGATGCGGCTGCGCACCATCGACGAGGCCCATGAGTTCTTCGCGGGCCTGGAGCTGGTCGAGCCGGGCATCGTCCAGGTCCACAAGTGGCACCCGGACGGCACCGGCGAGCAGGACATCCGCGACGAGGACATCGCGATGTACGGGGCGATAGCCCGCAAGCCGTAACCAGGGGCGGCGATCCCGGCTCTCCCCCGGCGCCGCGCCGTCCGGCCGCCGTGTGCCCGTGTGGCTCGCGGCGGCCGGGTCAGTGCGGGGCCGGGTCAGTGCGGGGCCGGGCCGGTGCTGCGGCGGACGACGAGTTCGACCGGGACGACCTGTTCGCTCTCCGCCGGTGGCTCCTCCGTGTCGGCGGTGTCGTCCAGCTGGGTCAGGAGCAGACGCAGGGACCGGGTGCCGATCTCGGAGTAGTCGGTGCGGATGGTCGTCAGCGGGGGCAGCAGATGCGCGGCCTCCGGGATGTCGTCGTAGCCGACGACGCTCACGTCGTCCGGGACGCTGCGGCCCGCCTCGTGCAGGGCCCGCAGCAGTCCGAGGGCCATCTGGTCGTTGGAGACGAAGACGGCGGTGACGTCCGGGCTGTTCGCGAGCCGTCGCCCCAGCGCGTAGCCGGAGTCGGCGCTCCAGTCCCCGACGAGCGGTTCGTGGACGGGGGCGCCGGCCCCGGTGAGGGTGTCGCGCCAGCTCGCGGCGCGCCGGTCGGCGGAGGTCCAGCCGGTGGGGCCCGCGATGTGCCAGACCGTGGAGTGGCCGAGGCCCAGCAGATGTTCGGTGGCGAGCCGTGCGCCGGCCCGGAAGTCCGAGGACACCACGGGGGTGCCGTCGCCGAGGCCGTTGTCGAGCATCACCAGCGGAGTGTCGGGGCGGGCCGCGGCGAGCGCGGTCGCCACCGGGCGCTGGGGCGCGATGGCGATGATCCCGTCCGCGCCCTCGGCGGAGAGCCGGTCCACCGCCTGGACGACGGTGTCGCGGTCCGCCGTGTCCAGCGCGATGGAGCTGACCAGGTATCCGGCGTCCTGGGCGGCCGTGTTGATCGCGGTGAGCGTGGAGGCGGGTCCGTAGCGGGCCGCGTCGAACGAGATCACACCGAGCATGCGGGTACGGCCGCTGGCCAGGGAGCGGGCGCTGCGGCTCGGGCGGTACCCGAGGGTGCGCATCGCGGCGCGCACGGCCTCGCGGGTCTCGGGGCGTACGGCCGGGTTGTCGTTGAGGACGCGGGAGACCGTCTGCTTGGAGACGCCGGCGAGCCGGGCCACGTCGTCCATCACCGGCCGGGCGCCGGCGAAGTTCCGTCTGCTGCGGCTGCCGGTGGGTCTGGGGCCGCCGGCCGCACCGGCGTCCCCGGCGGCGGTGCCGTCCGTGGTGCTTCGGGACATGCGGCGCTTCCTTCTTCGACGGGAGGGCGGGACGGCGTCCCGCCGGGTTTCACAGAATAGGTGCGGCGCCCGGGGCGCCGGGGAGCCGAACCGGTGGGAGGCGGGGCGCGGGCCCCGGCCTCCCGGTCTCGTGGTCAGCCCGCCCGGAACGGCAGGGTGTGGACGGTGAGCCACTCCACCCGGTCGATCCGCGCCGGCAGCGGGGAGTCGCCGGTCCGGTCCGGGATGTGCACCGGCGCCCCGGCGGGCAGCGGCAGGATCTTCAGCCGGAGGCCCTCCGTTCCCGGGTCCCCTTCCGTCCGCAGCCGGTCCACGGCGAGGTCCCAGACGCGCCCGGAGTAGAACTGGTCGGCGACGAGCCGGTCCCCGACGTAGGCGCGGCCGGTGTCGCCGGTCCAGTGGACCCGCAGCAGGGTGCCGGGCGGCAGATCGTCCGGCACGGGCACGTGGTACTCGGCGGCGACGGTGTCGTAGTGCTCGTCCGCCGGGGCGCCGGTGCACA
>NZ_LIQX01000377.1 GCF_001418475.1 Streptomyces ossamyceticus | reverse complement strand
GCGGTCGGCGCGGGCGTTGTGTTCGGCACGCTGTTCCTGATGTGGGCCGACGACCAGATCGTACGGACCTCGATCGGCGCGATCCTTCTGCTGATGACGGCGGTCACCGTGTGGCGCCGCCGCACCGTCGACCAGGACGACGAACCCGACTCCGTCACCACCCGCGCCGGCCGCGTCAAGGCCCGCTCGTACGGCGTCCTCGGCGGCTTCACCACCATGGTCGCCAACGCCGGCGGCCCCGTGATGTCGATGTATCTGCTCTCCGCCGGCTTCCGCAAGCTCGGCTTCCTCGGCACATCGGCGTTCTTCTTCCTGATCGTCAACGTCTCCAAGGTCCCTTTCAGCGTGGGCCTCGGCCTCATCGACGGCCCCTCCCTACTGCTGGACGCGACGCTCGCCCTGTTCGTGGTGCCCGGTGCCCTGCTCGGCAAGTGGGCGGTGCACCGCATCAACCAGCGGCTGTTCGAACAACTGGTGATCGCGGCGACGGTCCTCGGCGGCCTCCAGCTACTGCTGCGCTGACGGCGTCCCGTCGCCGAGCCCCAGCAGCGCGGGCAGATCCGCGAACGAGTCCACCACGTGGTCGGGGCTGCCGCTCGCGGCGTGATGGGTCTCCGGCAGGTACTTCCCGGTCCTGACGAGCACACCGCTGATACCCGCCCGCTGAGCCGCCAGCACGTCCGACTCGATGTCGTCCCCGACCATCAGCGCGTCCCCGGCCGCGACGCCGAGGTGCGCCAGTGCCGCCTCGAAGAACGCGGCGGACGGCTTGCCCGTGATCTCGGCCTCCCTGCGCGCCGCCTGCTCCAGCCCGACGAGGAACGCACCCGAGTCCAGTTGGAGCCCCTCGTCCGTCCGCCAGTACAGATTGCGGTGCATCGCCACGAGCCGGGCCCCGCGCTGGAGCTGCCCGAAGGCCCGGTTGAGCGCCGCGTAGTCGAAACCGGGCCCCGCCCCGCCGACGATCACCACGTCAACGTCAACGTCAACGTCAATGTCTGCGTCTTCGTCCTCGCCCGGGGCCATGTCCGAGCCCGTGCCGTCGTCGACGGTCAGCCGTACCCCGGTGAGGTCCTCGCGGATGTCGTCACCGCTGTTCAGCAGCGCGCAGCGCGCCCCCGGACAGTGCCGGGCGAGATAGGCGGCGGTCACGGTCGGCGCGGTCAGGATGTCGTCGGCGGTCACGGGGAACCCGGCGCCGGTCAGGACCCCGGCGATCGACGCCCGCGTCCGGGACGTCGTGTTGGTCACCAGCGCGACCCCCAGCCCGGCCCCGCGGATCTCCCGCAACGCCTCGACCGCACCCGGCAGCGGCTTCCATGAGATGGTCAGCACACCGTCGATGTCGACGAGAACAGCGCGTTTCTCGGCCATACCCGGACGATACGCCGGAGATGACCGACCGGCAGTCGTCCGGCAGTCGGCTGGTGATCGCCGGTGATCAGCCGGCGGTCGCCGTCGCGCCGGACGGGACCGACTCGCGTTCCCGGACCGGCAGACCGTGCGTGAGGTCCTCCCTCAGCAGCCGCTTGGCGATGGTGTCGACGGCGGCGCACAGGTCCCCGTCGACGGGACGGCCGTAGTCCTCCTCCAGCCCCTGCCGGAGCCAGTCGCCCCAGGCCGCGCTGATCACCCGGGCCTCGCGGACACCCGCCTCCGTGTGGGAGAACAGCGTGCCGTCACGCGTGAGGCATCCCTCCTCCACCATGCGGTCGAAGACCGGCACCAGGACCTCTGGCGGCATACGGCGACGCGCGGCGATCAGCGTCAGGCTCCCATGGCCGACCATCCGGGTGAACAGCTCGACCTGCATGACGGCCCAGGCGGCAGCGATGTCCAGCCGGGTGTCGGACGCGGCGACGACCCGGCGCGCGGTGTCCTGCTCGGTCCGGCCGACGATCCTCCCCACGGCCGCCTCCAGCAGCCGCTGTGAATCCCCGGCAGGAGGCCGCGCGAAGCCCTCGCCCATGTCCGACGACCCCGCCCGCGCGCTGTCCCGCAGCCGCACCTGCTTGAGGAACAGCGCGACCACGAAACCCAGGGCGGCGACCGGCACGGTCCACAGAAAGACGGTCTGGAGCGTGTCGGCGTACGCCCCGACGATCGGCTCCGCGACCTCGGCGACCCCGGCGGACAGCTTCGGGGCGAGCGTGTTGGCGTAGATCGTGCCGAACACGGCCGTCAGGAAGGAACTGCCCAGCGTACGGAAGAAGCTGACGCCCGAGGTCGCCGTCCCCAGGTCGGAGTACGCGACGGTGTTCTGCACGGCGATGCCGACGATCGCCCGCCCTCCCGTCGGCGACTCTGCCCTCGCGGCAGATACGTGTCCATGATCCGGCCCCTGCACCACCGGGGCGGCACCTTCGCGAGACGGCCGGCCGACAGCCTGGACCCGACAACCGACAGCCTGGACCCGACAACCTGGACCCGGCAGTCGGCAGCCGGCGGCCGGCGGCACCAGCCACGCGGCCGCTACCGGGGCCCGTCCCCTCCCAGACGCGGTGCCCAGCTCCCCGCGTCCACCGGCCGCGCCTGACCCTCCACGACCCCGGCGAGCTCGCGGGCCCAGGTCGCGACATGCGCCAGGTCGATGCCGTACGGCCGCGCCCGGCCCTCCGCCGCCGCCCACTCCTCGACCGCGCCGGCCCCGCGCCGCAGCAGCCGGGCGCCGCCCGTGGCGTTGCCGCGCGCCGAGTGCGTGAGCCCGACGGCGAGCTGGGCCAGCCCCCGCCACAGGGCGCGCTCCTCCTCCGGCCCCGACTTCCACGCGTCCTCGAAGACCTCGTGCGCGTGGAACGGCTTCCCCGCGTCCAGCAGAGCCTGCGCCTCCGCGACGGTCTGCTCCGGCCCCCGTACGACGCCCTCGGGCTGCCGCTCCACACCGTCCGCCCCGTACGGCAACGGCCGCCCCAGCCCGTCCCGCGGCCTGGCGTTGCGCGCGCGGCCCTCCGTGTCCCGGTCCCGCCGCCGTGCCGTCCCGTCGTCCGATGTCGCGTCCATGCCTCGATTGTCCCTCGCCCCTCACCGGCCGCAGGGCACCGGCCGACGTACGGTAAAGTTCTCTCTGCGCGATCACGCGGTTCCACCGCGGACAGCGCACCGGGACGTGGCGCAGCTTGGTAGCGCACTTGACTGGGGGTCAAGGGGTCGCAGGTTCAAATCCTGTCGTCCCGACGGTGCAGGGCCAGCGGGTCCGCCGAACACGGCGGGCCCGCTGCTCGTTTTGCCGCCGCGAACGATATGGCCGGATTGAATCGCACCCGCGTACGGCCTGTCGCCGACAGGGGAAAAGGCTTGGACCTCGTGCGTCCCGGCACGGGAGACTTCATTGCCTGCCCTGTTTGTGCGCGTATGGCGCCGCCGTTCAGGCAGGGCATTCCCCCAACAGGCTCGTGGCGGACCGCCACACGACACACAGGGGCGGGATGGGATCACCTGAATCACGCACAGCGATGCCGGGCAAGGGCCCGGTCCTCCTCGCACTTCGCTATTACGGACGGGAACTGGCCCGGCTGCGGCTGCTCGCCGTCCCCGGCATGCTCCTTCCGGCCGTCGGCAACATCGGTATCTACTACGTGGCACCACTGGTCGTCGCCAAACTCGTCGGCCGTATCGCCGACGACCCCGACGTCACCGTCGGCTCGACGCTGCCCTACATCCTCGGCTTCGCGGGCGTCCTGCTGTTCGCCGAGACGCTCTGGCGCCTCGGCCTGCACTGCCTGAACCGTCTCGACGCCCTCGGCATCGAGCGCCTGTACGTCATCGGCATGGACGAACTGTTCGCCAAGGACGCCACGTTCTTCCACGACAACTTCGCCGGTTCGCTGACCAAGCGGGTCCTGAGCTTCGCGTCCCGCTTCGAGCAGTTCGTCGACACCCTGACCTTCTCGGTCCTCGGCAACTTCGTGCCGCTGCTGTTCGGGGCGGTGGTCCTGTGGCGGTACGAACCTCTGCTCGTCGTCGGGCTCCTGGTGATGATCGCGCTGACCGCGGTCTGCGTGGTGCCGCTCATCCGCCGCCGCCAGGCACTCGTGGGCCTGCGCGAAGAGGCCATCGCCCGGGTGTCCGGCCATGTCGCCGACAGCCTGATGAACATGGACACGGTCCGCGCCTTCGCCGCCGAGGAGCGGGAGGCCGCGGAGCACCGGTCCCGGGTCGCCGAGTCCCGCCGGCTCTCCCTGCGGTCGTGGGACTACGGCAACCTCCGCATCGACACCCTGGTCGCCCCGCTGTCCGTGCTGACCAACGTGCTGGGCCTGGTGCTCGCCATCGCCCTCGGCGCGAGCGGGAACGGCGTCGAGGCGGTCGTCGTCGCCTTCACCTACTACACCAACGCGACGCGGATCATGTTCGAGTTCAACCAGATCTACCGTCGGATGGAGAGCGCGATGACGGAGGCCGCGCAATTCACCGACCTGCTGCGCGACCCGCCGACCGTGCTCGACCCGGCGGAGCCGGAACCCCTGCGGCCCGGCCCCGCCGATGTGCGCTTCGAGAAGGTGACCTTCGCCCACGCCGGCGCCGCACCACTCTTCCGTGGCCTCGATCTGACGGTGCCCAGCGGGACCAAGGTCGGTCTCGTGGGCCGGTCCGGCGGCGGCAAGACGACGCTCTCCCGGCTTCTGCTGCGCATGAATGACATCGATGCCGGGCGCATCCTCATCGGAGGCCAGGACATCAGCCGGTTACGCCAGGCCGACCTGCGCAGCCTCATCGCGTACGTGCCGCAGGACCCGGCGATGTTCCACCGCACCCTGCGGGACAACATCGCGTTCGCCCGGCCGGACGCCACCGACGTCGAGATCCGGCGCGCGGCGGAGGCCGCCCACGTCACGGAGTTCGCCGACGCCCTGCCGGACGGTTTCGAGACGCTGGTGGGGGAGCGCGGCATCAAACTGTCCGGCGGACAGCGCCAGCGGGTCGCGCTCGCCAGGGCGATCCTGCGCGACGCGCCGATCCTGCTGCTCGACGAGGCGACCAGCGCCCTCGACTCCGAGAGTGAACTCCTCGTACAGGAGGCGCTGTGGCGGCTCATGGAGGGCCGTACGGCGCTCGTGGTCGCCCACCGGCTGAGCACGGTCGCCGGCATGGACCAACTCGTCGTCCTCGACCACGGCCGGATCATCGAACAGGGCACGCACCAGGAACTGCTCACCCGCGAAGGCGCCTACGCCAAGCTGTGGCAGCACCAGTCGGGCGGCTTTCTCGACGACGGCCCCACGGACGACGGCACGGACGCCGCCGCCACGGATGCCCGCACTGACGACAGTTCGACCGACACCAAGCCCACGGACCTCTACATCGGTCCCGCCGACATCGAGTCCGCCGAGATCGAGTCCACCGACATCAAGAGCCCTGCTCAACCGTCCGCCGACGGGACCTCCGCCCGCGACCGGCCCGCCGATCCGCTGGGCGTTCAGCCCCGATAGCCCCGGAGCTTCCGGTACAGGGTGGCGCGGGCGATGCCCAGGGCCACCGCCGTACGGGCCTTGTTGCCGCCGTGCCGGTGCAGGGCGTCCAGGATGGCGGCGCGCTCGGCCCGTTCCATCGGACTGAGCCGCCGGGCGGCCGGGCCCTCCCGCACCGGGTCCGGCAGCTCGGCCCGCCGTACGGGCCCCGTCGCCCGGCGCTGCTCGGTCAACGCCCGCACCAGGTGCACCAGTTCGGTGACGTTGCCGGGCCACGGGTGCTGCTCCAGAGCGCGCAGCGCGTCCAGCGACCAGGTGAGCGGCGGCTCCCCCGGCGCGGGCCTGGGAGTGAGGGAGTCGAGCAAGTCCCTGATGTCCTCGGGGCGTTCGCGCAGCGCGGGCAGGGTGACCGTGCGCGCGGCCAGGCTGTCCAGCAGCCGTTGGATGCAGGGACCGGGCGGGGGGCCCGGTGTGTACGTCACCAGCAGGGGCGCGACGGGAGGCGCTTCGAGGAGCGAGTTGAGGGCCGCCACATCGCGCTGGGCCAGACGCTCGGCGTGCCGGACGAGGATCGCCCGGCCGCCCGCCCACGCGTCCAACGCGGCGTGGACCTCACCCTCCGCAGCGTCCGCCGTCAGCAGCGGCTCCCCGGCCAGTTCCCCGGCGAGTTCCCCCGCCAGTTGCCGGGCGAGGGACGCCTTCCCGGTGCCGCGTTCCCCGACGAGCAGCAGCGGCTCCGACGACGTCCGCACCAGCTCCGTCGCCCGGTCGACCGCGTGCCGCCAGGCCACCGAATGCCCGGCCATCCCCACGTCGCCACCGCCGCCACTGTGCCCGTCCGCCGCCGCACTGCCCCGCTCGTCGACCTCGGCGGCCGTCCGCCGCACCGGCTCCAACACGGCGACCACACCGATCACCGAGCCCAGATGCGTCACGGGAGTGAGGGTCGCACGGCACTTCGCCCCCTCCGGCAACGGCACGGAGTAGGACGAGGACGCCGCCGGGGACGGGCCCGAGGACGAGGATGTGGACGGCACCGACGACGGCACCGACAACGGCAACGGCACGGCCGCGAAGGCCGCCCCTCCCACCGCGGCGACCGCACCGCGCTCCAGCGCCTCCAGCCCCTCCGGTGACAGCAGCCGCCCCGCGGCCTCGCTGACCAGCCGACTGCGTCCGTCCAGGGCGACGACCGCCCGCCCCACCTCCGGGCGCCCGCGCCCACCGCGCTCCCGACCCCCCTCGCCGTCCCGGCCGTGACCTCCCGCACCGCGCACGGCCGCCAAGTACGCGTCCAGCAGCACCCGTTCCGCCCCCTGCGACCGCGCGAGGAGTTCCGCCTCGACGGCGTCGGCGGCGGCCTCGGCGAGGGCGGCGCCCGGATGCGGGCCGCACTCCGCGCAGAGCGTGGAGGCCACGGTCACCGTGCCCAGGGGGCGACCGGTGTCCGGGGCGAGCACCGGCACGCTGACCGCGGAGACGTCCTGCCAGAGGTCGAGGAAGTGTTCGGGCCCGTGCACCTCCGCCCGCCGACGCGTGCTGAGGGCGCGGGCCGCGCTGTTCACACCGACCGTCTGCTCGGAGAGGTCGAATCGGCAGAGGTCGTCCCGTTCGCCGCCGGTCGCCCACAGCACCCGCAGCCGCTCGTCGGTGAGGAGGAGGGCCGCCTGTTCCGTGCCGAGGGCGGGGGCGATCCGTTCGAGGACCGGCCGGGCCGCCGCCAGCAGGGCCGACCCCTCCGGCCGTACGGGAGGCGGCGCCGGGTCGGGGACCGGGTCCCGCGTGTCGTGTCGTACGCCGAAGAACCGGGCACGCTTCCACGCGGCGACGACCTCTTCCGGTACGTCGTCCGGCAGTTGCCGCCCCAGCAGGAACAACTCCCGGGCCCTGCGCAGCGAGGTGAGGGTGGGGCGGACGGAGACGGAGGGCTGCTCTGTGGTGGTCACGACACCACTCACCGTACCGGCACAGGTTGAATGAGCAACAAGCGCCCCGTTTCCGTACTCCGTGCCGTGGGCAGCCCGATACGGGCGCCCGACCTCCCAGGCGCCCTGCCCCGTGTGCCGAACTGTCTCGTATTGAGACACCCACGCTTCCGCGCACCCGTCCATGATCTTCGACGGTCGGTGCCCGTTCTCATGTCCCTGGAGCGTCCCCGTGCACACCGTCGAGCCCGATGTCGTGACCGACGTACTGATCGTGGGCAGTGGCCCCGCCGGCGCCTCCGCCGCGCTCGCGCTGAGCACGTACGGCGTGCCGAACATCGTCGTCACCCGCTACGCCCGCCTCGCCGACACGCCACGCGCGCACATCACCAACCAGCGCACCATGGAGGTCCTGCGGGACCTCGGTGTGGAGGACGAGGTCGTCGCGAAGGCCACCCCGCAGCACCTGATGGGCGACACGACCTTCTGCACCAGTCTCGCCGGCGAGGAGCTGGGCCGGGTCCGCTCCTGGGGCAACGACCCGCTCGTGCAGGCCGCGCACGAACTCGCCAGCCCCACCCGTATGTGCGACATGCCCCAGCACCTCATGGAGCCGGTCCTGATCGACGCGGCGGTCGCCCGCGGCACCCACCTGCGCTTCAGCACCGTCTACAAGTCCTTCGTCCAGGACGCCGACGGTGTCACCGTCACCGTCGAGGACCGGCTGCGCGGCGACGAGTACACGATCCGCGCGAAGTACCTGATCGGGGCCGACGGCGGCCGCTCCCAGGTCGCCGAGGACGCGGGGCTCCCCATGGGCGGCCAGATGGGCGTGGCAGGCAGCATCAACATCGTCTTCGACGCGGACCTCACGAAGTACACCGCGCACCGGCCCTCCACCCTGTACTGGGTGCTGGCCCCGGGTGCCACCGTCGGCGGCATCGGCGCGGGCCTCGTGCGCTGCGTCCGCCCCTGGAACGAGTGGCTGATCGTCTGGGGGTACGACGTCACCGCGGGCGCCCCCGACCTCACCACCGAGTACGCCGAGAGCGTCGTCCGCAAGCTGATCGGCGACGACGACATCCCGGTGACCGTCAAGTCGTCCTCGGCGTGGACGGTCAACGAGATGTACGCGGAGACGTACTCCGCCGGCCGGGTCTTCTGCGCCGGCGACGCCACGCACCGGCACCCGCCGTCCAACGGCCTCGGCTCCAACACCTCCGTCCAGGACTCCTACAACCTGGCCTGGAAGCTCAAGCTCGTCCTCGACGGCACGGCCTCACCGCGACTGCTGGACACGTACACCGCCGAGCGCGCCCCGATCGGCCGGCAGATCGTCACCCGCGCCAACAAGTCCATCGGCGAGACCGCGCCCGTCTTCGAGGCACTCGACGGGCTCTCCCCGCAGACCCCCGAGCAGCTGTGGGCCAACATCGCCGCCCGCAAGGACGCCACCGAGGCCGCCGAGAAGCAGCGGGCGCGGCTGCGTGAGGCCATCGCGTTCAAGGTGTACGAGTTCAACGCGCACGGGGTCGACCTCAACCAGCGATACGCCTCGGAGGCGATCGTCCCCGACGGTACCCCCGACCCCGGCTTCGACCGCGACCCCGAGCTGCACCACCAGCCCAGCACCCGCCCCGGCGCCCGGCTCCCGCACGCCTGGCTCACCTACGGCACCCGCACCCTCTCCACGCTCGACACCGTCGGGCAGGGCCGCTTCACCCTGATCACCGGCATCGGCAGCGACCACTGGACGCGGGCGGCCGAGGCCCAGGACCCGGAGATCACCACCGTCGTCATCGGCCCCGGCCGGCAGTACGAGGACCCGTACGGCGACTGGGCGCGGCTGAGCGAGATCGCCGACGGGGGAGCCCTGCTCGTCCGCCCCGACGGGTACGTGGCCTTCCGGCACGCCACGGCCGCCGCGTCGGCCGAGGACGCGGAGCGTTTGCTGACAGCGGCGTTGCGACGGATCCTCGGACATGCCTGACGGGAAGGATGCCCGGACATGAGCACCGACATGAGCACCGGCATGAGCACCGGCATGAGCACCGGCACGCGTACGGGCACGAGCGATGCGTTCACGACCCGGATCACCGAAGCGGTCGTCGCCAGCATGGACGGCACCCCCGACCCCCGGCTGCGCGAACTGCTCGCCTCCCTCACCCGCCACCTGCACGCCTTCGTCCGCGAGACCGGGCCGACCATGGCGGAGTGGGAGCGGGCCATCGCCTTCCTCACGGCGACCGGACAGGCCTGCACCGCCACCCGGCAGGAGTTCGTGCTGCTGTCGGACGTGCTGGGCGTCTCCATGCTCGTGGAGACGATCAACAGCGAGCGGGGCGCGGGGGACCGGGACGGCGCGGACGGGAGTCGCGACCCAGGCGCCGAGGCCGCTGCCGTGACCGAGTCGACCGTCCTCGGCCCCTTCCACATGACCGAGTCCCCGGCCCGTGCGCTCGGCGCGGACATCGACCTCGTCGGCGGCGGCGAGCCGTGCGTGATCAGCGGGCGTGTGCTGTCCCGCGACGGCACCCCGCTGCCCGGCGCGGTCCTCGACGTCTGGCAGGCGAACGCCGAGGGCTTCTACGACGTCCAGCAGCCGGACGTGCAGCCGCCCGGCAACGGGCGCGGACTGTTCACGACGGACGACGAGGGCCGCTTCTGGTTCCGCACCTGCGTGCCGAGCCCGTACCCGATCCCGACGGACGGCCCGGTCGGCGCGCTCCTGAAAGCCACCGTACGCCACCCCTACCGCCCGGCCCACATCCACTTCATCGGCTCGGCCGAGGGGCACCGGACGGTCACCACGCACATCTTCGTGGCGGGCAGCGACCACCTCGACTCGGACGCGGTGTTCGCCGTCAAGGAGAGCCTCGTCCAGGACTTCGCCGAGACCGACGACCCCGAGCTCGCACGGGAGTTCGGCATCCCGAACCCGTTCCGGCACGCCCGCTTCGACCTCGTGCTCGACACCCTCGACACGCCCGACAGACCCGAAACACCCGACGCACTCGACACGCCCGAAACGCTCGACCGGGAGGAAGCGTGAGGGAGTTCGTCCACGAGTCCCCGCCCATGCGGGTCGTGCTCCGCGCCGGCTCCTCCGTGACCGCAGTGCCGGGCGAGGCCGAACGCCTCGGCCTGCGACGGCTGCTGGTGGTGTCCGGCCCGCGAGGCGCGCAGACGGCTCGGGCTGTCGCGGACTCCCTCGGCGGCGCCTGCGCCGGGCTGCACACCGAGGCCCGAATGCATGTGCCCACCGAGGTCGCCGAACGGGCCGTCGAGGTGGCGCGCGCCGCCGGGGCCGACGGGTGCGTCGCCGTCGGCGGCGGCTCCGCGATCGGCCTGGGCAAGGCCATCGCGCTGCACACCGGCCTGCCGCTGATCGCGGTGCCGTCGACGTACTCGGGCTCGGAGATGACCCCCGTCTGGGGACTGACCGAGCACGGCGCCAAACGCACCGGCCGCGACCCGTCCGTCCTGCCCCGCAGCGTCGTCTACGACCCCGAACTGACCCTCTCCCTCCCCGTGCCGCTGACCGTGACCAGCGGCATCAACGCGGTCGCCCACGCGGCGGAGGCCCTCTACGCGCCGGACGCCACCCCGCTGGTGTCGCTGACGGCGGCGGAGGGCGCCCGGGCCATGACGCACGCGCTGCCCGAACTGGCGGCCGATCCGCGGGACCTCGACGCGCGGGGCCGTGCGCTGTACGGCGCCTGGCTGTGCGGTGCCGCGCTCGGCGCGACCACGATGGGCCTGCACCACAAGCTCTGCCATGTCCTCGGCGGCACCTTCGGCCTGCCGCACGCCGAGACCCACACGGTCGTCCTCCCGTACGCGCTGGCCCACAACGCCCCCGCGGCCCCCGAGGCCCTCGCGGCACTGGGCCGGGCCCTGGACACCGACGACGCCCCGTACGCCCTGTGGGAACTGTCCGGCAGCCTGGGCGCCCCGCGTTCCCTCGCCGAACTCGGGCTCAGGGAGGCGGACTTGACGGTCGCCGCGTCCCAGGTGGCCGGGCAGGCGTACTCCAACCCGCGCGAGGTCACCGAGGCGGGCGTCCTGGACGTACTGCGAGCGGCGTACGCGGGGGACCGACCGTCACCCACGTGACCCGACCGACCGCACATCGAGAACTGAAAGGTGAACAGCATGCCCCTCGGACTGCTCCGGCGGCGCTCCTCCCAAGCCTCCCGGGGAGCCGCGGGCCTGACGCTTCCGGTCCCGCCCGGCGCGGGTGCCCTCGTCCGTGAGGTCCTGGACCCGGTGAACCAGCCCATGGGCGCGGCCGAGGTGACGGTGACGGAACTCCGCAGCCACCGGGTCGCCGCCCGCGGCACCACCGACCCGTACGGCTACTTCATGGCCGTCCTGCCGCCGGGCGCGTACAGCCTGCTGATCGTGGCCGAAGGGCTCGAACCCCACCGGGAGTCAGTGGAGATCGTCCCGGACACCGGCCCGACCCCGGAACGCGTCTGGCTGCGCTCGGCCCGCCAGCTGGAACTCCCGGTCCCCGGCACCTGGCTCTTCGACCCGCCGCACACCGCGATCCGCTTCATCGCCAAGCACGTCGGCATGGCCCACGTCCACGGCCGCTTCGAACGCTTCGAGGGCGGACTGCAGGTCGCCCAGGACGTCACCGAGTCCCGCGTCCACGTCCGCATCGACGCGTCCAGCATCAACACCGGCAACAACACGCGGGACGCACACCTACGTTCGGCCGACTTCCTCGACGTCGAGCGCTACCCCCACATCGACTTCACCAGCCACCGCTTCGCCTACCGGGGCGGCAGCAAGTGGACGCTCCAGGGCACCCTCACGATGCACGGCGTCAGCCGTTCCGTCGCCCTCGACACGACGTACCTGGGCACCGTCAACGGCGGCTACGGCGAGGAGCTCCGGTGCGCCGCCCTCGCCAAGGCAGAACTCCACCGCGAGGACTACACCCTGAACTGGCGCACGATGCTCGCCCGAGGCATAGCCGTCGTGGGCCCAACGGTCCAACTGGAACTCGACGTCCAGGCGATGTACCGCACCCACGACACGCCTACGCCACCGGAGTAGCGAGCGGAACCGGAACCGGAACCGGGAACTGCCGCGAGACGCGAGACGCAGGCGGCTCGGCCCGCTCGTTCAGCCTGCGTCCGGCAGTTCTACCTCCGCCAGAGCCCGAGCCGGTTCGCAGGCCGCAAGCCGTTCCGCCCACCGCCGGTTCTCCTGCCGCGACGCCGACAACCAGGGCCAGAGATCCGGCAACCACTGCCCGATGGTCCGCGGGAGTCGGGCCCACCCCAGCCACGCCCACGTCGCCGAAGGGCTGCGCCTGCTCGACGAGCCCCGCCGCCGGGACCTCTTCGGGGGACTGCTCTGCACCGTGGATCTCGCCCACGACCCCGTCGAGACCTACGAGGCCTGCTGGACTTCGCCCCGCCCCGCGTCGACTTCCTGCTGCCGCACGGCACGTGGCGACACCCTCCGCCCGGCCTGGAGCACCGGACGATCCCCCGGAGTGCCTCCCGGCCGGTGTGGCACCACCGGACGAGCCGACGCCGTACGCGCGCCGGCTCGGCGCGGCGTTCGACCGGTGGTCCGACGCGCCGCGCATGGAGACCCGGGTCCCGCATGTTCGAGGAGGTGGTGTGGGCGCACCCCCTCCGTCTGCTGCGGGGTATGTAGGATAGGGTTTACCTGCGCGTTCACACGGAGCACGAGTCGGTAGTGCGGGCACCGTGGAGATCGCGACGGGACGTGGCGCAGCTTGGTAGCGCACTTGACTGGGGGTCAAGGGGTCGCAGGTTCAAATCCTGTCGTCCCGACTCGAAAGAGTCGTAGATGAGGGCCGGTTTCGGAAGCATCCGAAACCGGCCTCTTCATTTCTCCCCGCCCCACTCGTCCCTCGGCGAACGTGTGACCCGGCGAATCGCTGGGCGATTTGTGGCGATATGTGCTTGATCTAACTTTTTGTGGTCCTTAGTGTGCGCAGGAGGAAACACCGCAAAGCCCGAATCCCCTGTCACCGTCCGGAAGCGAGGTGTGGAGCGCATGCACGCGAGGTGCGGCTGCCGGCCGGTTTCGGGTCAGCGGGGACGTCCCCGAGGTGCGCGCTGGCTCCGGGCGTTCGCCGTGCTGCCGTTGCTGGCGTCGGTGCTCACCGCATGCGGTGACGACGAGGGTTCCGGTACGCCCACCCTCAACTGGTACAACTTCCCCGACGACTCCGGTGCCCTCCAGAAGGCCGCCGACGGGTGCAGCCGGGCGTCGGGCGGGCGTTACCGGATCAGCTACAACAAGCTCCCGCGCGCCGCGGACGGCCAGCGCCAGCAGCTCGTCCGCAGACTCGCCGCCGAGGACGACTCGCTCGACATCCTGGGTCTGGACGTCACCTGGGCGGCCGAGTTCGCCGAGGCGCGCTGGATCCGGGAATGGACGGGCGCCGCGAAGCGGCAGGCCACCGAGGGCACCCTGCGCGTACCGCTGCAGACCTCGACCTGGAAGGGCAAGCTGTACGCCGTCCCGTACAACGCCAACACCCAGCTCCTGTGGTACCGCAAGGACCTCGTACCCAGGCCGCCCGGGACCTGGGCCGAGATGCTGGACATGGCCGAGGCCCTCGCCCGACAGGGCAAACCGCACTTCGTGGAGATCCAGGGTGCCCAGTACGAGGGCCTGACCGTCTGGTTCAACACGTTGATCAACAGTGCCGGCGGCACCATCCTCAACGCGAGCGCGACCGCGCCCTCCCTCGGCCCTCCTGCCGTCCGGGCCGCGCAGGTCATGCGTGATCTCGCGGACTCCTCGGCCGCGGACCCCTCCCTCCCCAACCAGATGGAGGACCAGAACCGGCTCGCCATGGAGTCGGGCACGGCGGCGTTCGAGCTCAACTACCCGTTCGTCTATCCGTCGATGAAGGCGAACAACCCCGAGCTGTTCAAGAACTTCCGCTGGGCGCCGTACCCCCGGGTCGACGCGGACCGCCCGGCGCGGCCCACCATCGGAGGCATCGATCTGGCGGTGAGCGCCTACTCACGCCACTCCGACCTGGCCTTCGAGGCGGCCCTGTGCCTGCGCAACCGGGAGAACCAACTCGCCGCAGCGCTCGAGGGCGGTCTGCCCCCCACGCTGCGCGCCCTGTACGACGAGCCCGCGTTCATGAAGGAGTACCCCTTCTCGCGGGACGTGCTGGCCGCACTGGAGGCGGGGAGCGTGCGCCCGATCACCCCGGTCTACCAGAACGTGTCGATCGCCGTCTCCCACACCCTGTCCCCACCCTCCGGGATCGAACCCGTGAGCTCGGTCGAGACCATCAAGGAACAGATCGACGATGCCCTGCGATCCGAGGGTGTGATCCCGTGAACCACCTCCTCCCGCCCCCCTGTGCCGGTCGGCTCTCCCCTGCGCGGGTCGCGTCCTCGGACGGCCCGAGATGAGCACGCGGGCGCAACCGGCCGGAGCGCCGCCACCCCCCGAGACGGAGACGGGCCAGGTGGAACCGGACCGGTCAGCACTCTCGGCGGGCGCCAGACAGGAGCGCCGGCTCGGCTGGCTGCTCTGCGCGCCCGCTGTCGTCGTCATGATCGCCGTGACCGCCTACCCCGTCGGATACGCCGTGTATCTGTCCCTCCAGCGCTACGACCTGCGCTTTCCCGGACGGGCGGAGTTCGTGGGGCTGAGCAACTACGGGGCGGTGCTGACCTCTTCGTTCTGGTGGGACGCCTTCTGGGTCACGTTGTTCATCACCGCCGTGTCGGTGGCGATCGAACTGGTCCTCGGAATGGGGCTCGCCCTCGTGATGCACCGCACGATCTTCTGGCGAGGCGTCGTCCGCACGTCGGTCCTCATTCCCTACGGGATCGTCACCGTGGTGGCCGCCTTCTCCTGGCAGTACGCGTGGACCCCGGATCTCGGATATCTGGCCGAGTTGCTGCCGCAAGGGGACGCTCCGCTGACCGAACAATGGCCCGCCCTCTGGCTGATCATCCTCGCCGAGGTGTGGAAGACGACGCCGTTCATGGCGCTTCTGCTGCTCGCGGGCCTCGCGCTGGTTCCCGAGGAGACCCTGAGGGCGGCCATGGTGGACGGTGCCACCGCCTGGCAGCGCTTCACCAAGATCATGCTGCCGCTGATGAAACCGGCCATCCTGGTGGCACTCCTCTTCCGCACCCTGGACGCGTTCCGGATCTTCGACAACATCTACATCCTGACCGCGGGCGCCCAGGGGACCGGCTCGGTGTCGATCCTCGGGTACGACAACCTGTTCACCGCGCTGAACCTGGGCATCGGCTCGGCGATCTCGGTCCTGATCTTCATCTGCGTCGGGATCATCGCCTTCACCTTCGTCAAACTGTTCGGCGCTGCCGCACCCGGCGCGGAGGTGAAGCGCTGATGGCCGCAGTGGGAAAGACACACGCCGCCCGATGGGGTGTCCTGAACGTACTGGTCGTGCTGTACGCACTGTTCCCGGTGGGCTGGATCGCCGCACTGTCGTTCAAGAACCCCAGCACCCTGACGGACGGCAACTACATCCCCACGGACTGGACCTGGGACAACTACCGGGGCATCTTCGAGACCTCCGAGTTCACCCGGGCGCTGATCAACTCGATCGGTATCGCCCTGATCGCCACGGCGATCGCGGTGGCGCTGGGCACCATGGCCGCCTACGCGGTGGCCCGGCTGCGGTTCCCCGGCAAGCGGGTACTGATCGGCATGTCGTTGCTGATCGCCATGTTCCCGCCGATCTCCCTGGTGTCGCCGCTGTTCAACATCGAGCGGATCATCGGGATCTTCGACACCTGGATCGGGCTGATCATCCCGTACATGACGTTCTCCCTGCCGCTCGCCATCTATACCCTGTCCGCCTTCTTCCGGGAGATCCCCTGGGATCTGGAGAAGGCCGCCAAGGTCGACGGGGCGACGCCCGCGCAGGCCTTCCGCATGGTCATCGTGCCGCTGGCCGCGCCGGGCGTGTTCACCACGGCCATCCTCGTGTTCATCTTCTGCTGGAACGACTTCCTGTTCGCGATCTCGCTGACCTCCACCGAGTCCGCGCGCACCGTGCCCGCCGCGATCGCGTTCTTCACCGGGAGCTCCCAGTTCCAGCAGCCCACGGGGTCGATCGCCGCCGCCGCCGTGGTCATCACCATCCCGATCATCGTCTTCGTCCTGCTCTTCCAGCGGCGGATCGTGGCCGGACTGACTTCGGGGGCGGTCAAGGGGTGAACCCCCCGACCGTGAACTCCCCGGCCGCGGCAGGCAGAACACGGGTCCGAGGGGCTGACCGCAGTACGCCGACCCGGACCGCATGAAGGTATGAAGGCAAGGAGGCACCACCCATGGCCGAGATCATCCTCGAGGGAGTCACCAAGCGCTTTCCCGACGGGTCCCTCGCCGTCAAGGACGTGGACCTCGAGATCGCCGACGGCGAGTTCGTGATCCTGGTCGGTCCGTCGGGATGCGGCAAGTCCACCACACTGAACATGATCGCCGGCCTGGAGGACATCACCGAGGGCACCCTCCGCATCGGAGACCGCGTCGTCAACGACCTCGCTCCCAAGGAACGCGACGTCGCCATGGTCTTCCAGAGCTACGCCCTCTACCCGCACATGAGCGTCCGGGAGAACATGGGCTTCCCGCTGCGCCTGGCCAAGGTGGACAAGGCCACCATCGACGCCAAGGTCACGGAAGCCGCGCAGATCCTCGATCTGACCGAGTACCTGGACCGCAAGCCCGCCAACCTCTCGGGCGGCCAGCGTCAGCGGGTGGCCATGGGACGGGCGATCGTCCGTGATCCCAAGGCGTTCCTGATGGACGAGCCGCTGTCCAATCTCGATGCCAAACTCCGGGTGCAGATGCGCACCCAGATCTCCCGGCTGCAACGGCGCCTCGGCACGACCACCGTGTACGTCACCCACGACCAGACCGAGGCGATGACACTCGGCGACCGGGTCGTGGTCATGCGACAGGGCCTGGTCCAACAGATCGGCACACCGGCCGAGTTGTACGATCTGCCGCGCAACATCTTCGTCGCGGGCTTCATCGGTTCCCCGGCCATGAACTTCCTGAACGCCACTCTCGAGGGCGGCGCCCTGCGCTCACCCGTGGGCGACCTGCCCCTCGACGACCGTACGAGACGGTCGCTGGAGGAGCAGAACGCGCCACGCGAGGTCATCATCGGGCTGCGACCGGAGGCGTTCGAGGACGCGGCCCTGTCCCACGAACGGGACCGCACGGGCCCGGTCTTCACCGCCACCGTGGAGGTACTGGAGTCGCTGGGCTCCGACGTGTACGTCTACTTCACCGCGGAGGGCGGACCCGCTACGACCACCGAGTTGGAGGAGCTCGCCAAGGACTCGGGGCTGCGCGACACCGGCGCCGACACCCATCAGATCGTGGCCCGTCTGGACGCCGCGACACGTGCGCGCGAGGGTGAGCCCATGGAGTTGCGGGTCGACGTGGCCAAGGCCCATGTGTTCGACCCGGCGAGCGGAGCGAACCTCACGCACCCGGAGCGGGTGGACTGACGGCGTCGGAGGCCGTTGTCCCGTCGGTGGGAGAACGGCCTCCCCGTAACCCGGGCCCTGCTCCGTCCCTCTCGCGGGTCACGTAGAGGCTGCGGTACGCGTGCGGGATCGCGTCGAAGCCCTGGGGCACGGTCTGGTGGTACTGGACCTCACCGGCGCGGACGAGACCTCCCAGCTCCTGGTGCATCCGCGTCAACAGCGGCTCGTGGAACCACTCCCGGCGAAGATGCCGCGGATCGTGGTGCGCGGGAACATGATGTACGGCAGCAGCCGTGGCCCGGTCAGTTCGCCGTTCACCGTGGTGGCCCGCTGCCGGCGGACGGCCACCTGGCTGTCCACGTTGAGCAGGGTGACCACCGTGTCGGTGATGGTTCCGCCCAGGTTGTCGAAGTACCGGTCGACTCCGTGGGGCGCGGCGAGCAGCAGCTCCTGCCGTACCTTCCCCGCCCAGAGCGGCAGGGCCGGAGGTCGTGGCGTGGTCCAGCCGGCGAGGGCCGTCACCGGTAGCTGGGCCACGGCCCCGCCGGTCGTCGTGAGGACGAAGCATCAGGCGATGTGCGAGGTCGGACGGTCCGGTGCAGGCTGGGGGTCATGCCAGGCAAGCGGGTGAGGCACCGGGAGGCCGAAGGGCCCGACCGGCAGGACCGGCCGGACGGCCGCGACGTCGAGACGGTGCTCGACGAGCTGTACGTGACCCCGCCGTCGGACTTCGTCGGCCGCCGCGAGGTGTGGGCGGCCGCGGCCAGGACGTCCGGTCGCGGCGACGACGCGCGGGCCATCCGAGGTGCGCGTCGGCCCACCCTGGCGGCATGGGCGGCCAATCTGTTGCTGCGCTCCCGCCCGGAGGAGAGCCGGCAGTTCCTCGAGCTGGGGGAGTCGCTGCGTGAGGCGTACCGCACGCTGGACCCCGGCGGCCTCAAGGAGCTGTCCGACCAGCGGCGCCGGGTCGTCGCCGCCCTGTCCCGGGAGGCCGCGGGGCTCGCGAGGACGGCCGGGCAGCCGCTGTCCGGCTCGGTAATGCAGGAGGTCGAGTCCACGCTGCGCGCCGTGCTGGCCGACGCGGATGCCGCCCGGCGCTGGTCCGGAGGTCGGCTGGAAACAGCCCTTGCCCCGCCGTCCACCTTCTCCTCCGACACCGAACCGGCCGCCGATGCCCCCACGACAGCGAAGCGGCCCGCCCGTGCGACGGAGAAGCGGCCGGCCCGTGCGACGGAGAAGCGGCCGGCCCCCGAGAAGGGGAAGCGGTCCGCCTCCGCCGAGTCGCCGGCTGCGCCGACGCGCGTCCGCGGCGGGAAGGACGAACTCGCCGAGCGCCGCCGTGAACGGCAACTGCGGTTGGAGCGGGAGCGGGAGCGGCAGGCGGAGCGGGAACAGCGGCTCGCTCGGGCCCGGGAGGCGGCCGAGGTCGCTGAACGGCGGCTCGGTGACCGGCGCGCGGAAGTGGAGGACGCCGACGCGTCGCTGAAGCGGACCCGCGACCACCGTGACCGGGCGCGGCGCCAGGCGTCCGCCGCCGAGCAGCAGCTCCTCAAGGCGCGGAAAGCCCTCGAACGCGCCCAAGAACAGGTCCGTCGCGCCGAGGAGCAGGTCGGTCTCGCGGAGGAGCAGGTCGGTCGTGCCGAGGAGTACGCGGGTCATGCCGGAGAGGACCTCGACCGTGCCGAACAGGAGCAGCGACAGGCCGAGGAGAGGCGGCGGACGGCCACCGCGGCGCTGACCGAGGCCGAGCGGGAGGCTCACGACACCGCCCGAGCCGTCCACCGCCTGAACCGCTCGCGGGGCGAATAGGGCGTGCCCCGTGTCCGGCCGACAGGATCGGCCGGGCAAGTCCTGGTAGGTCATGTCCCCAGCAGCCGCGACCCCAGCGGAAGTGCCCCGCTTCCGACCCGACGTCGCCCGCCCCGCTTCCGGTCCGACCCCGCCCGACGCGCGCACGCTTGACTTCGCGCGCGCTCCAACCTGAAGACTCCCTCCCGAGGTCCGACGAACGGCCCGAACGGGCTCAACGGGAGGTATCGGTATGAAATACCGCACGATCGGCAGTGACCCGAAGACCCGTCGTGAGGTGAGCGTGTTGTCGCTCGGCGCGATGCTGTTCGGTTCGCGGACGGACGAGAAGACGTCGTTCGCGGTGCTCGACCGCTACGTCGAAGCCGGGGGCAACTTCATCGACACGTCCGACAACTACGCCTTCTGGATCGACGGCGGTCAGGGCGGGCAGAGCGAGGAGCTGCTCGGACGGTGGCGCCGCAGCCGGGGGACAGGAACCGAGATCGTCATCGCCACCAAGCTCGGAGCCCGGCCCCTCGCCCCCGGCACGAGCTACGTCGACAACGCCGAGGGGCTGTCGGCGAAGGTGATCCGGGAGTCGGCGGAGCGCAGTCGGGAGCGCCTCGGGGTGGAGCGGCTCGACCTGCTCTACGCGCACATCGAGGACCGTACGGTTTCGCCGAGGGAGACCGTCGAGGCGTTCGCGGAACTCGTCGCCGAGGGCACGGTCGGGCTGCTCGGCGTGAGCAACCACGCCATCTGGCGCGTGGAGCGGGCCCGCGCCCTCGCCGCCGCGGCGGGACTGCCCGGCTACGAGGTGCTCCAGTACCACCACAGCTATCTGCGGCCGCGGACCGACGTCCCCAACTCCCTCTGGGCGCACGGCACGCTCGGCGCGGCCACCGCCGAAGCCCTGAGCTACCTGGAGGCCGAGCCGGACCTCACCCTCGTCGCCTACTCGCCGCTGCTCACCGGCGGCTACGTACGCCCCGAGAAGCTTCAGCGCGACTACGACCACCCGGGCACGCCGGCCCGGATGAAGGTGCTGCGGGAGGTGGCGCGGGAGAGCGGGGCGACCGTCAACCAGGTCGTGCTGGCGTGGCAGTTGGGCGGCCGGCTCCCGATCGTGCCGCTCGCGGGGGTCTCCTCGGTGGCGCAGCTGGAGGAGAACCTCGCCGCCGTGGACCTGGAGCTGACCGCCGAACAGCGGCACCGGCTCGATGCGGCGCACTGAACCGGCGCGCGCCGGCCGCTGGCCTGGCGCGCGCGCCGGTGCTGTACGCGTTGACCGGGCGCGCCGGGATTCCCGGGGCCGGGGCCCCTCAGCCCTGGCTGACGTTCGCGGTGAGCAGGCGCAGCAGTTGCTGGGTGAGGGTGTGCTGCTCGGGGGTCAGGCCCATCGCGGCGCCGATGTCCACCGGTACGGTCCGGGCCAGCTCCTCCAGTCGGGCCCCGGTCTCGGTGAGGCGGATGGCGACGGACCGCTCGTCGTCCGGGCGGCGTTCGCGGCGGAGCAGGCCGCCGGCCTCCAGGCGCTTCAGGAGCGGTGAGAGCGTGCTGGACTCCAGCTGGAGCGCGGCGCCCAGGTCGCGCACGGATATCGAGTCCTGCTCCCAGAGGACCAGCATGACCAGGTACTGCGGATAGGTCAGGCCCAGCTTCTCCAGCAGGGGCCGGTAGCGAGCCGTGACGGCGCGCGATGCGGCGTACAGGGCGAAACAGAGCTGGTCGTCCAGGAGCAGGGTGTGCCCCTGTGCCGGTTCCGCCGGTTCCGCCGGTTCCGCCGGTTCTGCTCCGGCGGTACCCACGAGTTCGCCGACTGTGCTCACGGTGTCGCTCCTCCGTCCCGTGCCGTCCCTGACGATCTCCCACCCTACCGGCAGCCACGCGGTCATATCGAGCCCTAAGGAATCGCGAGAAAGGGAATCGCCTACTAATTAGTTGTGTGCGACTTAATCGTTCGCTATCTTTCTGGTGTGCCGCAGCCCCCGGCGAACCACGCGGGCGGACCCTCCCGCGGCACCCCACCGGCACCCCACCCGAGGAGATCGCCATGTCCGAGAGCACCGCCCTCCGCCCCGTCCTCGAACCCGCCGCCGCGGCCTTCGCCGAGGCCACCGCGAACCCGCCGTACCTCTTCGACCTCGGCCCGGCCGAGGGGCGCAAGGTCGTCGACGAGGTGCAGTCGGGCGACATCGCGAAGCCGGACGTCGACGACGAGTGGGTGACCGTCCCGAGCGGCCCCACCGGCGAGGTGAGGGCCAGGATCGTCCGGCCCGCCGGGGTCGAGGGGGTGTTGCCGGTGATCCTGTACATCCACGGCGCCGGATGGGTCTTCGGCAACGCCCACACCCACGACCGGCTGGTGCGGGAGCTGGCGGTGGGCGCGCGGGCCGCGGTCGTCTTCCCCGAGTACGACCTGTCGCCCGAGGCCCGTTACCCGGTCGCCGTAGAGCAGAACTACGCGGTGGCCCGCTGGATCGTCGCGGAAGGTGCCCGGCACGGCCTCGACGCGGCCCGTATCGCGGTGGCAGGTGACTCCGTCGGCGGCAACATGAGCGCCGCGCTGACCCTGATGGCGAAGGAACGCGGCGACGTCCCGCTGGTCCAGCAGGTCCTCTTCTACCCGGTCACCGACGCCGCCTTCGACACCGGCTCCTACCGGCACTTCGCCGAGGGCTACTTCCTGCGGCGCGATGCGATGCGGTGGTTCTGGGACCAGTACACGACGAGCGAGCGGGAGCGGGCGCAGATCACCGCGTCACCGCTGCGCGCCTCCGCCGACCAGCTGGCGGGTCTGCCGCCGGCGCTCGTCATCACCGCCGAGGCCGATGTGCTGCGCGACGAGGGCGAGGCGTACGCGAACAAGCTGCGCGAGGCCGGTGTCCCGGTGACAGCCGTGCGCTACCAGGGCGTCATCCACGACTTCGTGATGCTGAACGCCCTGCGGGAGACACGGGCCGCCGAGGCCGCGATTACCCAGGCGATCGTCACCCTGCGCACGGCCCTCGGCACCGCCTGACGACTTCCTGCGCCGCCTGACAGCTCCGGGGGCGCCGTCACAGGCGCCGCACCGAGACTCCGGCAGCACGCCGCCCCGACAGCACGCCGCCCCGGCCGGGAAGGAACCCGACCGGGGCGGCGGTGTGTGGCCTCACGGGGGTGGCCGACCTGGGGACCACGGGCGAGCCGCGGTGCCGTCGGGTCGGCCGGGCCGAGCGGAGCGTCAGGCGAAGTTCGCCAGCGCCTCGTTCCACGTGGCCGACGGGCGCATGACCGCGGCGGCCTTGGCCGGGTCGGGCTGGTAGTAGCCGCCGATCTCGGCCTCCTTGCCCTGGACGGCGATCAGCTCGTCGACGATCTTCTGCTCGTTCGCGGAGAGCGTCTCGGCGAGCGGGGCGAACGCCTTCGCCAGGTCGGCGTCCTCGGTCTGCGCGGCCAGCTCCTGCGCCCAGTACAGGGACAGGAAGAAGTGGCTGCCGCGGTTGTCGATGCCGCCGAGACGACGCGAGGGGGACTTGTCCTCGTTGAGGAAGGTCGCCGTCGCGCGGTCCAGGGTGTCGGCCAGCACCTTGGCGCGGGTGTTGCCGGTGGCCTCGGCGTACTGCTCCAGCGACGGGACCAGGGCGAAGAACTCGCCGAGGGAGTCCCAGCGCAGGTAGTTCTCCTTGACCAGCTGCTGGACGTGCTTCGGGGCGGAGCCGCCGGCGCCCGTCTCGAACAGACCGCCGCCCGCCATCAGCGGGACGACCGACAGCATCTTGGCGCTGGTGCCCAGCTCCAGGATCGGGAACAGGTCGGTGAGGTAGTCACGCAGGACGTTGCCGGTGACGGAGATGGTGTTCTCGCCGCGGCGGATGCGCTCCACCGACAGCTTGGTCGCCTCGACCGGGGCGAGGATCCGGATGTCCAGGCCCTCGGTGTCGTGGTCCGCCAGGTACGTGTTGACCTTGGCGATCAGGTTGGCGTCGTGGGCGCGGGTCTCGTCCAGCCAGAACACCGCCGGGTCACCGGTGGCGCGGGCGCGGGTGACGGCCAGCTTCACCCAGTCCTTGATCGGGGCGTCCTTGGTCTGGCAGGCGCGGAAGATGTCACCGGCGGAGACGGTCTGCTCGATGACGGCGACGCCGTTGCCGTCGACCAGACGGACCGTGCCCGTGGTCGCGATCTCGAAGGTCTTGTCGTGGGAGCCGTACTCCTCGGCCTTCTGCGCCATCAGGCCGACGTTCGGAACCGAGCCCATCGTCGACGGGTCGTAGGCGCCGTGGGCGCGGCAGTCGTCGATCACGGCCTGGTAGACACCGGAGTACGAGGAGTCCGGGAGCACCGCGAGGGTGTCGGCCTCCTGGCCGTCCGGGCCCCACATGTGGCCGGAGGTGCGGATCATGGCCGGCATCGAGGCGTCGACGATGACGTCGGACGGCACGTGCAGGTTGGTGATGCCCTTGTCGGAGTCGACCATCGCCAGCTCCGGGCCCTCGGCGAGCTCTGCGTCGAAGGAGGCCTTGATCTCGGCGCCCTCCGGCAGGGCCTGAAGGCCCTTGTAGATGCCGCCCAGGCCGTCGTTCGGGGACAGACCGGCCGCGGCCAGCGTCGCGCCGTACTTCGCGAACGTCTTCGGGAAGAAGGCGCGCACCACGTGACCGAAGACGATCGGGTCGGAGACCTTCATCATCGTGGCCTTCAGGTGCACGGAGAACAGCACGCCCTCCGCCTTGGCCTTGGCGACCTGGGCGGTGAGGAACTCGCGCAGCGCGGCGACCCGCATCACGGAGGCGTCGACGACCTCGCCCGCGAGGACCGGTACGGACTCGCGCAGCACGGTGGTGGTGCCGTCGTCGCCGACCAGCTCGATTCTCAGCGCGCCGTCCTCGGCGATCACCACGGACTTCTCGGTGGAGCGGAAGTCGTTCTCGCCCATCGTCGCCACGTTGGTCTTGGACTCGGAGGTCCAGGCACCCATGCGGTGCGGGTGGGTCTTGGCGTAGTTCTTGACGGAGGCGGGGGCGCGGCGGTCGGAGTTGCCCTCACGCAGGACCGGGTTCACCGCGGAACCCTTGATCTTGTCGTAACGGGCGCGGATCTCGCGCTCCTCGTCGGTCTTCGGGTCGTCCGGGTAGTCCGGCAGCGCGTAGCCCTGGCTCTGCAGCTCCGCGACGGCGGCCTTCAGCTGCGGGATCGACGCCGAGACGTTCGGCAGCTTGATGATGTTCGCCGCGGGCGTCTTGGCCAGCTCGCCCAGCTCGGAGAGGGCGTCGGGGACACGCTGGTCCTCCTGGAGGTACTCCGGGAAGACCGCGATGATGCGCCCGGCCAGCGAGATGTCACGGGTCTCGACGGAGACACCGGCCTGCGAGGCGTACGCCTTGATCACCGGCAGGAACGAATACGTCGCCAGGGCCGGGGCCTCGTCAGTGTGTGTGTAGATGATGGTCGAGTCAGTCACCGGGTGCTCCGCTCCACGTCTGCAACATTGCTCGACATCAAGATATCTCGTGCGGGGGCCGTGCGGCGCAGGGGGCCGGGCGCCTAGTGACTCGGGGGTGCGCCGACGTCGGCGAGTGCGGGTGCGTTGTGGTTGTTCGCGCAGTTCCCCGCGCCCCTGAAAAGCGTCCGGGGCTGCGCCCCGTGCTTTTCAGCTGAAGGGCGGGCCGCAGGCCCGACCCTTCCAGGGGCGCGGGGAACTGCGCGATCGGCCCCCACGCACCCGCAGGTACGTACCCCGCGGCAACCCCTACCGCGCCTCGACGGAGTCGATCGAAGCCTCGCGCTGGTGCGGGATCTCGACGCCCGCACCCCCGCCCGCCCCCGGCTGGAGCGTGACCGTCCGGCGGGGTGCCGGGATGTGGATGCCCTCGGCCCGGTAGCGCCGGTGCAGGCGCTTGATGAACTCGTGCTTGATCCGGTACTGGTCGCTGAACTCCCCGACCCCGAGGATCACGGTCATACCGATCCGCGAGTCGCCGAACGTGTGGAAGCGCACGGCGGGCTCATGGTCCGGCACCGCGCCCTCGACGTCCTTCATGGTCTCGGCGATGACCTCGTTGGTGACCCGCTCCACGTGCTCCAGGTCGCTGTCGTAGGCGACGCCCACCTGCACGAGCAGGGTCATGTCCTGCTCGGGCTGGTTGAAGTTGGTCATGTTCGTGCCGGCGAGCTGCCCGTTCGGGATGATCACCAGGTTGTTGGAGAGCGACTTGATCGTCGTCTGCCGCCAGTTGATGTCGACGACATAGCCCTCCTCGCCGCTGCTCAGCCGGATGTAGTCGCCCGGCTGGACCGTCTTCGACGCGAGGATGTGGATGCCCGCGAAGAGGTTGGCGAGAGTGTCCTGAAGGGCCAGCGCCACCGCGAGACCGCCGACACCGAGGGCGGTGACCAGTGGCGCGACCGGGATGCCCAGGGTCTGGAGGATCACCAGGCAGCCGAGCGCGAGGACCGCGACCCGGGTGATGTTCACGAAGATGGTCACCGAGCCGGCGACTCCGGCCCGCGACTGGGTCACCGTACGGACCAGACCGGCGATCACGCGGGCCGCGGTGATCGTCGCGACCAGGATCAGCAGCACGGTCAGCGACTGGTTCACATTGTGGTGGACCGTCCGCGTGAGCGGCAGCGCCGCCGCCGCGGCCGCCGCGCCGCCGACGAACGCGCCCCACGGGACCAGGGAGCGCAGCGCGTCGACGATGACGTCGTCACCGCTCCATCGGGTCTTCGTCGCGTGCCTGCCGAGCCAGCGCAGCAGCAGGCGCAGCAGGAACGCGGCCGCCAGGCCCGCGACCAGGATGATTCCGGCCACGAGGCAGTCGTCGACGGTGAGGGTCCGGGTCATCGGTCGCCTCCCGAGGGGCGGGGGGAGCGGTCGACGGGCCGTATGTCATGTCCCGCGGACCGTATGTGATGTGTCGTCACCTTGCCACCTGCCAGAATCCGGAATGCACGATCATGCTTGCCCGGACGCGTGTGCGACGTCGGGCGCGACCGCTCATCCTGCCGCACTCGTCCTGCTGATCGGCACCGGACCTGCGTGGATCGGCCATTGACGACCCGTCGAACGCGGCGGAATGTCTGATACGCGCCACAGCGCCACCGCGCCACCGCGTCACAACACCACCGCGCTCCTTGTCGTCGGTCTCGGGGTGGTCCGGTCCGCGCCGACCCGGTCGGCGGCGGCGCCCGCGCCCGCTCAGAGCACCTTCAGCCGTACCAGCGCCGCCAGCGTCAACGCCCCCGGCAGCAAAGGCAGCCAGAGCGTGATCGCCCGGTACGCCAGCACCACCGCCGTGGCCACGGCGGCCGGGGCGCCCGCCGCGATCAGGGCGACCACGAGCGCCGCGTCCACGGACCCGAGGCCGCCCGGTGTCGGGACCAGGGCGACCGCGACGGTGGCCGCGAGGTACGCGACCGCCATGTGGAGCACGGGTATCCGCAGGCCCAGCGCCAGCCCGACGGCGGCCAGTCCGGCCGCCTGGAGTGCGGGGAAGGCCAGCGAACCGCCCCACAGGGCGAGCACCCGGACCGGCCGTGTGTGCACCGAGCGGGCCTCGCCCAACGCCCTGCGCACGAAACCGGACACGGCGGTGCGCAGCCGCCGTACGAGCAGCAGTGCGAGCCCGGCCGCGCAGACCACCCCGGCGACTGCGGCCAGCAGGGGAGCGGTCGACTCGTCCGGGAGGAGCGGGCCGAGGCGCAGCGCGCCGGGGAACGCCAACAGCAGGGCCAGCAGCAGGCCCAGCCGGGCGACGGACTCGGCCAGCAGGTACAGGGCGAGCGCCGCCGACGAACGGGCCGGCGGCACCCCGCACACCGTCATGAACCGCAGGTTCACCGCGCTCGCCCCGAGGCCGCTGGGCAGCAGATGGTTCGCCGCGCCGGCCGCGAACTGGGTGGCCAGCAGCCGCCGGGCGGGCAGCCGTTCGACGAGGGCGCCCTGCCGGGTCACGGCCGCCGCCACCCAGGTCAGGCAGGTCGCGCAGACCGCCGTCGCCAGCCAGGGCCACCGTGCGGTCGCCAACTGCCCGAACCCCTCGGCGAGGACGGAACGATGGCGTACGGCGAGGGCGAGGACCAGGGCGAGGGGGAGCAGGCACAGGATCCGGCGGACCGGGAGGATCCGGTGGACCGGGACACGCCTGGAGAGCCCTTCGGGGAGCCGTATCGCTGTCACACCGGGAGAGGTTTTCCGCCACGTCCCAACGGCGGGTTGCGGACGCGCGGACGGGCGGTGACCGGCGCGGGACTTCACCGCACGCGGGGTACTCCCGGAAAACCAGTTGACCTCAAGATTGGTTGAGGTTCTAGCGTTCTTCCCATGAGTATGGAGATGACCGCATGGAGCCAGCTGCAGGGCATGTCGAACGCCCGGCGGCCGAGCCGCCCCTTCGCCCGGACGACGCTACGGCGCGTCGGGACCTTCGCCCGTCCACATCGTCGCCGTATCGCGTGGTTCGTCGCGGTCAGTGTGGTGACCGCCCTTCTCGCCGTCGCGACGCCGGTGCTCGCGGGGAACGTCGTAGATGTGATCGTGTCGGACGGGGACGAGGCGCTCGTCGTCCGCCTTGCCGTGCTCATCGCCCTCATCGCGGTCGCCGAGGCGGCCCTCGGGCTGCTGGGCCGATGGCTGTCGGCGAGGCTCGGCGAGGGACTCATCCTCGATCTGCGGACCGCCGTCTTCGATCATGTGCAGCGCATGCCGGTCGCGTTCTTCACACGTACTCGTACGGGAGCGCTCGTCAGTCGTCTCAACAACGACGTCATCGGCGCCCAACGGGCCTTCAGCAACACCCTGTCCGGAGTGGTCGGCAACCTGGTCACCCTGGTCCTCACCCTCACCGTGATGCTCACCCTGTCCTGGCAGATCACCCTGCTGTCGCTGGTCCTGCTGCCCGTGTTCGTGATCCCCGCCCGCCGGACGGGCACCCGGATGGCCCGGCTCCAGCGGGAGGCCGCCGACCTCAACGCGGCCATGGGCACCCGGATGACCGAACGTTTCTCGGCGCCCGGCGCCACCCTCGTCAAACTCTTCGGACGCCCGGCCGACGAGTCCGCGGAGTTCGCCGAACGGGCCCGCAGGGTGCGCGACATCGGCGTGCGCACGGCGATGGCGCAGTCGGTGTTCATCACCGCCCTCACCCTCGTCTCCGCCCTGGCGCTCGCCCTCGTCTACGGCCTCGGCGGCTGGTTCGCGCTGCGTGGCACCCTCGAACCGGGCGCGATCGTCTCCCTGGCCCTCCTGCTGACCCGCCTCTACGCCCCGCTGACCGCCCTCGCCGGCGCCCGCGTCGAGATCATGAGCGCCCTCGTCAGCTTCGAGCGGGTCTTCGAGGTACTCGACCTGAAACCGCTGATCGACGAGAAACCGGACGCCCGCGAGGTGCCCGAGGGCCCCGTGTCCGTCGAGTTCGAGGACGTCCGCTTCGGCTACCCGTCCGCCGACAAGGTCTCCCTCGCCTCCCTGGAGGAGGTGGCCGCGCTCGACACCCGGGGCGGCAGCGAGGTCCTGCACGGGATCTCCTTCCGCGCCGAACCCGGCCGCACGATCGCCCTCGTCGGCTCCTCCGGCGCCGGCAAGTCGACCGTCGCCCAGCTCCTGCCCCGCCTGTACGACACCGACGCCGGCCGCGTCCGCATCGGCGGCGTCGACGTACGGGACCTGAGCGCCGAGTCGCTGCGCGGCACCGTCGGCATGGTCACCCAGGACGGGCACCTCTTCCACGACACCGTCCGTGCCAACCTGCTGCTCGCCCGCCCCGGCGCCACCGACGACGACCTGTGGGAAGTCCTGCGCCGCTCCCGCCTCGACGACCTCGTACGGTCCCTGCCCGACGGCCTCGACACGGTGGTCGGCGAACGCGGCTACCGGCTCTCCGGCGGCGAACGCCAGCGCATGACCATCGCCCGGCTGCTGCTGGCCCGCCAGCGCGTCGTCATCCTCGACGAGGCCACCGCCCACCTCGACAACACCTCCGAGGCCGCCGTCCAGGAGGCCTTGACGGAGGCGCTGGAGGGCCGCACCGCCGTGGTCATCGCCCACCGCCTGTCGACCGTACGGGCCGCCGACCAGATCCTCGTCGTCGAGGCCGGGCGGATCGTGGAACGCGGCACCCACGAGGAACTCCTCGCGGCGGACGGCCGGTACGCGCAGCTGTACCGCACGCAGTTCACGAAGGACAAGCCGCCGGTGACGGTCGCCTAGCAAACGGCCTCCGAGGCACCGCACGGATCTCCTCACCCGGCCCGGTCATGCGAGACCGGGCCGGGGTTGCCAACTACTCGTCGGGGAGTGTGTACGCGGGTGAATTAGCTCGATCGTGTGATGGTCGGCTTCCGGGCTTGGGGCGGTGTGGGCTGTTCGGGCTACGGTGAGCGGGCGATCTGGGACACCGGGAACGGAGCCGGCGTGCGGAGCCCCTTTTCCTCCGGAGAGAAGGTCTGGGGCCTCTCCGTCGCCCTCTGTCCGTACCCACTTGGCCAGGTCGTGAGGGAACCGGCCTCCCGGGATCGGACCATGCACAGGATGCGTGTCGCCGCCCCGGGGTCGAGTACGCCGGGGACCTGGGGGTACCTCCCACGCCCTTGTGGCAGTGGGGGAGCGCCCAAGACCGTTCGGGGCGTGCGGCTGGGCGGGCTCACTCATGTTCAGTCCCCAGGAACGGTTCAGCCCTCCACACCGGTGGAGGTGTGGGTCGAACCGACCGGCTTCGACTCCGGGGAACCGCGCCGGCGCAGATGGATCGAGAGGATCGGCATGAAGGCGATGGCGAGGAACTCCGACTGCCAGTTCTGCAGCGTGCGTTCCAGAAGTCGGCCGTGAGGACGTACTGACCCCACGTCAGGGGCGCCTGGAGCTGCCTCAGCTGCTCGTCGTTTCGGCTGGGGCAACCGGCGCTACGCCGCGCTGGCCGCCGTGGTGGGGGAGCCGTCCACCGGTAGCCCGTACACGGCGAAGGCGCGCCGGATGACCGGCTGGGCGACGTTGCGGACCCGTACCCCGCCGCTGGTGATGCCGTGCTCGGTGCCCAGATGGGCGTGGCCGTGGACGGCGAGGTCGGCGCCCGACTCGTCCACCGCCTCCGCCAGCAGATAGCTGCCGAGGAACGGGTAGATCTCCAGCGGCTCACCGACCAGTGTGTCCGGCACGGGCGAGAAGTGGGTGAGCGCGATACGCACCGCGCAGCCGTCCGCCGCCAGTCCGTCGAGGGCCCCGCGCAGCCCGTCCGCGAGCCCCCGGGTGTGCCGGACGAAGGCCTTCATCTCGGGTTCGCCGAACTCGCTGCCGCTGCGCCCGGCGAAGCCGCCGCCGAACCCCTTCGTCCCGGCGACGCCCACCCGGACCCCGTCGACCTCGACGACGGTCCCCTCGCCCTCCAGCACCGTCACGCCCGCCGAACGGAGGACGTCCGTGACGTCGTCGGGTTGCTCGGCGTGGTGGTCGTGGTTGCCGAGGACCGCGATCACGGGCACCGGCAGCCCCGCCACCTCGTCGGCGACGACCCGCGCCTCCTCGGGAGTGCCGTGCCGGGTGAGGTCACCGGCCAGCAGCAACAGGTCGGCCTGCCGGTGGAGCGTCTCGAACGCGGGCCGGAGCAGGCCGCGGCTGTCCGGCCCCAGATGGATGTCCCCGACGGCGGCGACCCGGATCACGACAGGTCCTCCGGATGGTCTGGCGCGGTCACGTCGGCCAGCGCGATGTCGGCCCGGACGGCGATGCCCGGCAGCTCCTCCGCGGCCAGACGCAGGATCGCCTCACGGTCGTGTGCGGTGGACGCGGTGCCGGTGATGTGCACGGAGTCGCCCCGCGACTCGATCCGCATACCCAGCTCGGCGAGATCACCGCCGGCGAGCCGTTCGCCCAGGTGGGCGATGCGGTACTCGGTGTTCGAGGTGGGGTGCGCGGGCTGCGCCGGCCGTGCGGGCTGGCCGGACTGCGCCGACTGCGCGGACCGCCCGGACTGTGCGGGGCCGGTGGGGGCGGCGTCCGGGGCGCTGTCGGCGGCGTCCGGTCCGGCGCCGGCTTCGGCGCGCGTGCCGTCGTCAGGTGGTGTCGCCATGGCCGGTCTCCTCCGGCTCGATCACATGGAGGCGCTCCAGCAGATACAGGAAGGCCGCGGGCATCGGTACGGCACCGCACTCCCGCCGGACCCGGGCCCAGTCGATCTTCTCCCGCAGGGTCCGGGCGATCGGCAGCGCGGAACCGAAGTCGCAGTAGTGCTCCGAGAACGACATCAGCCGCCCGATGAGCAGGTCCGTCGCCGACAGCACCGGCATCCACACGGACTGGACCGACAGCACCTCCGCCCGGTCCAGCAGCTCCCGGCTCACCGGCACCCGGGCCGGCCGGAAGATCAGATCGACCTCCTGGCCGTGACTCCGGGTCTTCAGCAGCCAGTCCTCGGGGGGCTGGACCACTGCGAGGCCCGCCGATTCCAGGGTCACGGTGACTGCGTCGATGTCCTCGGGCAGGACACAGAAGTCGACGTCGTGCTGGAGGGTGCCCGGGCCACCGTGGGCGTACACGGCGACACCGCCCGCCAACGCGAAGGGGTGCCCGCCCGCCTTGAGCAGCGAAGCGACTTCCTTGGCCGCTTCGAGGATCGCCTGGGTGCGGTCCGGTGGGAGCCCGTCGTCGCTCGGGTCGGCGAGATCGCCCGCCGCCCGGACTCCACCGTCTCGCGTCTTCACGTGCGCCCTCCGGCCGCCACGAAGAGTGCGGAGCACCGCTGGAGCACGTAGGGGTTCTCCATGCCTTCCACGATAGTGCGGCTACGGGCGATGGCGAGGCGGGCGACGGGCGACGGGCGA
>NZ_LIQX01000376.1 GCF_001418475.1 Streptomyces ossamyceticus | reverse complement strand
ACCATCGGCCCACGCGCCGGGCGCCCCGGCGCGTGGGCCGATGGTGGCGGAGGTGCGAGCCCGGGCGGGGGCCGGGGTGCTGGCCGCCGGGGTGTCGGTCGGGTCGGACGACGTGGCGGTGCTCGTCGCCGACCGTGAGAAGCGGGTGCGGACGCGGCCCCGGGACAGCGCGGCGTGGGCGGTGCTGGGCGCGGCGTACGTGGAGCGGGCGCGGCGGACCGGCCGCGTCTCGGACCTCCCGAGGGCCGAGACGGCCCTGCGCGCCTCGCTGCGGCTGCGCCCGCGGGGCAACGCCGACGCGCTCGACGGCATGACCGCGCTCGCGAACACCCGGCGCGACTTCCCGGCGGCCCTGCGGTGGGGCGAGCGGGCGGTGGCCCAGTCGCCGGGCCGCTGGACGTCGTACGCGCTGCTCCTCGACGCGTATGACGGGCTCGGCCGCTACAAGGCCGTGCGCGGCACCCTGGTGCGGCTCCTCGACGCCGACTCCGGCCCGGCGGCCCAGGCGTGGGCCGCCCGCGTCTACTGGGACCAGGGCCGGCGCGAGGACGCGGCCGCCGCGCTCGCCGACGCGGCGGCGGCCGCGGCGACGCCGGCCGAGGAGGCGGCGCTGTGGGTCCGGGCCGGGGAACTGGCCTGGGAGCGGGGGGAGCCGGCCGAGGCGTCCCGCTACTTCACGGCGGCGACCCGGGCCGACCCGGGCGCGGCGGACGCGCTCGCGGGACACGGGCGGGTGCTGGCGGCGACGGGCAGGACGGCCGAGGGGGTACGGGCGTACCGGGCGGCGCTCGCGCGCCGGCCGTCGGCCCGGGTGGCCCTGGAACTGGGCGAGCTGTACGCGTCGCTGGGGCGGGTCGAGGCGGCGGCGAAGCAGTACGGGGTGGTGCGGGAGCTGGTCCGGCGGTCCGCCGCGGCCGGGGTGGACGAGGCGCTGGTCCTCGGCGCGCTGGAGGCGGACCACGGCGATCCCACGAAGGCGGTGCGGGTGCTGCGCGCGGAGTGGCGCAGGCAGCCGGGGCTGAAGGTCGCCGACGCGCTGGGGTGGGCGTTGCACCGGGCCGGGTCGCACGAGGAGGCACTGGAGTACGCGAGACGGGCGACGGATCCCGCGCGGGGCGGCGAGGTGCGGTCGGCGGTGTACGTGCACCACCGGTCGGAGATCGAGCGGGCGCTGGGGTTGACGGCGTCGGCGCGGCGGCACGAGGAGGAGGCGCGGCGGATCAATCCGTATCTCTGGGGGGCGGGTGGCGGTGGCGCCTCATAATTCGGGGGCGTCTGCGAGTTGGCGAGTGCGGGTCGTCTGTGGCTGGTCGCGCAGCTCCCCGCGCCCCTGAAAAGCCGGGGCTGCGCCCCCGGGCTTTTCAGCTGAAGGCCGGGCCGCAGGCCCAAGCCTTCAGGGGCGCGGGGAACTGCGCGAGAAACCACAATGCGCCCGCACCCGCCAACTCACAGACGCCCCCGAGCCACTGAGCGCCCTAAAGATTGCCCCGCTTCTCCTGCTCCCTCTCGATCGCCTCGAACAGCGCCTTGAAGTTGCCCTTCCCGAAGCCCATGGACCCGTGCCGCTCGATGATCTCGAAGAACACCGTCGGCCGGTCCTGCACCGGCTTGGTGAAGATCTGCAGCAGGTACCCGTCCTCGTCCCGGTCCGCGAGGATCTTCAGCTCGCGCAGGGTGTCGATGGGGACCCGCGTGTCGCCGACCCACTCGCCGAGCGTGTCGTAGTACGAGTCCGGCGTGTTGAGGAACTCCACCCCGGCCGCCCGCATCGTCCGTACGGTCCGCACGATGTCGTTCGTGTTGAGGGCGATGTGCTGGACGCCCGCGCCGCCGTAGAACTCCAGGTACTCGTCGATCTGGGACTTCTTCTTGGCGATGGCGGGCTCGTTGATGGGGAACTTGACCTTGAGGGTGCCGTCCGCCACCACCTTCGACATCAGCGCGCTGTACTCGGTGGCGATGTCGTCGCCCACGAACTCCTTCATGTTCGTGAAGCCCATGACCCGGTTGTAGAACTCCACCCACTCGTTCATCCGGCCGAGTTCGACGTTGCCGACGCAGTGGTCGATGGCCTGGAACGTGCGCTGGGCGGGCGGCTCGACCATGGGGTCGGCGGCGACGTAGCCGGGGAGGTACGGGCCGTCGTAGCCGGTGCGCTCGACGAGGGTGTGCCGGGTCGTGCCGTACGTGGCGATCGCGGCGAGGACGACCGTGCCGTGCTCGTCCTTCACCTCGTACGGCTCGGCGACGGAGCGGGCGCCGTGCTCGATGGCGTAGGCGTAGGCGCGGCGGGCGTCGGGGACCTCGATGGCGAGGTCGATGACGCCGTCGCCGTGTTCGGCGACGTGCTCGGCGAGGAAGTGGCCCCAGGTGGTGGTCGCCTTGACGACCGAGGTGAGGACGAACCGGGCCGAGCCGTTCTCCAGGACGTAGCCGGCCGTCTCGCGGTTGCCGGTCTCGGGGCCGGAGTAGGCCACGAGCCGCATGCCGAAGGCGGTGGAGTAGTAGTGGGCGGCCTGTTTGGCGTTGCCCACGGCGAAGACCACAGCGTCCATTCCCTTGACCGGGAAGGGGTCGGCCTGCCGAGCGGTGTCAGGGACGGGGTGCGTGTGCGCAGAGGTGGCTGCCATGGCCGCAGGCTCTCTCCGCTCCCGCAAGGTGCGCAATAGTTCGCCTCATGGCTGGACAATCTGCACAGTCGTGACCCCATACTCGGGCTGGTTCTGTACAGGATGCTCACCTCGGGAGGGCTCATGGCGATCGATCATCTGGACGGGCGGCTGATCGTGCTGCTGGCGCGCGAGCCGCGCATCGGGGTGCTGGAGATGTCGCGGCGGCTGGGGGTCGCGCGGGGCACGGTGCAGGCGCGGCTGGACCGCCTTCAGTCGAATGGAGTCATTCGCGGCTTCGGCCCCCAGGTGGATCCGGCGGCGCTCGGCTACCCGGTGACGGCGTTCGCGACGTTGCAGATCCGGCAGGGTCAAGGCGCGGACGTGCGGGCGCACTTGGCGACCGTGCCGGAGGTGCTGGAGCTGCACACGACGACCGGCAGCGGCGACATGCTGTGCCGGCTGGTGGCCCGTTCGAACGCCGATCTCCAGCGGGTGATCGACCGGGTCGTCGGTTTTGATGGCATCGTCCGGGCCGCCACGGCGATCGTCATGGAGAACCCCGTTCCGCTGCGGATCATCCCGCTGGTGGAGCAGGCGGCGGAGGACCGGGAGACGACGACGTAGCCGATCTGGGGGTGCGTGCGGTGGGTTTCTGGGACTACGTGGGCAGCTACCGCGAGAGGCTGCTGTTCGACGCGTACCAGCATGCCAGTGCCGTCCTGCAGTGCGTGGTCGTGGCGACGGTCGCCGGGGTGGCGATCGGCGTCGTCAGCTACCGGCGGGAGTGGGCCGCCGGTCTCGCCACCGCCACGACCTCGGCCGTGCTGACCGTTCCCTCCCTCGCGATGATCGGCCTGCTGATCCCGGTGGTGGGGCTGGGGGTGGCCCCCACGGTGATCGCGCTGACGCTGTACGGGCTGCTGCCGGTCGTGCGGAACGCGATCGTGGGGTTGCGCGGAGTCGATCCGGCGCTGGTGGACGCGGCGAAGGGCATCGGGATGTCCCGGGCGCGGCGACTGCTGCGGGTGGAGCTGCCGCTCGCCTGGCCGCCGATCCTCACCGGCGTCCGGGTCGCCACCCAGATGCTGATGGGCATCGCCGCGATCGCCGCGTACGCCTCCGGGCCGGGACTCGGCAACGAGATCTTCCGCGGTATCGCCTCCCTGGGCAGCGCCAACGCGCTCAACCAGGTGCTCGCGGGCACGCTCGGCATCGTCGTCCTCGCGCTGCTGTTCGACGCCGCGTATGTGTTGCTCGGGCGGCTGACGATTCCCAGGGGGATCCGTGGCTGACACCGGCGCCGCCATCGAGCTGGTCAACCTCACCAAGCAGTATCCGGGCAACCGTCACCCGTCCGTCGACGGTGTCACCCTGCGCATCGACGCCGGCGAGACGGTCGTGTTCGTGGGGCCCTCGGGATGCGGCAAGTCGACGACACTCAAGATGATCAACAGGTTGATCGAGCCGTCCAGTGGATCCGTCCGGATCAACGGTGAGGACGTCACCGGACTCGATCCGGTCAAGCTGCGCCGCGAGATCGGCTACGCCATCCAGTCGTCCGGCCTCTTCCCGCACATGACGGTCGCCCAGAACATCGCCCTGGTGCCGCGTCTGGCCGGCTGGTCCGGGCGACGGGTCAGGGCGCGGGTGACGGAGATGCTGGAGCTGGTGGGGCTCGACCCCGGCGAGTTCCGCGACCGATACCCGCGCCGGCTCTCCGGTGGCCAGCAGCAGCGTGTGGGCGTGGCGCGGGCGCTGGCCGCCGATCCGCCGGTGCTGCTGATGGACGAGCCGTTCGGCGCGGTGGACCCGATCACCCGGGGCCACCTCCAGGACGAGCTGCTCCGGCTCCAGCGCGAGCTGCGCAAGACCATCGTGTTCGTCACGCATGACGTCGACGAGGCGATCAAGCTCGGCGACCGGATCGCGGTCCTCGGGGAGCGGTCGCGGATCGCCCAGTTCGACACCCCGGAGGCGATCCTCGCCCACCCCGCCGACGAGTTCGTCTCCGGGTTCGTCGGCACCGGTGCGGCCCTGAGGCGGCTCGACCTCACCCGGCTGAGGGACTTGGGTGTCATCGGCTGCCCGACGGCGCATCAGGGGGAGCCGATCCAGCAGGTCCGGGGCCGGCTGCGGGCGAGCGCCACCGACGAGATGCTGCTGCTGGACCGGCGCGGCCGGCCCATCAGATGGCTGCGGCGCGAGGACCTGACGCACACCGAGGGGCCGCTCACGGAGACCGGCACCCCGGTCGGCGGGACGGTGACCAGGGACGCCACGCTCCGGGAGGCCCTGGAGGCGGTACTGACCGACAGCGCGGGCCGGGTCGCGGTCACCGGCCCGAACGGCGTGTACGCGGGCGCCGTCCACCTGGCGGGCCTGCTCGACACCGTGCGCGGACTCCTGGCCACCGACCGCAGACACGCACGGGAGCACCAGGAGGAACTGGAGGCGACCCGCCCCG
>NZ_LIQX01000375.1 GCF_001418475.1 Streptomyces ossamyceticus | reverse complement strand
CCCTTGTACGTCACCTCGACACCGACTCCCGCCCCGAGCGCCCCCACCATCTTGCGCGCGCCCCCGTACGGCGTGGCGGGATCGCCCGTGTTGCCGATCACCAGGATCGGAGCCGAGCCCGGCGCGCTGACCTCGGGATGGTCGGACGCCCCGGCGACGGCCCAGTCGGTGCAGGTGAGCATGGACCAGGCGAGCCAGTCACCGAAGACGGGGGATGCGGCCCGGAACTCTCCCTGCTTCGCCTCCACGTCCTTCGTGGTGTACCGCTGTTTGTCGTCGGCGCAGCTGATGGCGACGTTCGCCGCGGCCAGATTGCTGTACTCGCCGTTCTCGTTGCGTCCGTTCATCGAGTCTGCCAGCAGCATCAGCAGCCGGCCGTCCCCGTCGTACGCCTGTTGGAGCCCTTCGGTCAGATAGGGCCAGAGGTCCTTGGAGTACAAGGCCTGCGCGATCCCGGTGGTGGCGGCGGACTCCGTCAGGTCGCGGGGGAAGACGCCGGGGATCGGCTTGCGGTCGAGGTCGTCGAGGAGCGTCGTGATGCGGTTCTTGACGACCTGCGCGGTGTCGCCGACCGGGCACTCCTCCGCTTTCGACACACAGTCCTCGGCGAAGTTGTCGAGAGCGAGCTGGAAGCCCTTGGCCTGCCCGAGGCTGCTCTGTTCCGGTGTCTGTGTCGGGTCGACGACGGCGTCGAACACGGCCCGTCCCACGTTCTTGGGAAACAGGTGGGCGTAGACGCCGCCGAGTTCGGTGCCGTAGGAGATGCCGAAGTAGTGCAGTTCGTCGTCGCCGAGTACCTCGCGCATCAGGTCCAGGTCGCGTGCGGCGTCCGGGGTGCCGACGTGCGGGAGGGTCTTGCCGGAGTTGTCCTCGCAGGCCGCGTTGAACGTCTTCGTGCTGTCCAGGAGTTCCTTCCGTTCCGACGCGTCGTCCGGCGTCTGGTCCTGCTGGAAGTACTCGTCGAGTTCCTCGTTGTCCTCGCACTCGACGCCCGCGCTGCGACCGACTCCCCGCGGATCGAAGCTGACCAGGTCGTAGCGGGTGCGCAGTGTGGTGAAGTCGGCGGCGAAGGCGGGCAGCCCCTTGACGCCCGAGCCCCCGGGGCCGCCGAAGTTGAAGACGAGCGAGCCGATCCGTCGGTCCTGGCCACCGCTCGACCGCGCCCGGATCAGCGCGATGTCGATCGTGTCGCCCTTGGGGTCGCCCCAGTCGAGAGGAGCCTTCATGGCTGCGCACTGCCAGGGGGTGCCGTTCGGCAGGGGCGAGGGCGCGGGACCGCCGCCCTCGGACGCCGAGGGCGCCGGGCAGTCCTTCCAGTCCAGTTTCTGGGTCGTCAGATCCTCGTTCTTGCCCCTGGCCTCGCTGCCGCAGCCCGCCGCCGACCAGGACAGCACGACGGCCATGGCGGTCAGGGTGACGGCGCGCAGCCGGAGCGAGGTGGGCATGCCCTCATCCTGAAGCCGCCCCGTGCGGTGCGCTCGGGGCGCGGGCCGAGCGGGTGAGTAGGCCTGATCCGCCTCCACGCGCGCGTGGAGGCGGCGCACCGCCCCGCTAGAGCGCGCCCTTGCGGGTCAGCTGGTTGAAGGCCAGCCACCCCGGCAGCACGGGCAGCCACAGCGTCAGGAGCCGGAACAGCAGGACCGCGGGGGCCGCGACCTCCTTGGGGAGGCCGACGGCGATGAGACCGACCGTCAGCGTGGCCTCGACCGCGCCCACACCGCCGGGCGTCGGCGCCGCAGAGCCCAGCGCGTTGCCCGCGAGGAAGACGACCGCGACGCTGGCGATGCTGATCGAGGCGTTCTCGTCACCGAACGCGCGGATCGAGGCGTCCAGGCACATCACGAAGCAGCCGGTGAGGAGCAGCATGCCGCCGATGCCGGTGACCAGCTTCTGCGGCCGCTGCAGCACGTCGAGCATGCGGGGGACGACACCGGCGAACAGCGACCGCACGCGCGTGACGACGAACTTCCGCAGGAAGGGGATCGACGTCACCACCAGGACCAGCACCGCGACCGTCAACAGGCCCGCGATGACGGTGCGGGACGGCGACAGGGACGGCGTCTTCTCGGTTCCGGTGAGATAGCCGAAGGCCAGCAGCATCAGGATGTGGCAGCCCAGCCCGAACAGCTGCGAGGCGCCCACGCTGGCCACCGCGAGACCCGGCCGTACCCCCGCCCGCTGCAGGAAGCGCGTGTTGAGCGCCACACCACCCACCGCCGCCGGGGCGACGATCTTCACGAACGACCCGGCGACCTGCGCCGCCACCGTCCGCGGGAACGGCACCCGTTCCGGTACGAAGCCCAGCAGGGCCATCGCCGCCGCCACATAGCTCAGCGCGGAGAAGAACACCGCCGCGGCGACCCAGCCCCATTCGGCGTTCTTGATGAGCGGCCCGAACTCGATGTGGGTCAGCTGCGTCAACAGGAAGTACGCGCCGATGGCACCGGCGATGAAGCTGATCAGGGTGCGCGGCCGGACCCGTTCCAGGCGGGCCGGTTCGACGGGCGCCTGCGGCCTGATGAGCAGCACCTGGTGACGGATCTGGGTGAGCAGGTCCTCCTCACGGGCCTCCTCCAGAGCCTCGTCGATGGCCCGCTTCTCCGCGCGCTGCTCGGCTCGTACGGCCTTCTTGGCGGTCTTGCCCGCCTCGGCCTCCTTGTGCTCCTCCGCGCGGGCCTGCTTGGCCAGCTGGGAGGCCTCCAGGACCGCCTCGCGCTCGCGCTCCGCCCGCTCCCGGGCCAGTCTGCGCAGGGTCGCGCGCGTGGAGCGGGACAACGCGATGGGCTGCAGCATCGGCAGGCAGTCGGCCACCGCGTCGGGGCCGAGGACACTCACCGCCGACGCCACCGCCCGCTCGGCGCCCACCCGGAGCCCGAGCGTGGTCAGCAGCTGGGAGACGTCCATGCGGAGCACCAGGTCGCCGGCCGCGATCTCACCGACGCGCAGATCGGTGAGGATCACCGTGCCGGAACGATCCACCAGAATCGCGTCGCCCACCAGCCTGCGGTGCGCGATACGGCGTGACTGCAGGGCCTTCACCTGGGCCCAGGTGTCGTGCAGCAGTTCGTCGGTGACCTCGTCGTCCGACAGCGAGTCCAGGGTGCGTCCGCCGGTGTGCTCGTAGACGAGCATCACCGCGTCCGGGCCGAGTTCGGAGGTCGCGATCAGCTTGGGGGCGTTGGCGCCGGCCGCGATGGCCGCGTACGCGAGGAGCGCCTCCTGCTCCAGGGCCTGGCGCAGGGACTGCAGGCTGCGGCGCGTGGTGATGCCGCGCAGGGTCAGCCGCCGCCAGACGCGGTAGAAGAAGCCCTGTGCCTGCTGCTCCCGGTCGACCACGGTCACGTCGAGGGGTGGGCCGTCCTCCAGCGTCACGAAGTACCGGCGGCCCCGGTCGCCGCCTTCCGTGGCGTCCGAGGCCTCCTCGCGGGCGGCGCTGACCGGCTTGAAGCCGACCCGCCTCAGGCCCGCCATCAGGGTCCGGCCGGTGGGGCGCACGTTCGGCGAGCCGACGGCGTAGAGCGTCCCGTAGGCGACCGTCCAGCCGATGAGTACCGTCAGGATGATCGAGAACGGTGTCGTGTAGCCGGCGACCAGCATGGAGAACGTGTCCAGCAGCAGCACGATCCACAGCACCGCGCGCCAGCGGGGTCTGCGGGACATGCCCACGGCCGTCATGTAGGCGATGACCGGCGCGAGATAGCCGTGGACGGGGTCCGTGAGGGCGTGGATGTCGCCGGGGGAGGGCTGGGTCAGCGCCTCCTGGATCGAGTCCGGGGCGGTGCGGGCGACCCACAGGTCCGTCGCCAGGGTCACCCCATGTGCCAGGACCGCCGCGAGCACACCGTCCGCGATGCGCAGCCCGTCCCGCTTGATGAGGCGCTCGATCGCGAAGGCGACCGGGACCAGCAGGATCGCGATGCTCGACCCCAGGCCCGCGAGCTTGATCATCAGGTCGGGTGCCTGGCCCGTGCCCTTGTTGATGTCCTGTTCGAGGCCGGCCGTGGTGCCGTGCGCGAACGCGGCGATCGCCAGCAGGACGATGATCCCGAGGATGCCGACCGACAGCCGCATGAGGTCCGAGGGACGGTGCACGCGCGCGGGGAGCAGCGGTTCGTCGCCCTCGACCGCTTCGGTGTGCCCCTCGTCCGGGACGTCGGTACCCGGTCCGACCTGCGACGACGTGTCGTCGTGCCGGTCGTCGCGCGCCCTGGGGGAGAGCGATGTCTCCGCGGGCGCGGTGTTCGCCGGGTCCTTCGGGGCGGCGGTCTCGGCGCCCTTGTCGTCCCCGTCGGCGGCGTCCGGGCGCGACGAGGCGTCAGAGGTGCCCGCCGCGTCATCGGGGTGCACGCTCTGCTGCTTCATCGTCTCTTCTTGGTCTCGTATCACCAGTCACCGCCCGCACGATGGTGGCATGCCGGGTGGGCACACAGGGGCATCAGGGTGCAATGCGGGGTCGCACAGTCTGCCCGAAGACGGTCTTTGGGGCGAGGGACGCACGCGTCGGCCACCACGTCCCATTGTCGGTGGGGTGGGGCAGGATGGGCCGGATGAGCGAGGAGAGCCTTCCGGCGGACGCCCTGCCGGAGTACGCGGAGCGGGTCCTCGAGGTCGCCGAGCTGATCCCGCCCGGGCGGGTCATGACGTACGGGGACGTCGCCGAGTGGCTGGGGGAGGGCGGCCCGCGCCAGGTGGGCCGCGTGATGGCCCTCTACGGGGGTGCCGTGCCGTGGTGGCGGGTGGTCCGCGCGGACGGCCATCTGCTCCCCGGCCACGAGCTGAGAGCGCTGGGTCACTACCGGACGGAGGGCACGCCCCTGCGTGAGGCGAGCCGCGCCGCCGAGGGCCATGTGCCGCGCCTCGACATGAAACGGGCGCGCTGGGACGGCGACGAACGTGCCGAATGGGACGGCGGCGAACGCGCCGGCAAGGACGGCGGCGGACGTGCCGGTCGGGACGGCGGCGAACGCGCGGAAGATCACACCTGACGTCATTCCGCGTCCGCCAACCGTCGAGGCGCCCCCGTACGGGGGAAGCGGGGCACGGCGGTGGCATGCCGTACGTTCGTGGGGCGAGGGACGCACGTGCCGCGTGAGTCGGGAGGGAACAAGAGGAAGCTGAGCTTCCGCGCCACCCGTCGGCGTAGCGTCGGCTGCACGTGTCCCCCTCACCCCGCCGCCACCGCTCTCCACGAGTAGGGGCAGGGCAACCAGCACACCCACCAGGACCGGCGAACCACGTGAGCTCCTCTTCCTCCACCAGGCGCCTGTCGCACACCCAGGTGCGACAGGGGAGCCGTGGCGCTTACCGACTGGTGCGTACCCCACCGGTCCGATCGAGTCCCCCTCGTCTGGACGCCGAGCAGACCGCCGTGGTTGACCACGAGGCGGGCCCCATGCTCGTTCTCGCAGGTCCGGGCACCGGAAAGACGACCACGCTCGTCGAGTCCGTGGCGGCCCGCATCGCTCGCGGAACCGATCCCGAGCGCGTCCTCGTCCTGACCTTCAGCCGCAAGGCGGCCGTCGAGCTGCGCGACCGCATGGCGCTGCGCATGGGCGCCGCGCGCGCCCCCCGGGCCACCACGTTCCACTCGTTCTGCTACGCCCTGGTCCGCGCCCACCAGGACAGCGACCTGTTCGTCGAACCGCTGCGCCTGCTGTCCGGTCCAGAGCAGGACGTCGCCGTCCGTGAGCTGCTCGCGGGCCAGCCCGCCCTCGAACGCCTCGGTCTCGCGCACGTGAGCTGGCCGGACGAGCTGCGCGCCTGCCTCACCACGCGCGGGTTCGCCGACGAGGTCCGCGCGGTCCTCGCCCGCAGCCGTGAGCTGGGCCTGGCCCCCGCCGACCTGCGGGCTTTCGCCGACCGCATCGGCCGCCCCGACTGGCGCGCGGCCTCCGCCTTCCTCGCCGAGTACCTCGACGTCCTCGACCTGCAAGGGGTCCTCGACTACGCGGAACTCGTCCACCGCGCGGTGCTCCTCGCCGGCCGGCCCGGCGTCGCCGAGCAGCTGGCCGGGCAGTACGACGCGGTCTACGTCGACGAGTACCAGGACACCGATCCGGCGCAGGTACGGCTGCTGAGGGCCCTCGCGGGCGGCGGCCGCACCCTGGTCGCCCTCGGCGACCCCGACCAGTCGATCTACACGTTCCGGGGCGCCGACGTGAACGGCATCCTGGACTTTCCGGCCGCCTTCCCCCGCGCGGACGGACGCCCCGCGCCGGTCGCCGTCCTCCGGACCTCCCGCCGCTCGGGGGCCGGCCTGCTCGCGGCCACCCGACTGCTCACGCAGCGCATGCCGCTCACCCGCCTCCCGGCGGAGAAGGTACGGGCCCACCGCGAGCTCCGTCCGGTATGGGACGGCGGACGCGTCGAGGTCTACACGTACCCCACGCCGGGCACCGAACTGGACAACATCGCGGACGTCCTGCGCCGGGCCCATCTGGAGGACGGTGTCCCTTGGGGTGAGATGGCCGTCCTGGTACGCGCGGGTGCCCGCACGATCCCGTCGATGCGACGTGCCCTCACGGCAGCGGGCGTACCCCTGGAGATCGACGGCGACGACCTGCCGCTCCGCCACGAGCCGGCCGTACAGCCCCTCCTGACGGCCCTGCGAGCGGTCGCCCGGGCGGAGCTGGGGGACACCGGCTCGACGGCCGCACAGAGGCCGGTGGAACCCGAAGAGGACGCGAGGGCAGGACAGAGCGACGGGGCAGAAGAGAGCGAGAGGGCAGGAGAGACCGGAACCGGCGGGGCGCCGGAGGCGGACGACGAGCCCGACGCCGGGTCGGCTCCGGAGCGGGACCACGGGCCCGATGGCGGTCCTGCTTCGGAGGCGGACGATGGGCCCGACGGCAGTGCGGCTTCGGAGGCGGACCACGCGCCCGATGGCGTTCCGGCGGCGGAGGCCGGCGAGCCGTCCGGCTCTCCCGAGCCGGCCACGTGCTGGCTGGACACCGAGACCGCGCTCACCCTCCTCGCCTCCCCCCTCGCCGGTATGGACACCGCCGATCTGCGGCGGCTGGGCCGTGCCCTGCGCGAGGAGGAGCGGGCCGGTGGCAACCCCGTGCCGCCGCCCTCGGACGAGCTGCTGGCCCGCGCCCTGGCCGAACCGGAACGGCTGGTCGCCCACGACCCCGTGTACGCGCGGGGCGCGCAACGCCTCGGCGCGCTGCTGCGGAAGGCGCGGGAGCGTCTTGCCGGCGGCGGCACGGCCGAGGAGGCACTGTGGGAGCTGTGGGACGGCACGCCGTGGCCCAGGCGCCTGGAGCGGGCCGCCCGGCGCGGCGGGGCGGCCGGACGCAACGCGGACCGGGACCTCGACGCCGTGTGCGCGCTGTTCGCCACCGCGGCCCGCGCTGAGGAACGCAGCGGAGGTCTCGGCGCGCTCAACTTCCTCGCGGAGATCGAGGCGGAGGACATCGCCGCGGACACGCTCACCGGCAGGGTGGTGCGCCCCGACGCCGTGCGCCTGATGACCGCGCACCGCTCCAAGGGCCTTCAGTGGCGCCTGGTCGTCGTCGCGGGCGTCCAGGAGGGCCTCTGGCCGGACCTGCGCCGCCGTGGCTCTCTCCTGGAGGCCGACCGCATCGGCCGCGACGGCCTCGCCGAACCGCTCACCCCCGGAGCGCTGCTCGCCGAGGAGCGGCGTCTGTTCTACGTGGCCGCCACGCGCGCGCGTGAACGCCTCGTCGTCACCGCGGTGAAGGCCCCCGCCGACGACGGCGACCAGCCCTCCCGCTTCCTCGCCGAACTCGGTGTGGAACCCAAGGACGTCACCGGCCGCCCCCGCCGCCCGCTCGCCGTGGCCGCCCTCGTGGCCGAGCTGCGGGCCACGACGGTCGACCCGCGGGTGTCGGACGCGCTGCGTGCGGCAGCCGCCCGGCGACTGGCCAGGCTCGCCGCCCTGAGCGACGAGGACGGCCGTCCCCTGGTGCCGTCGGCGCATCCGTACCGCTGGTGGGGCATGTTCGAACCCACCGAGAGCAAGGTCCCGCTCAGGAACCGCGACCAGCCCGTCGTGCTGTCCGGAAGCGCCCTCGACCAGCTCGCCAACACCTGTGCCCTGCAGTGGTTCCTGGGGCGCGAGGTGAAGGCAGACGCGCCCGCGACCGCCGCCCAGGGCTTCGGCAACGTCGTGCACGTCCTCGCGGACGAGGTCGCCTCCGGACGCACCCCCGCCGACCTCGACGTCCTCATGGAGCGCCTCGACTCCGTGTGGAACGCGCTCGCCTTCGACGCGCCCTGGAAGTCCGACCAGGAGAAGCAGCACGCGCGCGTGGCGCTCGAACGTTTCCTGACCTGGCACGTCGACTCGAACGGGCTGCGTGCCGGACGTACCCCGGTGGCCAGCGAGCAGGACTTCGACGTGACCCTGGAAGCGGGTGACTACGAGGTGCGCATCCGGGGGTCCATGGACCGGGTCGAGACCGACGCCGAAGGCCGCGCCTACGTGGTCGACTTCAAGACCGGCAAACAGGCGCCGACCGCCGCCGAGGTCGAACGGCACCCGCAGCTCGCCGTCTACCAGCTGGCGGTCCGCGAGGGGGCCGTCGACGAGCCCTTCGGCGGCGCACGGCCCGAACCGGGCGGCGCCGAACTCGTCCAGCTGCGGCAGGGCGCCGCCAAGAAGAACGGTGGCGAGACGCTTCCCAAGGTGCAGGCTCAGGGACCTCTGGAGGGCGACTGGGTCGGCGGCCTCCTCGCCAACGCCGCCGGCAAGGTCCTCGACGAGCGCTTCTCCCCGACGGCCGGACAACACTGTGCACACTGCGCTTTCCGGGCGTCCTGCAGCGCCCGCCCGGAGGGCCGCCACGTGGTCGAGTGACCGACGTGATCCACAGCACCACCCCTGTTGACCAGTGCTTGTCCCCGCCGGGGCGGTGATCCGGCGTCCGTTGTCAGTGGCCGCCGCTAGCCTCTCTGGGGTGTCCGCCCGTATCACTGATCCCGAGCAGCTCAAGGAGCTCCTGGGCATCCCGTTCACCCCGGAGCAGACGGCCTGCATCATCGCGCCGCCCGCCCCGCAGGTGATCGTGGCCGGAGCAGGCTCGGGCAAGACCACGGTGATGGCCGCGCGTGTGGTCTGGCTGGTCGGTACCGGACAGGTCGCCCCCGAACAGGTGCTCGGCCTGACCTTCACCAACAAAGCGGCCGGCGAACTCGCCGAGCGGGTGCGCAAGGCCCTGGTCAAGGCGGGCATCACCGACCCCGACGTGATCGACCCCGACAACCCCCCGGGCGAGCCCGTGATCTCCACGTACCACGCCTTCGCGGGCCGGCTCCTCACCGATCACGGGCTGCGCATCGGACTGGAGCCCACCTCCCGCCTCCTCGCCGACGCCACCCGCTACCAGCTCGCCGCGCGTGTGCTCCGCGAGTCCCCGGGCCCCTACCCGGCGCTCACCCGCTCCTTCCCCGACCTCGTCAGCGACCTCCTCGCGCTCGACTCCGAGCTCGCCGAGCACCTCGTACGCCCCGAGGAGCTCCGCGCGTACGACGCCGAGCTGATGCGCGACCTGGAGAGCGCCAAGCTCTCCAACGCGGACCTCCGCAAGGTCCCCGAGGCGGCCGCCGCCCGCCGGGAACTCGCGGAACTGGTCGGCCGTTACCGAGCCGCGAAGCGCGAACGGGACCTCCTCGACTTCGGCGACCAGATCGCCCTGTCGGCCGGTCTCGGCCGGCTGCCCGAGGTCGGCCGCCTGCTGCGGGACGAGTTCCGGGTGGTCCTCCTCGACGAGTACCAGGACACCTCCGTCGCCCAACGCGTCCTGCTCGCGGGCCTGTTCGGCGGCGGCACCGGTCACCCCGTGACCGCCGTCGGCGACCCCTGCCAGGCCATCTACGGCTGGCGGGGTGCCTCCGTCGCCAACCTCGACGACTTCCCCGAGCACTTCGCCCACTCCGACGGCCGCTCCGCGACCCGCCAGGCGCTCAGCGAGAACCGTCGCAGCGGCGGCCGCCTCCTCGACCTCGCCAACGGCCTCGCCGAGCCCCTGCGCGCGATGCACGCGGGCGTGGAGGCCCTCAGGCCCGCCCCCGGAGCCGAGCGCGACGGCCTGGTCCGCTGCGCACTGCTGCCGACCCACGCCGAGGAACTCCGCTGGATCGCCGACTCGATCGCCCACCTCGTACGCACCGGCAAGGAACCGGGCGAGATCGCGGTCCTGTGCCGTACGGCCACCGACTTCGCCGACATCCAGGGCGCGCTCGTCGCCCGTGACATCCCGGTCGAGGTCGTCGGTCTCTCCGGGCTGCTCCACCTCCCCGAGGTGGCCGACCTCGTCGCCGTCTGCGAGGTCCTCCAGGACCCCGGCGCCAACGCCTCCCTGGTCCGCCTGCTCACCGGCCCGCGCTGGCGCATCGGGCCCCGCGACCTCGCCCTCCTGGGACGCCGGGCCAGGCTTCTCGTGTCGCACGCGCGCGTGGGCGCCGACGACGATCCGGACCGCCGGCTCGCCGCCGCCGTCGAGGGTGTCGACCCGGCCGAGGTGATCTCGCTGGCCGACGCGCTCGACACGTTCCTCGAACTGCCCCTCGAAGCCGAGGGCGAGGACGACGGGCTGCCCTTCTCGCCGGACGCGCGCGTACGGTTCGCCCGCCTCGCCGCCGAACTGCGCGACCTGCGCCGCTCGCTCGCCGACCCGCTCATGGACGTCCTCCACCGGGTGCTCGCCGTCACCGGCCTCGAAGTCGAACTCTCCGCCTCCCCGCACGCGCTCGCCGCACGTCGCCGCGAGACGCTCTCCAACTTCCTCGACATCGCCGCCTCCTTCGCCGCCAACAGCGAGGGCGAGGCCACCCTGCTCGCCTTCCTCGGCTTCCTGCGCACGGCCGCCCAGTACGAGAAGGGCCTCGACAACGCCCTTCCGGGCGGCGAGAACACCGTCAAGGTGCTCACCGCCCACAAGTCCAAGGGCCTGGAGTGGGACGTCGTCGCCGTTCCCGGCCTCGTCACCGGGACCTTCCCCAGCACCCAGGGCCGCGAGAAGTGGACCGCGCAGGGCAGGGTCCTGCCGCACGAACTGCGTGGCGACGCCGACACCCTCCCTGACGTGGAGGCCTGGGACTCACGCGGCCTGAAGGCCTTCCACGAGGCGATGAAGGACCACCAGCACACCGAGGAACTCCGCCTCGGCTATGTGACGTTCACCCGACCCCGCTCCCTGCTCCTCGGCTCCGGCCACTGGTGGGGCCCCTCCCAGAAGCGCCCGCGCGGCCCGTCCGACTTCCTCACGGCCCTTCACGACCACTGCGCCGCCGGGTTCGGCGAGATCGAGGTCTGGGCCGACGCACCCGAGGAGGGCGCGGAGAACCCCGCCCTGCGCGAGGCGTCCGCCGACCACGCCTGGCCGCTCCCGCTGGACGGCACGGCCCTGGCCCGCCGCCGCGCGGCCGCCGAGACCGTCCTGGCCCACCTGGAGCGTGCCTCGGCCCCCGAGGACACCCACCTGGAGGGTGCGGACGACCCGTACGCCTACGAGGACCCGGACTGGCCGCCTCCGCCGGACGACGAGCACCTGGACGACGGCCACCAGGGCCGCCTCCCCGACGACCTTCCGGGGGACGGGTCTTCCGAGGAGGACGCCGCCGACTGGGACTCCTGGACCATGGACCGCCCTGCCGAGACCCCGTCCCCACGTCCCGGCCACGGCGCACGCACGCCCTCGGTGCCGCACGCCCGCAGACACCCCGCCGAGGACGACCTGACGCCCGAGGAGGCCCGCACCATCGCCTCCTGGGACCGCGATCTCGACGCCCTCACCGGAGAGCTTCTGCGCGCCCGCGCGAAGGTCACCGAGGTGCCCCTGCCGGCGTCGTTGACGGCGTCGCAACTGGTGCGCCTGGCCGCCGACCCCGACGGCTTCGCCCAGGAACTCGCGCGCCCCATGCCACGCCCCCCGCAGCCCGCCGCGCGCCGCGGCACTCGCTTCCACGCCTGGGTGGAGGCCCGCTTCGAAGAACTGCGGCTGCCCATGCTGGAACCGGAGGACCTGCCCGGCAGCGAGGCCGAGATCGCCGACGAACGGGATCTGGAAGCACTCAAGGAAGCCTTCGAACGCACCCCCTACGCCCACCGCACGCCGTACCGCGTCGAGGCGCCCTTCCAGCTCGGGATCGCCGGACGTGTCGTACGCGGCCGCATCGACGCCGTGTACCGGGACACCGACCGCGACGGGACGACGAGGTACGAGATCGTCGACTGGAAGACCAGCCGCGCCCGCACCGCCGACCCCCTCCAGCTCGCGCTGTACCGCCTCGCCTGGGCCGAGCAGCGGGGCGTGCCCCTGGAGTCCGTGGGGGCCGCATTCCTGTACGTACGTACGGGTGACGTCGTACGACCGGAGAACCTGTCCGACCGGGCGGCTCTGGAACGGCTGCTCCTGGAGGAGCCGGGATCCGAGGTCCCCGCGTGGCCGGACGAGGCCCGGGGGTCGTTCGGGGACGAACCGCCGGACGAGTACGCCGGTGCGGGCCGATAGTCTCGTGAGCATGAGCGAGACCCCGGACAGCGCCGTCCGTACGTACATCGAGAACCACCGTGCCGCCTTCCTCGACGACCTCGTGGAATGGCTGCGCATCCCGTCGGTGTCGGCGCAGCCCGAGCACGCGACGGACGTACGCCGCAGCGCCGACTGGCTGGCCGCCAAGCTCCGGGAGACCGGCTTCCCCGTCGCCGAGGTCTGGGAGACACCGGGCGCCCCCGCCGTCTTCGCCGAATGGCCGTCCGAGGACCCCGACGCCCCCACCGTCCTGGTCTACGGCCACCACGACGTGCAGCCCGCCGCCCGCGAGGACGGCTGGAACAGCGAGCCGTTCGAGCCCGTCATCCGGGAAAACCGCCTCCACGCGCGCGGAGCGGCCGACGACAAGGGCCAGGTGTTCTTCCACACACTCGGCGTCCGTGCCCACCTCGCCGCCACCGGCCGCAGCACCCCCGCCGTCCACCTCAAGATGATCGTCGAGGGCGAGGAGGAGTCCGGCTCCCCCCACTTCCGGGCCCTCGTCGAGAAGCACGCCGAGCGGCTGGCCGCAGACGCGGTGGTCGTCTCCGACACCGGCATGTGGTCGGAGGACACCCCCACCGTGTGCACCGGCATGCGTGGCCTCGCCGAATGCGAGATCCGGCTGTACGGCCCCGACCAGGACATCCACTCCGGTTCCTTCGGCGGCGCCGTCCCGAACCCGGCCACCGAGGTCGCCCGCCTGGTCGCCGCTCTGCACGACGAGCACGCGCGCGTGGCGATCCCCGGCTTCTACGACGGCATCGTCGAACTCACCGACCGGGAACGCGAACTCTTCGCCGAACTGCCCTTCGACGAGGAGCGGTGGCTGCGCACGGCCAGGTCGACGGCGGCACACGGAGAAGCGGGACACACCACCCTGGAGCGCGTCTGGGCCCGCCCGACCGCCGAGGTCAACGGCATCGGCGGTCGGGCGGGCCCAG
>NZ_LIQX01000374.1 GCF_001418475.1 Streptomyces ossamyceticus | reverse complement strand
AGCGGGGTGATGGTGCGTCCTTCGCGTTCGGCGGTGGTCCAGTCGCGGGGGCGGAGTTGGTACTTCTCGGAGTCGAGGTATTCCTCGCTGCCGGGTTTGAGGGGGGTGTTCTCGCACAGTTCGTAGCCGGAGTAGACGCCCCAGGTGGGGGAGAGGGTCGCGGCGAGGACGGCGCGGAGTTCGAAGGCGGGGCGGCCGCCGTTCTGGAGGAAGGCGTGCAGGATGTCGGGGGTGTTGACGAAGAAGTTGGGGCGCATGTAGCTCGCGGCGTCGCCGGCGAGTTCGGTGGCGTACTCCGTCAGCTCCTGCTTGGTGGTGCGCCAGGTGAAGTAGGTGTAGGACTGCTGGAAGCCGGTCGCGGCGAGGGTGTGCATCATCGCGGGGCGGGTGAAGGCCTCGGCCAGGAAGATCACGTCGGGGTCGGTGCGGTTGATGTCCGCGATGACCTGTTCCCAGAACACCACCGGTTTGGTGTGGGGGTTGTCGACGCGGAAGATCCGCACGCCGTGGTCCATCCAGTGCCGCAGGATCCGGGTGGTCTCCGCGATCAGGCCGGGCATGTCGGCGTCGAAGGCGATGGGGTAGATGTCCTGGTACTTCTTCGGCGGGTTCTCGGCGTGGGCGATCGTGCCGTCGGGGCGGTGGTGGAACCACTCCGGGTGTTTGTCGACCCAGGGGTGGTCGGGGGAGCACTGGAGGGCGAAGTCCAGGGCCACCTCCATGCCCAGGGCGTGGGCCTCGGCCACGAAGTGGTCGAAGTCCTCCAGGGTGCCCAGGTCGGGGTGGACGCTGTCGTGGCCGCCCTCGGGGGAGCCGATTGCCCAGGGCACGCCGACGTCGTCGGGGGTGGGGGAGAGGGTGTTGTTGCGTCCTTTGCGGTGGGTGGTGCCGATGGGGTGGATCGGGGGGAGGTAGACGACGTCGAAGCCCATGGCGGCGATCGCCGGCAGCCGCCGGGCGGCGGTGCGGAAGGTGCCGTGGGGCTGTTCGGCGGTGCCCTCGGAGCGGGGGAAGAACTCGTACCAGGAGCCGAACAGGGCGCGTTCGCGTTCCACCAGCAGCGGCAGCGGGTCCGAGGAGGTGACCAGCTCCCGCAGCGGATGCCGGGCCAGCACCTCCTCCACCTCCGGCGCCGACGCCGCCGCGAAGCGCTCCGCGACCGGCAGCGTGTCGTCCCGCAGCCGCCGCACGGCGGTCATCAGCACGGCGTGAGCGTCCGCCTCCGGGACCCCGGCGGCGGCACGCTCGTACAGCTCGGCGCCCTCCTCCAGGACGAGACCGCCGTCGATGCCCGCCGGGATCTTGATGTGCGCGATCCGGCGCCAGGTGGCGACCGGGTCGCCCCAGGCCTCCACCCGGTACGTCCACCGGCCCACCGACGTCGGGGTGACCGAGGCGGCCCACCGGTCGGTCCCGGACCCGAGTTCCCGCATCGGCGTCCACGGCGCGGGGCGGCCCTCAGGGTCCTTCAGGACCACATTGGCCGCGATGACGCCATGCCCTTCCCGGAAGAGCGTCGCGGTGACCTCGAAGGTCTCTCCCACCACCGCTTTCGCGGGACGCCTGCCGCACTCGACGAGCGGGCGGACGTCCCTGATGGGGATACGGCCGATGGCCGGGGTCTGGCTCATGGGTCTCACCTCCGCCGAACTCGGGATGGGAAATGCGCCGAACGGGTGCCGACTGCCCTACCACCCGGCGGCGGAACGCCGCTCGGACGGTGGGCCGTGGGGCACCGCACGGCTCTTGCGGGTCTGACCGGTCTGCTCCTGGAGGTACGCGGGCAGAGTCGTCTGGAGATAGCGCTCGGCCGCGGCCACGGCCTCCCGGGCGCAGCGCTTTCCCATCAGCACGCACAGCGTGTAGCCCGAGTCCTCGAAATGGTCCCGGGCGGCCCTGTCCGCGGGAGCCGCGAGCATCACGCGTTCCCACATGCGGTAGCGCCGCAGTTGTCTGGCCACCTCGTTCTTGGCGGGCAGCAGCATGTGCTGATCACCTCCCGGCACTCTCGGTGGAGCACGCTTCCCGTGGGAGGCCGTGCACTGAGGAGCACCGACGCATGAGGAGCCGGTGCCTTCACTCATGGTGCACGGGCGGCCACCGTGCGTCTTGTTGGCGCTTCAACCACCTCTTCCGTCGCTCGTGTTGCACGAATGGCGTAGCCACCCCACGCTGGGAGCTGACTCAGAAGTGATCGGTGCTCACGCTCCGTGTCCCGAATGCGTCCCGCGGACCGTTCCGGGGCTCGTTCCAGGAGGGACGGAGCGGGGCGGGAGCTTCGCCGGTGAGGAGCCAACGACGATGAAGACCGCAGTGCCTCGCTACTACCACCTCGACGTGGAAGTCAGTCCGGAACGGGTCGGACGGGTCAGGCGCATCCTGGCCGCCCACCTCCGGTTCTGGGACCTGGAGACCCTCGTCGAACCCGTCTGCCACAGCGCCGAACTGCTGCTGCACGCGATCGACGAGCACGCGTCGGACAAGAACACCTCGGTCGAGATGTGGTGGAACGGGCAGCACCTCATCGCCGCCATCGCGGAGAACGACCGCGAGCTGCGTCCCGACCGCGAGCTGCGCCCCTGCCTGACCCGCATCGCCGCGCTCAGCGACGGCTGGGGCTGCTGTGCCACCGACACCGGCAGCACGGTCATCTGGTTCACCCAGCGCGCCCCCGTCGACGAAAGCGTCCCCCTCGTTCCCACGGCCCCCTCGCCGACGCTGCGCGAGGTCCTCCAAGTACCGCGCGAGGTCCGGGTGGTCGCGCTCGCCGGCCCGCAGGGCGACACCCCGGCCGGCGTGCCGGACACCGCCGCGGCCGCCGCGAGCGCGGACCGGCTCGCGAGCCCGGTGCCGACCGTGTCGAGCACCTGCGACGCCGCGCGGTGACGGGGCGGGGGAAGCGGAACGGGCGTGCGCGATCCGGCGGGAGCGGGTCCGCGCGGCCGGCCGGCAAGGACGACGCGCGGGTGGACAAGGCGCCGCCCGCGCGGCCGCCGTCGCTCAAGCCCGTAACCGTGTGGAGCGGGCAGCCCTACCCGCTCGGCGCGTCCTACGACGGCACCGGCACCAACTTCGCGCTGTTCAGCGAGGTCGCCGAGGGAGTCGACCTCGTCCTCGTGGACGACGACGGCGACTCCCGCACGGTCCCGCTCACCGAGGTCGACGGCTTCGTCTGGCACGGCCACGTCCCCGGCCTCGGACCGGGACAGCGCTACGGCTACCGCGTGCACGGCCCCTGGGACCCGGCCGCAGGACACCGCTGCAACCCCGCGAAGCTGCTGCTCGACCCGTACACCCGCGCCGTCGACGGGCAGGTGGACAACCACCCCTCGCTGTACGACCGCACCGACGACAGCGCCGGGCACACCATGCTCGGCGTGGTCACCGACCCCTACTTCGACTGGGGCGAGGACCGCCGGCCCCGACGGCCGTACGCCGACACCGTGATCTACGAGGCCCACGTCCGGGGCCTCACCCGCACCCACCCCGACATCCCCGCCGAACTGCGCGGCACCTACGCCGGGTTGGCGCACCCCGCGATCATCGAGCACCTCACCGAGCTGGGCGTCACGGCGATCGAGCTGATGCCGGTGCACCAGTTCGCGCAGGACGGCGTGCTCCAGGACCGGGGCCTCGCCAACTACTGGGGCTACAACACCATCGGCTTCTTCGCGCCGCACAACGACTACGCCGCCCACGGCACCCGCGGCCAGCAGGTCACCGAGTTCAAGTCGATGGTGAAGGCGCTGCACGCCGCCGGCCTCGAAGTGATCCTCGACGTGGTCTACAACCACACCGCCGAGGGCAACGAGAAGGGCCCCACCCTGTCCTTCCGGGGCATCGACAACGCCTCGTACTACCGGCTGGTGGACGGCGACTGGGAGCACTACTACGACACCACCGGCACCGGCAACAGCCTGCTGATGCGGCATCCCTACGTGCTCCAACTGATCATGGACTCGCTGCGGTACTGGGTCACCGAGATGCACGTGGACGGCTTCCGCTTCGACCTCGCGGCCACGCTGGCCCGCCAGTTCCACGAGGTGGACCGGCTCTCGGCGTTCTTCGACCTCATCCAGCAGGACCCGGTGATCAGCCGCGTCAAACTGATCGCCGAACCGTGGGACGTCGGCGAGGGCGGCTACCAGGTGGGCAACTTCCCACCGCTGTGGTCCGAGTGGAACGGCAAGTACCGGGACGCCGTGAGGGACTTCTGGCGCGGCCGGCCCGGCATGCTCGGAGAGTTCGCCTCCCGGCTGACCGGCTCCGCCGACCTGTACGAGCACAGCCGCCGCCGGCCGCGCGCCAGCGTCAACTTCGTCACCGCGCACGACGGTTTCACCCTGCGCGACCTCGTCTCGTACAACGACAAGCACAACGAGGCCAACGGCGAGGGCAACCGGGACGGCGAGAGCGTCAACCGCTCGTGGAACTGCGGCGCCGAGGGCGCCAGCGACGACCCACGCGTCCTCACGCTCCGCGCCCGCCAGCAGCGCAACCTGCTGTCCACCCTGCTGCTCTCCCAGGGCATCCCCATGCTGTGCCACGGCGACGAGCTGGGCCGCACCCAGGGGGGCAACAACAACGCCTACTGCCAGGACAACGAGGTCTCCTGGGTCGACTGGCGGCTCGACGACGAGCAGCGCGCGCTGTTCGACTTCACCCGGCGGCTGATCGCCCTGCGCGCCGCCCACCCGGTGCTGCGCCGACGCCGGTACTTCCGGGGCTCCACCGCCACCCGCCCGGACCAGCCGCTGCCCGACCTGGTGTGGCTGACCCCGGACGCCCACGACATGACCGACGAGGACTGGGCGCGCCCCGACGTCCACTCCGTCGCCGTGTTCCTCAACGGCGACGCCATCGCCGAACCCGACCCGTACGGCAGGCCCGTCGTCGACGACTCCTTCCTCCTGCTGCTGAACGGCCACTGGGAGCCTGTCGCCTTCCGCCTGCCCGGCACCGCCTACGGGGAGCGCTGGACCACCCGCGTCGACACCGCAGCCGAGCCGGACGGCACGCCCGACGAGACGGAGCACAAGGCGGGCACCGAGATCCTGGTCGCCGCCCGCGGCCTGCTGGTCCTCTCCCGGCCCTCCAGGACCACGTGAACGGTGGCTGAACGTCGGCCGACAGGATGAGAACACCGCCGGAGGGCTTTCTGCGAGGCCGACGGCGCGCGCATAGTGGGCGGTGGCGCCCGACCCGGGGGAGGCGGGGGCCGAGGGGAGAGGGCAGTGGTCAGATATGTCCACCACCAGCTGATCACGGTCGCCGAGGCGGCCGCCGCCTTGGCGGTGACCGTGCCGGTGGTGTTCGCCGTCCGGGGCGTGCCCACGCCGCCGGAGGACTTCTGGCAGGTGAGCGCGGCCCTGGCGGTGTTCCTCGCGCTGATCGGGCTGCTGTCCTGCACCGTCGGCCGACGGGGAACCGAGAAGCGCGACTTCGAGACAGCGCTCCCCCTGGCGGATCCCGACGCGGTGCTGCCCACACCGCGAGAGTCCCTGCGCCGCAGCTTCACCCCGGGCTTCGTCGCCTACCTGATGGTCGTCTGCCTGGTACTCGCCCTGGTGTGGGAGCCCCTGGTCGCCTTCGCGCCGCTGCTGTACGTGCCGGACCGGGTCGTCAAAGGGGCGTACGCCGCCCATTGGGAGCGGCGGCACGGTCTCGTGCTGTGGCGGGGACATGTCGCCGACCAGCCACTGGGGGACGAGCAGTCCCTGTACTCGTCCGGACGGCGGCCCGTCGCCGGGCCGCCGGGCCGGTCAGGGCTCGCGGTCTGAGGTGATCGTGAACTGGGCGCCGTCCGGATCGCGCAGCACCGCCTCGTGCGGGCCCTGGGTGAGGACGGTGCCGCCGTGGTGCTGGGCGGCCTCGACGCAGGCGGCCACGTCGGAGACCGAGAAGTGGATCTGCCAGTGCGGCCGGATCGTGGGATCGGGCGCCGCCTCCAGCGCCCCGGAGGTGATCCGGGCGACGACGTCGCCCTGGCTGCGCAGGACGACCTCGTTGGCCTCGTAGCGGACCTCGCAGCAGCCCGGTTTCCCGGAGGCCCACTCCAGGACCTCTCCGTAGAAGATGGCCGCGTCGAAGGCGTCCCGGGTGTGGAGGCGGACGAAGGCGGGCGCGGCCCGGTGCCAGACCTCCCAGTCCGTGAAGAGTTCCCCCTCCCAGATCCCGAACGTCGCCCCGTGGCGGTCGGCCAGCAGGGCCGCCCGGCCCGGCGGGAAGGACAGCGGGCCGACCGCGACGGTGCCGCCGCGCTCACGGGCCCGTGAGGCGGCGGCGTCCGCGTCGGACACCGCGAAGTAGGGCGTCCAGGCGACCGCCATCTGCCACAGGGTCGCCACTCCGGCGATCCCCGCGACCGGCACACCGTCCGCCAGCGCGATCCGGAAGTGGTCGCCGAGCTTCGCCGTGCGCCACGTCCAGCCCAGCACGGCCTCGTAGAAGTCCTCCGTGGCCGGCAGGTCCCGGCTGGTGAGGCTCACCCAGCAGGGTGCTCCGCACACGGATCGGGTGGACACGACACTCGTCGTGCCCCTGGGTTTCGTCTCGCTGTTCATGGCAGTCGCGTCCTGGTCTAGTCCACCGGCACACACCGGCCGCACTCCAGTGTCCAACCGGAACCGCAGTCGGCGCCTGCCGAGTACCCCCGAGTCGGCGTTCCGATGCCGGTGACGGCCGATCCTCGGGCGACCGTTCGGGTGATGACGTGCGGCTTCCGGCACTTACCGCCCGCCACGGCGCGCATGCGCTCCGCGTCCCGTGCGGGGAGGATGCGGCACATGGCCGCACCACTGAGGTCCGCCGCCCGGGCGCGGCGGCGCCTCAGGTGGAGTCCCGCCGGACCAGCTCCGTGGGCAGGATCACCGCGGCCGGGTCCTCGCCGCCGATCTGTGCCAGCAGGACCCGCACCATCTCGTTGCTGATCCGGTCGTACGGCTGGCGGATCGTGGTGAGGGCGGGCACGGACTCCGTCGCGGCGGTCGAGTCGTCGAACCCTCCCACGGCCACGTCCTCCGGCACCCGGCGGCCCGCCCGGCGCAGCGCCGTCAGCGCGCCCTGCGCCATCAGGTCGGACGCCACGAACATCGCGTCCATGTCCGGCGCCCGATCCAGCAGGCGTTCGGCGCCGACCTGACCGCCGGCCCGGCTGTAGTCGCCGGACACGATCAGCCGTTCGTCGATCTCGACGCCCGCCTCGGTGAGCACCTCCTTGTAGCCGGCGAGCCGGTCCACACCGCCCGGTGTGTCCAGCGGCCCGGTGACCACGCCGACGCGGCGGCGGCCCAGCGACAGCAGATGGCGCACCATGTCCCGGGCGCCGTCGCGGTCGTCCGCCGCCACATAGCTCACCTTGGACCCGAGCCCCATGGGCTTGCCGCACTGGACGAGCGGCACCCCCGCGTCCCGGAGCTGCTCGGCGACCGGGTCACCGGAGTGGCTGGACACCAGCAGCACCCCGTCGACGTGGCCCGCCGTGATGTACCGCATGATCCGGCGCCGCTCGTCCTCGGTGCCCGCCACCATCAGCAGCAGGGGGATGTCGTGCGCGGCCAGCGCCTGGGTGCAACCCCGTAGCAGGACGTTGAAGTTGGGGTCCTCGAACAGCTTCTCCTGCGGTTCCGTGAGCAGGAAGCCGATCGAGTCGGAACGGCCCGTGATCAGTGAGCGGGCGTGCCGGTTCACCACGTAACCCGTCTTGCGGATCGCCGCGTTGACCGCTTCCTGCGCAGCCGGGCTGACGTAGTGACCGCCGTTGAGCACCCGTGACACGGTGCCCCGGGAGACCCCCGCCACCCGCGCCACGTCGTGAATGGTCGGCGGTTTGCGCCTGCCTCCCGTGTTGCTCATGGTCATGACTTTACGGCCCCGGACAGTAGATCAAGGCTCCAGAACCGCTGGATGACCAGGAACAGCGCGATCAGCGGGAGCACCGCCAGCAACGCGCCCGTGATCACCAGGGTGTAGAGCGCGGGGGTGTTGGCACCCTGTTCGAGGAGCGTGAACAGGCCCAGGGTGATCGGGAACTTCTCGTCGTCGCTGAGCATGATGTACGGCAGCAGGAAGTTGTTCCAGACGGCGACGAACTGGAACAGGAAGACCGTCACCAGACCGGGCACCATCATCGGCAGCGCGATCCTGACGAAGATCCGCCACTCGCTCGCCCCGTCCATCCGCCCGGCCTCCACCACGTCGGCGGGGACCGCCGCGGCGGCGTAGATCCGGGACAGGTAGACGCCGTACGGTGACAGCACCAGTGGCAGCAGCACCGACCAGTACGTGTCGGCGAGGTCCGCCTTCGCCAGCAGCAGGTACTGCGGGATCGCCAGGATCACCGGCGGCATCAGCACCCCCGCCATCAGGACGCTGAACACGGCCTCGCGGCCCTTGAAGCGGTAGATCGCCAGCGCGTAGCCGCTGATCGCGGAGACGGCGGTGGACAGCACGGCGCCGAGGCCCGCGTACAGCGCGGAGTTGCCCATCCACTGCCAGTAGATGCCCTCGCGGTAGGCGTTCAGGTCGGACAGGTTGTCCGCGAAGCCGCTGCCCGGGAGGAAGGTGAAGGTGGAGAACAGCTCGCTGCCGGACTTGGTGGCCGCGATCACGACCCAGGCGACCGGCAGCAGACAGTACAGCGCGCCCAGCAGCAGGGTCAGCGTCGGGACGAGCGCGATCCTGCGGCGCAGCGGCGGGCCCTGCGCCGTGCCTGGTGTGGTGCCCGCGGCCGGGGCGGCCTTGCGGACGGCAAGAGAACTCATCGTGCGGCTCCTTGACTGACGTTCCGCTTGTTCCGGGAGTTCGCGGCCCTGAGGAAGCCGAACGACACCACCAGCGTGGCCAGGGCGATCACCACCGCGCCGGCTGCCGCCCCGTGGATGTCGCCCTTGCCGAAGGCGTCCACGTACACCTTCATCAGCGGACTCCACGTCGTGGAGACGGAGTTGGTGAGGGGCTTGAGGGTGGTCGGCTCGCTGAACACCTGGAGGGTGGCGATGATCGAGAAGAAGAAGGTCAGCACCAGTGAGGGCGCCACCATCGGGATCTTGATGCGCAGGGCGATCTGCAGCGGGGTCGCGCCGTCCAGCTTCGCCGCCTCGTAGACCTCGGCGGGGATCGCCTGGAGAGAGGTGTAGATGACGATCATGTTGAACCCGGTGCCGCCCCAGACCGCGATGTTCGACAGCGCCGCGTACAGACCGCCGCCGTCGAGCAGGTCCGGCTGGGGGAGCCCCAGCTTCTCCAGCACGAAGTAGAAGGGGCTGACGTCCGGGAGGTAGAGGAAGCCCCACAGCAGGGCCGCCACGACGCCCGGCACCGCGTACGGCAGGAAGATCGCGAGCCGGGTGAACGGGGCGAGCCGCACCTTGTCGCTGTCCAGCATCAGGGCGAGGACCAGCGCCAGGCCGAGCATGACGGGGACGACGATCGCGCCGTAGCCCAGTACGCGCAGCGCGCCGTCGAGGAACTCGGAGTCGCTGAGGGCGTCGGTGTAGTTCTCCAGCCCCGCCCACACCTCCTGCCGGGCGCCCGACCCCAGGCCCAGCCCGTTGACCTGCACCTTGTGCAGACTGAGCCAGATCGCGTAGCCGATGGGCAGCGCGAAGAAGAGGGCGAAGAGGACCGTCGCGGGGACCAGGAAGGCATACGGGGCCCCCTTGACCCCGTACGACTTCCGGTGTGCGCTGGTCACTCGGAGACCTCGAAGCCCTGCTTCTTCATGTCGGCGACCGTGTCGTCGTGCATCGTCTTCAGGGCGGCACCGAAGTCCGACTTGTCCTTGGCGGCGGCGCCGAAGGCGTCCTTGAAGATGGTGTACGCGACGTTGACGTTCGGGCCCCACGCGGAGGGCGCGGTGGTCTTGGCGATCTCGGCGGCTGCGGTGTAGAAGTCCGACTGGTTGGAGAAGAACGCCGGCGGCTGGACGAACGCGTCACTGGTCTGCGCGGTCGTGGCGGCCGGGTAGATGCCGCCCTCCTTCGCCAGCGCGGTCAGCGCCCGCGGGTCGGTGTTCAGCCAGGCGGCGAACTTCGCGGCGGCTCCCTTGTGCTTCGAGTCGGTGGTGACGGCGGTCGAGGAGCCGCCCCAACTGCCGGTGACGTTCTCGGAGTCGGACCACTGCGGCAGCGGGGCCATCTTCCACTTGCCCTGGGTGTCGGGCGCGGCCGTGGTCAGGGTGCCCGGCGCCCACACGGCGCTGACCCAGGCGATCTGCTTGCCGGTGTTGAGCGCCTTGTTCCAGGACGGGGTGTACATCGGCTGGTTGTCGATGGCGCCCTCCTTCACCAGACCGCCCCAGAAGTCGGCGACCTTCCGCGTCGCCGCGTCGTCGATGCCGACCTTCCACTTCTGGCCCTCGGTGGTCCACCACTTCGCGCCCGCCTGCTGGGCGAGACCGGCGAAGAGGCCCGAGTCGTTGGCGGAGAAGGTGGTCAGATCGACCTCCGGCTCCTCCTTCTTCAGCTTCCGCGCGGTCTCGGCGAACTCGTCCCAGGTCTTCGGGACGGTCAGGCCGTACTTCTTGAACAGGTCCTCGCGGTAGTAGAACATCATCGGCCCGATGTCCTGGGGGATCGCGTAGACCGCGTCCGAGCCCAGCGTCGTCTGCTGCCAGACGCCGTCGGCGAACTTGCCCTTGGCGTCGCCCGACTCCTTGGCTATGTCGGCGACCGCGTCATTGCTGACCAGGGTCGGCAGCGCCTGGTACTCGGCCTGCACCAGGTCGGGGCCCTTGCCCGCCTTGTGCGCGGTGAGGATCTTGGTCACAAGGGTGTCGCCGGACGCCTGCTTCTTCACCGTGACGGTGATCTGCTGCTCCTTGCCGGGACCCTTGTTCCACAGGTCGACCACCTTGTCCATGCCCGGCGTCCAGGTCCAGTACGTCAGCTTCGCCGGCCCTGCCTGGGCCTCGCCGTCGTCGTCGGACCCGCCACAGGCGGCGAGTGTGGTCGCGCCGAGCGTCACGGCGACGGCAGTGGCCACAAAGCGCCGGTGCTTCGTGATGTTGGGCATGGATGTTTCTCCCCTGACCTGGGTCCTCACCTGTTGCGAAGGACCGTGCCATGCTTCTGTGAGCGTTCACAGTAGAGAAACATCTTGGACACTTGTCAATGGTTGTTGCTGTGCGGTTATGTTGGGCTCACACCGCCACCGCTGTGTGTGCACGTTCCCAAATGATCGACGCAACGGGAGAGATCCATGCCGGAGACCACCCCCACGGGCCTCACCAGGCTCGCCTTCGGTGGGGACTACAACCCGGAGCAGTGGCCGGAAACCGTCTGGCACGAGGACGTGCGGCTGATGCGCGAGGCGGGCGTCACCATGGTCAGCGTCGGCATCTTCTCCTGGGCCCTGCTGGAGACCTCCCGAGGCGTCTACGACTTCGCCTGGCTCGACCGCCTGCTCGACCTGCTCCACGACCACGGCATCCGCGCCGACCTCGGCACCCCCACCGTCGTACCCCCGGTGTGGTTCTACCGGGAGCACCCCGAGGCGTTGCCCGTGGCCGCGGACGGCACCCGCTACGAGTTCGGCTCCCGCGGCGCCATCTGCCACAGCAACCCCGACTACCGCACCGCCGCCGCCGACATCACGACCAGGCTCGCCGAGCGCTACGCCGACCACCCCGCGCTCGCCCTGTGGCATGTGCACAACGAGTACGGGGTGCCCGTCTCCGCCTGCTACTGCGACACGTGCGCCGCGCACTTCCGCCGCTGGCTGGAGCGCGCGTACGGCGATGTCGCGGCGCTCAACGAGGCCTGGGGCACCGCCTTCTGGGGCCAGCACTACACCGACTTCGCGCAGATCAACCCGCCGCGCGTGTCACCCACCGTCGGCAACCCCGGCCAGGCCCTCGACTACAAGCGGTTCGCCGACGACACCATCCGCGCGAACTTCGTCCGGGAGCGGGACATCCTGCACCGCCTCGCGCCCGGCATCCCCGTCACCACCAACTTCATGACCGCCCTCAGCCAGTGCGACTCCCTCGACTACTGGGCCTGGGGCCGCGAGGTCGACCTCGTCACCAACGACCACTACCTGATCACCGACGGCCGCCGCACCCACGTCAACCTCGCGATGGCCGCCGACCTCACCCGGTCCGTCGCCGGCGGCGCCCCCTGGCTGCTCCTGGAGCACTCCACCTCCGGCGTCAACTGGCAGGCCCGCAACCCCGCCAAGGCCCCCGGGCAGATGGCCCGCAACTCCCTCGCCCATGTGGCGCGCGGCTCCGACGGCGCCATGTTCTTCCAGTGGCGGCAGTCCCGGCGCGGCGCCGAGAAGTTCCACTCGGCGATGCTGCCGCAGGCCGGCACCGACTCGCGGGTGTGGCGCGAGGTCGTCGAACTCGGCGCGTCCCTCGACTCCCTCGGCCAGATCCGAGGCAGCCGCACCGTCGCCGACGTGGCCGTCCTGTGGGACTGGCACTCCTGGTGGGCGCAGAACCTCCAGTGGCGCCCCAGCGAGGACCACGACGCCCGCGAACGCGCCGACGCCTTCTACGAGGCCCTCTACGACCGCCACCTCACGGTCGACTTCGCCCACCCGGAAGCCGACTTGTCGGCCTATCCCCTTGTCGTCGTTCCCGCGCTCTACCTGATGACCGAGGCCGCGCGGGACAACCTCACGGCGTACGTCGAGCACGGCGGCACCCTCGTCGTGTCGTACTTCTCGGGGATCGTCGACGAGCACGACGCCGTCCACGAGGGCCCCTACCCCGGCGCCCTGCGCGAGGTCCTCGGCCTGACCGTGGAGGAGTTCTCGCCACTGCTCGCCGGGGAGAGCGTACGGATCACCGGGCCCGACGGCTCCGAGCTGACCGGGGACGTGTGGACCGAGTTCGTGGTGCCGGACGGCGCCGACACGGTCTGGACGTACGCCGACGGGCTGGCCGCCGACCGGCCCGCCGTCACCCGGCACCGGCTGGGGGAGGGCTCCGCCTGGTACGTGTCGACCCGCCTCGACGCGCACGGCCTCGACGCGCTGCTCGGCTGGGCCGCCGACGACGCGGGCATCGCGCCCCCCGCCGAACTGCCCCGCGACGTCGAGGTGGTGCGCCGCACCGGCGAGTCGGGCGACTTCCTCTTCGCGATCAACCACACCGCGCTCGACGTGAAGGTGCCGCTGGACGGCGACGGCACCGAGCTCCTCACCGGCGAGCGCGCGACGGGCCGACTCGCCGTGCCCGCCGACGGCGTCAGGGTCGTCCGACTCGACCCCTGACCGACCCCCCCGAACACCGGCCGGATTCCTGGGGACGTCCGGTCGGTCACGGTGGCGCCGCGCCCACGGCCTTCGGGCGCGGCGCCACCCTCGCACCGCGCGACCAGGTCCCCGCCTTCGTCGAAGGGACGACGATGTTCCACGCGAGACGCGCCCTCAGGGCCCTGCTCATACCGCTGTTCGCGGGCCTGGCGCTCACGACAGTGCCCGCCGGCTCCGCCCACGCGGCCTCCACCCTGACCAACGGGGGCTTCGAGTCCGACGGCACGGGCACCGCGACCCCGGCCGGCTGGTCGACGTACTCGGCGGCCGGACAGAACTCCGCCTCCTTCACCGAGTCCGGTGGCCACGGCGGCAGCCACCGCCTCTCCCACTGGTCGGCGTCCGCCTACAAGGTGGAGACCTACCAGTACCTGTCCGGGCTGACCAACGGGAACTACAAGCTCACCGCCTGGGTGCGGTCCGGCGGCGGCCAGAACTCCGCGTACATCGCGCTGAAGAACTGCGGCGGCGCCGAGCAGCGCACCGACATCCCGGTCTCCGCCAGTGGCTGGATCCGGATCGTCACCTCGATCGCGGTCACGAACAACCAGTGCACCATCAGCGTCACCTCCGACGCCAACGCGGGCAACTGGCTCAACGTCGACGACCTCACCTTCGCCTCCGGCAGGACGGGCCTGTCCGTCAAGGGCTCCGACGTGTCCTCGCTCATCAAGAGCGAGGCCAAGGGCGGCGTCTACAGGAACAGCTCCGGCACCACCGGCGACGCCCTCGCCATCCTCAAGGGCGCCGGCCAGAACTGGGCGCGCCTGAAGGTCTGGGTGAACCCCGCCGACGGCTACAACAACAAGGCGCGGGTGCTCGCCGCCGCGAAGCGCGTCAAGGCGCAGGGAATGAAGCTGCTGGTCGACTTCCACTACTCGGACACCTGGGCCGACCCCGGCGCCCAGACCGTGCCGTCCGCGTGGACCGGCCACTCCTACAGTCAGCTGAGGACGGACGTCTACAACCACACCTACGACGTCCTGAACGCCCTCAAGTCCCAGGGCACCACGGCCGACATGGTCCAGGTCGGCAACGAGATCAACGGCGGCATGCTGTGGACCGCGGGCTCCACCTCCCACTGGCCGCAGCTCGCCGGACTGCTCAACTCCGGCTACGACGCGGTCAAGGCGGTCAACTCCTCCACGCAGGTGGCGCTGCACCTCGCCAAGGGCGGTGACCTGTCCGGCACCCGCTGGTGGTTCGACAACGCCGTCGCCAACAATGTGAGGTTCGACGTCATCGGCCTGTCCTACTACGGCTACTGGCACGGCACCCTCGCCGACTTCCAGACCACCCTCGACGACGCGGCCGCTCGCTACGCCAAGCCGGTGTTCCTCGCCGAGACGGCCTACCCGTTCCGCCTCGACAGCGAGGACGCGCACGAGAACATCATCGACGTGCCGAGCGAGCTGGTGTCCGGCTACCCGGCCACCACCACCGGTCAGACACGCTGGATGAAGGACGTCGCCAGCATCGTCGAAGCCGTGCCGAACGGCCGCGGCCTGGGCGTCTTCTACTGGGAGTCGACCTGGACCGCCGTCAACGGCAACGGCTGGGACCCCACGGACGCGTCCTCCGGAAACGGCTGGGAGAACCAGGCCCTGTTCGGCTACGACGACAGAGCGCTCCCGGCGATGGCGTGGTTCAGCCACCGGTAGCAAGAGGGGCCAACCCACCGAACCGAGTACGGGGCTCCGGCTCGGCCTGGACGGGAGGGTGAGGGAGTACGCAAGGCCGCCGTCCCCAGGCCGACGTTCAAGCACCGACCCGGCAGGCTGTGGTGTGGGGCCCTGCCTCACCCCGTGCGCGTAGCACGGGGTGAGGCGAGGCCGCAGTACCGCGAAGAAGCGCCAGAAGCCCGAGGTCCGTCCACAAGGGGTCTGAACCGACCAGCCCGTGGGCTGGGCAAGCAGCACAGCGTCAGCGCCGCCGGCTCTGCATGCCTGGCCGTCAACTGCGGCTGTGAGTAGGAAGATTGCCTTGCCCAGCAGCGTGTAGTGTCCCGTTGCGTGCTGGCTGAACAACGACACCAAATCATCCTGCGGTCCCTGCGTTCCGGCGGCACTGCCTCCGTAACCGACCTTGCCGAGCAGCTTGACGCCAGCGCGGCGACCATCCGCCGGGACCTCCTCAAACTGGAGGCAGACGGGCTGATCACCCGCGTTCACGGCGGGGCAGTCATCGAGAACGATCAACCGCCCTTCGATGAGGCCGCCGAAGCCCAGGTGGAAGAGAAGGACGCCATCGCCGCCCGAGCAGCGGCACTGGTCGAGGACGGCCAATCTGTCATTCTCGACAGCGGCACGACGGTCCACCGGCTGGCACTTCAACTGCGCGGTCGCCGGATTACCGTGATCACCAACAACCTCGCGGTGTATGACGAACTCATCGCTGATGAGAACGTCGACCTGATGCTGCTGGGGGGCATGGTCGTCCGAGAGGCACGCATGCTGGACGGCTTCATGGCCGAGGACAACCTCCGCCAGGTTCACGCCGACTGGCTCTTCATGGGTGCTTGCGGACTCCGGCCCGGGGGCCAGGTCATGGACACCACCGTGGCCGAAGTGCCCGCCCGACGAGCCATGATTGCCGCTAGCGACAAGGTGGTGCTCTTGGCGGACACGACCAAGTTCCCCGGCACCGGCATGGTGAAGATCTGCGGTCCCGAGGACCTGGACATGATCATCACCGATGCGTCCGAAGACGACGCGACCTGTGTGGCCCTGAGGGAAGCGGGTGTGAGGGTGGTGGCGACGGCTTCGGCCACAATCGACGGCTGACCAAGCAGGTCGCACTGCCGGTAGGCGTCGCTCCCAGCGGATCCGCAGGCGCCAGAAGGGAGAACAGGGAGCCGCAGGCGGAGTGCGTTGCCCATCGGTGATCAGGTGATGCTTGGAGCCGGCCTGACCTCGGTCGACCGGAGAGGGGCCCGTGTGGCTTCCCCCTTGCAGAGCCCGAATCTGGGACGAATCGACCACGCACCGAGAGACCGGTCCAGCACCCTCGCCCGAGGGAGAACGACCCGCGTCTCGACGTACGGCGCCCCTCCGGCCGGTCAGCGGCCGGCGGCGCGCAGGAAACCGTGCAGGGAGGCGGCCATGGCCTCGACGAAGGCGTCCCTGGTGGACTCGGGGACGCGGTCCAGGGACAGATACGGGTTGAGGTCCTCCAACTCGACCAGCAGCAGATCGCCCTCCCGGGTGCGGCAGGCGTCCACCCGTTGGATGCCGTGGTCGAGGGTGTTCCAGTCGATGAACCGCCGGGCGAAGGCCAGGTCGGCCTCCGTGGGCACATAAGGCTCCAGGACCCAGCGCCGTTCCGGGTCGGGGGCGTGCAGGGCGTACTGGAAGGTGTCGTCGACGTAGTAGAAGGACACCTCGTAGCGGAAGTCGACGCGCGGCTGCACCAGCACGCCGTCCCAGGTCAGATCCGAGGTCAGATCCGCCAGCTCGGCACCCGTCAGGAAGCGCAGGCCGATCGAGTCGGCGCCGGCCCTCGGCTTCGCCACATACACGTCGGCCTCGGGCAGCCGGCCGAGGTCCTCGGGCCGGTCGACGGTGGGGATCACCGGGAACCCGGCCCGTGTGAGGTCGAGCAGATACTGCTTGCCGTCCATGTCTCCCCGGCCGGTCAGCGGGTTGTGGACCGGGGTGCCGCCCGCCGCCGCCCGCTCGCGGAAGGCGTCGTACTCCCGCCGGTAGTGCAGCACGGGCCCGCTGTTGCGCACCACGACGGCGTCGAAGCCGTCCATGAGGGCCACCGCGTCCAGGGGATGGCACAGGGCGAGGTCGAACTCCGCGCGCAACCGCGAGGTGAGGAAGACGTCCTCGTCCCCGTAGCGCCGGCCGCGGGCCGGGTAGGCCAGATCCGTCACATACAGCAGGCGGGGGCGAGCGGGCACGGCACAACCTCTTCGATCGGTGGGGGCCAACCTAACCCGAGGTCGCGGACACGGGAGCGGCCGCCTGCGAGGATGGGCCACCGACCCGAGGATCACCACGACCGGACCGGCACGAGCGGTTCGCCCACGACCGGACCGGCACGAGCGGTTCGCCCACGACCGGACCGGCACGAGCGGTCCACCCACAATCGGACCGGCACGAGCGGTCCACCGCAACCGATCCACCACGACCGGACGACCACCGGGAGGCGACATGGCGGGCACGACGCGTAGCGCGCACGAACGGAACACCGGCCTCGTACCGTACGCGTTCGTCGGGATCGGCGGGCGCGGACCCGAGGACGTCGTCGCCGACGACCGGGGGCGGGTGCTGACCGGCGTCGAGGACGGCCGCGTCCTCAGGCTGGAGGGCCTCGCCGCACCGGGGCGGGCCCGCGTCGAGACGATCGCCGACACCGGCGGCAGGCCGCTCGGCCTCGAACTCCTGCCCGACGGCGACCTGTTGGTGTGCGACGCCGAGCGGGGCCTGCTGCGGGTCACCACCGGCGACGGCACCGTCCGCGTCCTCGCCGACGAGGCGGGCGGCGAGCGGCTGCGGTTCTGCAGCAACGTGGTGGTCCTCACCGACGGGACGGTCTACTTCACCGTCTCCACCCGCCGCTACCCCCTCGACCGGTGGATCGGCGACATCGTCGAACACACGGGGACCGGGCGCCTGCTGCGTCTCGCACCGGGGGAGAAGGAGCCCGAGGTGGTCCTCGACGGGTTGCAGTTCGCCAACGGCCTTGCCCCGTCCGCCGACGAGTCGTTCCTGGTGGTCGCCGAGACCGGCGCCCGGCGGCTCCTCCGCCACCGGCTCACCGGACCGGGGGCGGGCACCGCCGAACCGTTCGTCGAGGATCTGCCGGGCTCGCCCGACAACATGTGGCGCGGCCCCGACGGGCTGATCCGGGTGGCGCTCGCCGGGCCGCGCATCGCCGCGCTCGACCTGCTCCACCGCGCCCGACCCGCCGTGCGCCGGGCCGCGAGCCGGGTCGCGGTGCGGGCGCCGTACCGCCCCCTCGGCTTCGCCGGGGTCGTCACCGTCGACGACGAGGGCGGGATCGTCCACACGGCCGTCGACCGCCACTCCCGGTTCCGCATGGTCACCAGTGCCTGCGTGGCCGACGGCCGCCTCGTTCTGGGCAGCCTGTGGGAACGCGGCGTCGCGGTGTGCGAACTGCCGGGGCCGGGCGGCTGAGCCGCCGCCCGGCCCCCGCGTTACGCTGTCGACCAGCCGCGATCCGCCGGGCGGTGCGGCGGTGCGGACGCGAGTAGGAGACGTACGTACATGACAGTCCCGCACTCCGGCAGGGCCGAAGCCGTCGAGGCCCCCGCCACCGCGCGGGTGCCCGCCCGACGGCCGTCCCCGTGGCACGGCCAGGGGCCTGTCGTCGCGGTGGTCGCCGTCGGCGGTGGCATCGGCGCGACCGCCCGCTACGGCGCGTCCCTGCTCTGGCCCACCGACGCCACCGGCTTCCCCTGGACCACGTTGTGGGTGAACGTCGTCGGCTGCTTCGTCATCGGCCTCTTCATGGTCGTGATCACCGACGTGTGGGCGGCCCACCGCCTGGTCCGGCCCTTCTTCGGCACCGGTGTGCTCGGCGGCTTCACCACCTTCTCGACCTACGCGGTCGACATCCGGAACCTGGTCGGCGAGGGCCACCCCCGCACCGCCCTCGCCTACCTCGCCGCGACCCTCCTGGCCGCCCTCGCGGCGGTCGGGGTCGCGGCCACCATGGCACGCCTGACCCTGGCACGGAGGCGACGATGACCCCTGACACAGCGCATACCGCCGCCGCGGCGGACCACCGGACGCGGCCCCGGCTCACCGGGCCGGCCCTGCGTCTGACCGTCCTGATCGGCGAGCAGGACACCTGGCACCACCGGCCGCTCTACAGCGAGATCGTGCACCGGGCGCACACGGCGGGCCTCGCCGGCGCGAGCGTGTTCCGGGGCATCGAGGGCTTCGGCGCCTCCTCGATCGTCCACACCTCACGACTGCTGTCACTCAGCGAGGAACTGCCCGTCGCGGTGGTCGTCGTCGACACCGAGGATCGCGTGCGGGCTTTCCTGCCGGAACTGGCGGAGCTCGTCCCCGACGGGCTGGTGACGCTCGACGCGTGCGAGGTCGTCGCCCCGGCCGCCCCCGCCGGAACACATGAGGAAGGTAAGAGAACGTCGTGAACTGGGTGCTGGTCGTTGTCGGCGGCATGGTCGGCGCACCGCTGCGCTATCTCACCGACCGGGCCGTGCAGTCCCGGCACGACACGGTCTTCCCCTGGGGCACGTTCACCGTCAACGTCGCGGGGTCCCTCGTCCTCGGTGTGCTCACCGGTGCCGTTGCCGCCGGCGCCGCCAGCTCCGACCTGCGGCTTTTCCTCGGCACCGGACTCTGCGGGGCGCTCACCACCTACTCGACCTTCTCCTACGAGACGCTGCGGCTCGCCCAGGACGGCGCCCGCCTCCAGGCCACCCTGTACGTGATCGGAAGCGTCACGGCGGGGCTGGGCGCGGCCTTCGCCGGGGTGGCACTGGCCGAGGCTCTCTGGATGTGAGCCGCGCACTCGTCCAGCTGTTCGGGGCCCTTACCCGGCTGTAGTACGACACTGCCTGTCGTCGCGTCCTCCGCTGAGCAGAACTGGACCACATGAGCGCCATCACCGTCGGTCAGGCCGTCGTCCTCGGAGCGGTGGAAGGGGTGACCGAGTTCCTGCCGGTGTCCTCCACGGGCCATCTGAAGATCACCGAGGGGCTCATGGGGATCCAGGTCGAGGACCGCGCGGTCGTCGGGTTCTCCGCGGTGATCCAGGTCGGCGCCATCGCCGCGGTGCTCGTGTACTTCCGCAAGGACATCGCGCGGATCTCCGGCGCCTGGTTCCGGGGGCTGTTCGACGCGGGGGAGCGGCAGCAGCGCGACTACCGGTTCGCCTGGTGGGTGATCGCCGCGACCGTCCCCATCGTGCTCGTCGGGCTGCTGGCCCGGCCGCTGATCGAGGGGCCGCTCGCCTCGCTGTGGGTGGTGGCCGGGTCGCTGATCGGCGGCAGCGCGGTCATGTGGGCCGCGGAGCGGGTGGGACGGCACAAGCGCGGGGAGGGCGACACCTCCTTCCGGGACGCGATGCTCGTCGGCGGTTCGCAGATCCTCGCTTTGCTGTTCCCCGGCTTCTCCCGCTCGGGCGCCACCCTGTCCACCGCGCTGCTGCTCGACCTGGACCGGGTCGCCGCCACCCGGCTCTCCTTCTTCCTCGGCATCCCAGCCCTGACCGGCGCCGGGCTGTACGAACTGAAGGACGCCCTCGGGGCCGGCGTCGGCGCCGCGCCGCTTCTTGTGGGAACAGCCGTTTCGTTCGCGGTCGCATACGCTTCGGTGGCCTGGCTGCTGCGGTTCGTGACCCACAACTCCCTCAACGTCTTCGTGGCGTACCGGATCGTCGTCGGTGTGCTGCTGTTCGGGCTGCTCGCGGCGGGTGGCCTCAGCTGACGACGGCCCCGGCGCCCGACCGTCGGAGGGTGATCCACCCTCCGACCAGCGCCAAGATCGAACCGGTCACCCCTTGACAGCCCTGTCCCGTCACCCGCAGGATCACCCCCGTGAACCTGTCAGACAGCCAGACAGGTGGCTCGGCACCCCGGCGCGTCAGTGCCATGGAAGCGGTGCTCACCCACCTTCGCGGCGCCATCGAGCGCGGCGAGTACGCCATCGGTGACAAGCTCCCCTCCGAGGCGGAGCTGTGCCGGCAGCTCGAAGTGAGCCGCCCGGTGCTCCGTGAGGCACTGCGCGCCCTCCAGGTGATGGGACTGACCCAGTCCCGCACCGGCAAGGGCACCTTCGTGATCGCGAACGCCGTCGAGGACCCCACCTTCGGCGACTACGCGGCGAGCGACCTGCTGGAAGTGCGTCGGCATGTGGAGATCCCGGTCGCCGGGTACGCGGCGGTCCGCCGCACCCCGGAGAACCTGGACCATATGGCGCACCTCCTGGACCGGATGGAGCGGGAGACCGACACCACCGCCTGGGTCGCGATGGACACGCTGTTCCACCTGGCCGTGGCGGAGGCCGCCCAGAACCCGGTGTTCCGCCGGGTCATCGAGGAGATCCGGGACGCACTGGCGCGTCAGTCGGCCTTCCTCAACGAACTGGGCGGCCGTCGCGAGCAGTCCAACAGGGAGCACCGGGCCATCGTCGAGGCACTGATCGACGGTTCCGAACACGACGCGGTGGAGGCCATGTCCCACCACCTCGACCGCGTCGAGACCACCCTCACCGACATCGTGCGATCCCCACGCACGACCAGTTCCACGGAAGGCGGACCCGAGGCGTGAGCGAGCAGCACCTCAAAGAAGAGACGCGCACACCGGCCGCACCCCATGTCGACGCGGGCGACGAGGGCTACAGCAAGTCCCTCAAGGCCCGGCACGTCAACATGATCGCCATCGGCGGGGCCATCGGTACCGGCCTCTTCCTCGGCGCCGGCGGCCGGCTGGCCGACGCCGGCCCCTCCCTGTTCATCGCGTACGCCGTCTGCGGCGTCTTCGCGTTCCTCGTCGTCCGCGCCCTCGGCGAGCTGGTCCTGTACCGGCCCTCGTCCGGCGCCTTCGTGTCCTACGCCCGGGAGTTCCTCGGCGAGAAGGGCGCGTACACGGCGGGCTGGATGTACTTCCTGAACTGGGCCACCACCGGTATCGCCGACATCACCGCGGTCGCCGTCTACACCCACTACTGGGGCATGTTCTCGGACGTACCGCAGTGGGTGATCGCGCTCATCGCCCTCGCGGTGGTCCTCACCGTGAACCTGATCTCGGTGAAGATGTTCGGCGAACTGGAGTTCTGGTTCGCGATCATCAAGGTCGGCGCGCTCGTCGTCTTCATGTGCATCGGCATCTTCCTGCTGGTCACCCAGCAGCCCGTCGACGGCCACAACCCCGGCCCCGCCCTGATCACCGACAACGGCGGTGTCTTCCCCAACGGCATCCTGCCGATGCTGCTGATCATCCAGGGCGTCGTCTTCGCCTACGCCTCCGTCGAGCTGGTCGGCGTCGCCGCCGGTGAGACCGAGAACCCCGAGAAGATCATGCCGAAGGCGATCAACTCGATCATGTGGCGCGTCGGCCTGTTCTACGTCGGCTCCGTCGTCCTGCTCTCCATGCTGCTGCCCTGGTCCTCGTACAAGGCCGGCGAGAGCCCCTTCGTGACGGTGCTCTCCAACATCGGGGTCCCCGCGGCCGGCGGCATCATGAACCTGGTCGTCCTCACGGCCGCGATGTCCTCCCTCAACTCGGGCCTGTACTCCACCGGCCGCATCCTGCGCTCGATGGCGATGTCGGGCTCCGCCCCGAAGTTCACCGGAGTGATGAGCCGCAGCCAGGTCCCCTACGGCGGCATCCTGCTCACCAGCGGCATCTGCGTCCTGGGCGTCGGCCTCAACTTCGTGGTCCCCGCCGAGGCGTTCGAGATCGTGCTCAACTTCGCCGCGATCGGCATCATCTCCACCTGGGGCATGATCATGATCTGTCACCTGCTCTTCTGGCAGAAGACCAAGAAGGGCGAACTGACCCGGCCGAGCTACCAGCTCCCGGGCTCCCCCTGGACCGAACTCGTGACGCTCTTCTTCCTCGCGTCCGTCCTGGTCCTCATGTACGCCGACGGCGGCGCGGGCCGCACGACGGTGCTGTGCGTCCCGCTGATCGTGGGCGCACTCGTGGCGGGCTGGTACGGCATACGCGGCCGGGTCGCCCGGAAGTCGACCGGAGCGGATGCGTGAACCAGGCAGTGACGTACCACCCCACGACCACCGGCGCCCCGGGTACCCCCGTGGCTCCGGTGGCCGCGGCCCCCGCGATCCGGGAGCCGCTGCACGCCCCCGTCGCCCACCTCGTACGCGGTGGGGTCATCGAGGGCATCCACTACGGCTCTGTCGTGGTGCTGGGTGCCGACGGGGAGGTGGAACTCCAACTCGGCGACATCGAGGCGGCGTTCTACCCCCGGTCGGCGCTCAAGCCGGTCCAGGCCGTGGCCATGCTGCGCGCCGGGCTGCCCCTGGACGGCGCACTGCTGTCGCTGACCGCGGCCAGCCACTCCGGCGAGGAACGCCACCTCGCCGGAGCCCGGCGCATCCTGGAGCTGGCCGGCGCCACCGAGGACGACCTGCGCAACGTCGCGGACATGCCGTACGGCCCCGCCGTGCGCGACGAGTGGATCCGGGACGGGCGCCGGCCCTCCCGGCTCGCGCAGAACTGCTCCGGCAAGCACGCGGCCATGCTCCATACCTGCAAGCTCAACGGCTGGTCCCTCGACGACTACGTCGACCCCGCGCACCCCTTGCAGCAGGCCATCGCCGAGATCGTCGAGGACCTCACCGGGCAGGCCATCGCCCGGGTGACCGTCGACGGCTGCGGCGCCCCCCTGTTCTCCGTCTCCCTGCACGGCCTGGCCCGCGCCCTCGCCCGGATCACCACCGCCGCCGAGGGCACCCCCGAGCACCAGGTCGCCGACGCGATGCGCGAGCACGCCGAGATGGCCTCCGGCGCCGGGCGCGACGTGGCCGCGCTGATGCGGGCCGTACCCGGACTGCTCAGCAAGGACGGCTTCGAGGGTGTCCAGGTCGCCGCCCTCCCCGACGGCCGCGCCGTCGCCGTGAAGATCGCCGACGGCGCCGACCGGGCCCGGGTCCCCGTCACCGCGGCGGCCCTCGCCCGCGTCGGCGTCGACCCGGTCGCCCTCGCCGAGTTCGCGGGCGCCCCGCTGCTCGGCGGCGGCGACGTGGTCGGCCACATCCGCCCGGCCCGCGCCCTGGACCCCCTCACCCCCTCCTCATACGTCTGACCACGTCGTACGCCCGAAGCACCTCGTACGTCTGATCCACCTCAAAGAAGAGGACCCGTACCGCGATGACCGCCGCAGTCACCCGCAGCGAACACGACCTGCTCGGCGACCGGGACGTTCCCGCCGACGCGTACTGGGGTGTCCACACCCTGCGCGCCACGGAGAACTTCCCGATCACCGGCATGCCGATCTCCGCGTACCCGCATCTGATCGAGGCGCTGGCCGCGGTCAAGGAGGCCGCCGCCCGCGCGAACGAGGAACTGGGCCTGCTCGCCCCCGAGAAGGCGGCGGCGATCATCGCCGCGTGCCGGGAGATCCGTTCCGGCAAGCTGCACGAGCAGTTCGTGGTCGACGTCGTGCAGGGCGGCGCGGGCACGTCGACGAACATGAACGCCAACGAGGTCGTCGCCAACCGGGCGCTGGAACTCCTCGGCCACGCCAAGGGCGAGTACCGGTTCCTGCACCCGAACGAGGACGTCAACCTCGGCCAGTCCACCAACGACGTCTACCCGACCGCGGTGAAGATCGCGACGGTGTTCGCGGTGCGGGGACTGCTCAAGGCGATGGCGGTCCTCCAGGACTCGTTCGCCGGCAAGGCGGTCGAGTTCCGCGACGTGCTCAAGATGGGCCGCACCCAGTTGCAGGACGCGGTCCCCATGACGCTCGGGCAGGAGTTCTCGGCCTTCGCCGTCATGATTGACGAGGATCGGTCGCGGCTGGCCGAGGCGGTCGAGTTGATCCATGAGATCAACCTGGGCGCCACGGCCATCGGCACCGGCCTCAACGCGCCCGCCGGTTATGCCGAGTCGGCCCGCCGTCATCTCGCGGACATCACCGGGCTGCCGCTGGTGACGGCGGCCAATCTGGTCGAGGCGACGCAGGACTGCGGCGCGTTCGTGCAGATGTCGGGGGTGCTCAAGCGGATCGCGGTGAAGCTCTCCAAGAGCTGCAACGATCTGCGGCTGCTGTCGTCCGGGCCGCGCGCGGGGCTCAACGAGATCAACCTGCCGCCGGTGCAGGCCGGTTCGTCGATCATGCCGGGCAAGGTCAACCCCGTGATCCCCGAGGTCGTCAACCAGGTCGCCTTCGAGGTGATCGGCAACGACGTCACCATCACGATGGCCGCCGAGGCCGGTCAGCTCCAGCTCAACGCCTTCGAACCGATCATCCTGCACTCCCTGTCCGAGTCCATCACCCATCTGCGCGCGGCCTGCCTCACCCTCGCCGAGCGGTGCGTCGACGGCATCACCGCCAACGAGGCCGAACTGCGCGCGGCGGTGGAGAACTCCATCGGTCTGGTCACCGCCCTCAACCCGCACATCGGCTACACGGCGGCCACCGACATCGCCAAGGAGGCCCTCGCCACCGGCCGGGGCGTCGCCGAACTCGTGCTGGAGAAGGGCCTGTTGCCCGCCGAGCGGCTCCAGCAGCTGCTGCGGCCCGAGGTCCTCGCGGGCAGCGGAGCCCTTCGCTCCTGACCCCGTGCGGGACCGGCCCTGACCTGGGTCTATGCTCCGGGACCGGTACAAAGGAGGCACAATGGTGATCATGACAACGACGTCGTCCCTCACCTTCCAGCCGGTCCTGGAGCGCATCGCCGAGGAGATCGAGCGGACCCCGGGCCGCGGCCGCCCCGCCGACTACATCCCGGCGCTCGCGGCCCGCGATCCGCGCCGCTTCGGCATGGCCGTCGCGGAACTCGACGGCACGGTGTACGGCGTGGGGGACTGGCGGGAGCCGTTCTCCACGCAGTCCATCACCAAGGTCTTCACCCTCGCCCTCGACCTGGCCCGTGAGGGCGACACGCTCTGGGAGCACGTCGGCCGCGAGCCGTCAGGCAATCCCTTCAACTCCCTGGTGCAGCTGGAGTACGAGAACGGCATCCCCCGCAACCCGTTCATCAACGCGGGCGCCCTCGTCGTCACCGACCGCCTCCTCAGCCGCACCGGCGACGCGGCCGGCGAGCTGCTCGCCTTCCTCCGCGCGGAGAGCGGAAACCCGGAGCTGGACTTCGATGCCGAGATCGCCGCCTCCGAGTCCGCGCACGGCGACCGCAACGCCGCGCTCGGCCACTTCATGGCGTCGTACGGCAACATCGACAACCCCGTACCGGTCCTTCTCGACCAGTACTTCCGCCAGTGCTCCCTCACCGCGTCCTGCGCCGACCTCGCCCTCGCCACGACCTTCCTCGCCCGGCACGGCGTCCGCGCCGACGGCACCCGTCTGCTCACCCGCAGCCAGGCCAAACAGATCAACGCGATCATGCTCACCTGCGGTACGTACGACGCCGCGGGCGACTTCGCCTACCGGGTCGGCCTGCCCGGCAAGAGCGGTGTGGGCGGCGGCATCATCGCCGTCGTACCGGGCCGCTGCACCCTGTGCGTGTGGAGCCCGGGCCTGGACGAGCGGGGCAACTCGGTCGCGGGCGTCGCGGCCCTGGACCGCTTCACGACACTGACGGGCCTGTCCGTCTTCTGACCCATCAGGTCACATCACCCGGTCCCGTCCACGTGAGATCACCCGCCGGTCGTATCGCGGTCCCCGTCCCGCAGACAGGGCGTCGCCTCGACGCCACCCGGCGTTGACACGCTGACCGCGTGTTGGCCATCGCTTTCCCCGTCGATCTCCGCCGCTGCCAGGCCCTGGGCCTGGCCGGCACCGCCTTCCTCGCCCTGGGCGGCGAGACCGCCGGCGCCCTGCCCACGCGCGACCTGCTGTCACCGGCCTCGGGACGCGGCGCGCTCGGCCTGGTCTGCGTGTACTTCGGCGTCGTCCTGCTGATCGCCGCCTGGGCCCTGCTGGGGAAGGTCGTCCGGGGCCCCGAACCACCCACCCCCCGGGCCCTGCTGGTCGTGCTGCTCGTCTGGGCGGCCCCCCTGCTGCTGGCCCCGCCGCTGTTCAGCCGGGACGTGTACAGCTACCTCGCGCAGGGTGCCATGGTCGACGCCCACATGGACGTCTACGCCCACGGCCCCGCACGGCTCGGCGGACCGCTGGCCGACGAGGTCGCCCCGGTGTGGCGGCACACGGCCACCCCCTACGGCCCGGTCTTCCTCGCCGTGGCCGCCGCGCTGTCCGCCCTCACGGAGGGGCGGATACCGCAGGGCCTGATCGGCATGCGGATGGTGGCGCTGCTCGGCGTGGCCCTGATGGCGGTGGCACTGCCCCGGCTGGCCCGGCACCACGGCGGCGATCCGGCCGTCGCCCTCTGGCTCGGCGCCCTCAACCCGCTCGTCCTGCTCCATCTCGTGGCCGGCGCGCACAACGACGCCATGATGCTCGGCCTGCTCGGCGTCGGCCTCGTGGCCGCACGGGGCCGCCGCTACGCCCTCGGCGTCGTCCTCGTCACCCTCGCCGCGCTGGTCAAGGCGCCCGCCGCGCTCGGCCTGCTCGCGGTGGTCGTGATACGGGGCCGGACCGATTGGGTGCGGACGACCGTCACGACGGTCGCCGTCGCCACGGCCACCACCGCGGGCGTGACCGCCCTCACCGGCACGGGATACGGCTGGATCGCCGCCCTGCGTACTCCCGTCTCCCCGAACAACTGGTCGCCCACCACCCTCCTCGGCCGCGCCACCACGAACCTGCTGCACGCACTCGGCAGCGACCACCTGGCGCCGTTCGCGCTCCCGGCCTGGCGCGCCGCCGGACTCGCGGTGACGCTCGCCGTCGTCCTCTTCGTCTGGCTCCGGCTGCGACCGGGCCCGGTCCACGCGCTCGGCCTCAGCCTCGCCGCGGTGGCCGTGCTCGGCCCCGCGATACGCCCTTGGTACGCGCTGTGGGGACTGTTCCTCATCGCCGCGGCGGCCCGGAACACCTCGGCGCAGCACAGGCTGGTGGCCACCACCGGGGTGCTCGCGCTGGCCGTCCTGCCGAGCGGGGACCCGGCGGACACCGAGCAGTTCGCCCTGGCGGTGTGCGGGGGAGTACTCGCTGTGGTCGTGCTGTGGCAGGCTCACCAGGCGTCCTCGGCACCGGCCCTGGAGCGGACCGCGTGAGCGCCCCCGACGGCCGGCACCGGCTGCTGCCCCGCACGGACCGCGCCCGGGTCGCGCTGGTCCTCGGCCTGGCCCTGGCGGTCACCGTGTTCACCGCGACGGTGCCGCTGCTGCGGGACTGGTTCGACCTGCGCGTCTACCACGGCACCGTCGCCACCTGGGTCCACCACGGTGGTCGCGTCTACGACTACCGGGTGCCCGGCACGACGTACGGCTTCACGTACCCGCCGTTCGCCGCCGTCGCGATGCTCCCCATGGCGTGGGTCGGGCTGCGTACCGCGATCGTGGTGTGCCTGGGGCTCGATCTGGTGGCGCTCGGGGTGGTGCTCTGCGTGCTCGCCGGACCGCGCCTGCGCCGCCACGGCTGGTTCGGCACCTCCCTCGTCCTGTGCGCCCTCGCGCTGTTCGAGCCGTTCCGGGACACCGTCAGCTTCGGCCAGGTCAACCTGCTGCTGCTGGCGCTGGTGCTGGCCGACGCCTGGCTGCTGTCCACCGGCCGGGGGCGG
>NZ_LIQX01000373.1 GCF_001418475.1 Streptomyces ossamyceticus | reverse complement strand
CCTCATGCAAGATCGAGGCTAACCTCTCGCCGCGCTTCCAATCCTGCGAAAACGCAGATAATTTGAGCGTTTCCGTTGCCCCCGAGGGGTAATTTGGTAGCCGACACTCCAATAGAACAGCGAACCTGGTTCACACAAAGGAATATCGCCGGGCTTTACTTGGTTAAGCTCAAACTCGACGCTCGCCTCTTCGCCGGTATCGAGGTCAATCACATCTGCAGCAAAATAGGTAGCGTAGCGCTCAGTGACGACGCCCTCCCAACGCGCCAGGGGTAGGAAGCGGCCCGCCTTCGATACTTGAACGGTGTGGGGTTTACTCGGGACACGAATGCGATTCAATCGTCGACCAGGTGGGGCACTGGTAGCGTGAATCTGTTCCTCTGTGACGACTTCCCTTCCGGAAGTTATCACGGGAGCCTCGCTAGGAAGGACAGCCGGCACCTCCCCAACAATCTCCTGTGCCGTAGGAGCGAGCTCGCCATTCATAGTGATCGCCACTATTCCCCCCAAAGGCTTGAAACGATGCGCTCTCGGCACTGAATTACTCGCGCCGTATGCGCATCCCACTCATCCCTCAAGACTTCCAGTGCCCAATTAGGCGTGGTGGAGTCCGTGTTAACGAACTCGTCATTCACGTCAATGAATATACCGTTCTGCACCTTGGAAGAAGGTTGCACCTTTACTCGAACGCGCCCGTCATGCTTATCAGGCCGCATTCCCTCGACGTGAAGATTTAGCGTCCGTGGATCCTCAAGGATGTGTTTCCAGATCCGTTCCTTTGGAACCAGTTCATGCCCAAATGCATCCAGCGCCTCACGTGAAGGTGAGGCGTAATGGGCATGTGAATTAAGTCCGATCTTCGTAATCGGAGTACTGCTCAGAGCGGAAAATGTCCCAAGTGCTAGGTCTCTCAACGGCTCGAAGAGCGGGAGAGCGATGCTCGTAATCATCCAGCGGGTGTCAACAACTTCGATGCGCACCCAATCGGTTTCGAATACGCAAAAATCATTGTTGATGATTTGTACGTTAGAATCGCTGGTTTCATCTGCAGACAGCAAGCCTTGCGAGACGAACCAAGCTGGCTGAAAAATCCGTGGATTGAACGCACCGATGAAAACAATGCTGGCAGAATCATGCTCAGGTGAGCGCGACTCCCGCATCTCGGTTCCTCCCTAGTGGACATGCTGCTTACCAAGCTACCGGCTACTAGTCAGTGCTGTCTGCAGTACAGCCGCTGTCTCACTGGATCAGCTGAAAGTGATCTAGCTGTGTGGCGGCTACCAGGCAACAACACGGAAGTTTCGCCAACTCGGCAAGCATCGCCAGGTGACTCGGGTGGAGGGCAGGTGACAGGACTCTGGCGGCCCAGCACTCAGACCGGCCAAGGCCTACCGAGCTAGGCGATATGCGCCAGAAGCCCTAATTGTCCCTGCTCTCGATTGGGTGCTTCGGCTGGGATCTCGCTGTTGCCACTGTCGGAGCCTGGCTACGGGCATGGCCTCCCTGCACCGCAGGTTGCTCACCCAGCACCACGGCCGCACCAGATGAAACGGGAAACACGGCGCAAGCCGCTCAGCCCGATGCCGCAGCTTCCACGGCATTCATCCAGATCAGACCGATCCACTCCCGGTGATCGCAGCCTCCCAAGCTCATGGCTCAGGCATCGTCGTAACGGCCCCGGCCGTCGTGACTCGCTCTGGTCGACGGCATTGGCAGTGTGGCTGGGGCCGGTGCAGCGCGACACACACGTGCGTGGTCGGTCGGCGCACCCATCGTCGTGGCTGGCTGTCTGCGGCTGAGGTTCAGGACGGGGCGCATCGAGGGTGCCGGCCGCCAAGCAGTGCGGCGGAGTTGGGCCGTCTCTGGGCCGTCCGAGGACGCTCAACAGTGGCCAACAACGACTAACGACGACCACCAGGCGCACGAGTCCATCGCCCCTGACCAGCAAGAACCCAGCTCACCAAGATCCCCGGCAAGACCCAGGGCAAGAAGAAGCAGTGGATCAAGCCGGGTGACGCTGGCGAGCGCAGAGCCAGCGGACACCCTTCACGGCGTACACGGCGGCCATGAGCACGAAACCAGCGCAGGTGAGCCAGAACCAGGATTCCGCGACTGCAAGACTCAGCACCAGGCCACCGAAGAGCAACAGGGGGGCGACGACGTCCAGCAGGTAAAGGCGCGCCTCGAAATGCACCGCCGAGTCGGATCCGCGCAGTCGGCGGATGACGGGAACGAGGCCGTGGGCCTGCAAGACGACCAGGCCAAGAGCGAGCCACACGAACCAGCCGGGTATGTCCACGGCGCGTACAAGTATCGCGCCCCCGGAACCCTTGAGTGTCTAGTAACTGCGTGACAACCCCGACGAACAACGGCGGACGCGCGCGAACGTCAACGGACCATCCCCACAGGTGAGAGGTGCATCAGCCCAAGGCCGAGCGCCCACCCAAGTTGCTTCGGGACGAAGAGGTCACTGTTGAGGCGCGCCGCATGACCGACGATACGCCGCTCTGCCTCGCGTGCAGCCAGGACCTGGAGTTCAACGGCATGTTGCGTTCCAAGCGGGAGGACGACGGCCGACAGACCTGCCGGTCGCTGTGGAGTGGAGCCGAACGGCACCTCTGGATGGCCTGAGGCAGAGACCAACCAGACGAATCGTTGGAGGTCTGCCCAGACCCAGCCCGTTTCGGTGGCATCCACCCCTGCCATGGCCTTTGTGGATCACAGATTCTCCATGAAGCGTTGCATTATCCCCGCTCGAAAGCGATGGCGCATTCCCAAAAGAGGCCACAGATTACTTTTCACCCTAACGGGCTAATCAAGATGGCCCGCAAGTGGCGCACTTTCAATCAAGAACACAAGGCTTGAATGGGTCCATGGAGGTAGCCACATCCCATGGCAGAGGCCTCAAGTTTCCAGAAGGTCCGCCACAATGATCCACGTGCGCCATTTACACATCGTGAATAAGTTGCGCAGAGCATGGAATGCTGGAGACGGCCCAAAGGTAAAGTGATTTTCGCTAACTTCCCATTCAAAGCTATATGATTGGATTCACCTCATGAACATAGCAGGACTGTTGTCCCAAGCCATGTGGGGGAACCCGGCCGAATCAGAAAATGTTCAGCCGGACGAAGCCACTCTCCACGATACCGCGAAAGAACTTGGATTGGGCCTTCCGGATCAGGTGACAGGGCTTCTGCACGAGACAGCTGTCCAAAACCTGCTCAAACCCGTTGACGTGCTTGATATGAGGGAGAATGGCCGAGCCGGCCTACTTCAATTCACACAGGACGAGTGGGATTCTGCGATTGTCGATGCTCGTAGCGTTGACAACACTATCGGGCAATCCTGGATGGAGGTTGTTCCACTGCGCGACGGGCACCTCCTTGCCTACCCTCAGAGTGCCGACATGGAGAGTTTTCGTGTCGCTGTTTGGCTACCCATTGCGCACGGGACTAATAGCCATCGACTGGTAGCCGTAGACCTTGGGTGGGGCATAAATGGGAACGATTTCGAACCTCTCCGTGTAGTTGGAAATACCGGGTGCACTCTGGCATTCGACGGCGAAGGGGAGGACATGCGATTCGTATGCCTGGAATCCGGATGCCATCACGGATGTGACGAGTTTTGGACAGCAACGCGCGGACGTTTGAAGCTGACTGGATGTGCGTGCTCATGACTGCATTGCTCGCCGAGGATCGCGGCCTTCTACAGCCCCTCTCCGACTGGAGTTCAATCCTCACATTCATACTGGCCGTTCTTGCAGCAGCATGTTATGCGTACGGTGTCAGACAGCCATTGCGCGTTCGGGCTTCGAGAGTTACAGCGTCTCACACTAACGGGGGATTCAGAACCGTCGTCACGATCGACGTGCGCAGCAGGACACGAAATACTCAGACAGTGGAGGAGATCGCATTCATCAAGAGGCCGAAATTTTGGGAAAGATTCTTCCATCCCCACTGGCCGAAGTCGAATCTTCCCGCAACTCCATTCGATTGGACTTCAATAGTTAATGGGCTTTCAGTAGATGGGCACGACAGGAGAGTTATAAAAGGGTATTTGAACACGGCGAATGCGGCAGATTTTCCACCGTATGGTACGGATACTCGACTCATTCTTCGGGCGGTCGGTGAGCGTCCCACTATTCTGAGAATCGAGGATTGAATGGCGCGCATTAGCTATTCTGTCCCAACAGGTCAACGCTCAGCGGCTCAGAGGTGACCACGTCGGCTGAAGCGCTCGACGACACAGCGGCTGAACTCCTAGAACCCCCTGGCACGGCCGATGCTTCCACTCCACGACAACAAACTGAGCACGAACGGGGAACTGACCGTTGAGCGAACGAACTGCTCAAATCGGTGTCGACTGGAACTGTGGACTATCCGTGGACTCGTCCCGCCTGATCTGTCAGAGGCAGGGCCGTGACCTGCTGAGTTACCCCGCTCCCAAGGGGCCTCCGGAGCCGTGTGCGCAGGTTCGAATCCTGCCGGGGGCACCTTGCATAAGGTGCCCGAAGACCCCGCCATCAACGCTTTCGCTGAGAACGGGGTCTTCGCGTATGCGCAGGCGTATGGTCGCTCGGAGCGGCACTGTGTCGGGCACTGCGGCCTGTGCGTGGACTGGCCGCGAGGACGGAGACCGCAAGATTGTCCGCACTGCGCCAGGACTTGCTGCGCCACCCGCCCCTGCGGCGGTGGCGGCTGAAGTGCCGGACTGGCCCAGGTGGAGTCCGCACCGGCCGAGCGGCACACGCCGGTGGGGACGAGAGCCGTATTCGGCCTTCCGCCACGCATTCCAACGAATCCGCGGATCTACTCGGCGAGGTGCTGACCGCGGGCCCCCGGCTCGAAGGTGCATCCCTCCAGCAAGGTGAGCCTCCGAGGCTCCGTCCGGGTCACAGACCGTGTTCATCCATCAGACGCATCAGATTTCGCTTGCGCCTCTGAGTGATGCGCAGATTCGCGACGTACACCGCGAACTCGTCCTCTGTGCCCAAACTGCGGTGGCAGTCGCGAATGCTCAGCAGCAGGCCGACGAGCTGCTCGTAGACATCGTTGCCGGTCTGCTTCAGCAGTGGTTCGGTCAGGCGCAGGTAGACGCCGCGTGCGTCGGCGGGGCGGTCGGCGCGGGACTGGTCGGCGAGGGAGAGCCACTGCCGGTCGTCGGCACCGGTGTCGGTGGCGGCCTGCCAGGCGGCGTCGGTGTCCTTGTCGTCGAGCAGGACATCGACCAGGACGGGGCCGCCGTACCAGCCCTCTCGCCGCCGTACCGCGTCGGCACGGAGCAGGGCCAGGGCCGCCTCACGCTCGGTCGGCCAGCACTCCGCGGCGCGGGCGGCGGCCCGCAGCTGCTGGTAAGTGAGCAGGGAGAGGCGGGCGCCGAAGTGGTCGCGGCGCAGGGCGACCGCGTCGGAGTGCCGGCCCACCTGCGCGTAACGCTCGCAGAGATGGTCGACGAGGGCGGTATCGACGGTGGCGAGGTCCTCGGCCTCCCGGATACCGCGTTCCGCCCAGCTCAGCGCCTCGTCGGGGCGCCTCGCGGTGTCCAGCTCGCGGGCGATGACCAGGTGCGTGTGTCCGTTCGGCGCGAGGTCGGCCGCGTGCACGGCGATCACCGCGTCGACGTCGCCTCCTGCCCTGGCCAGACGCTCCATCAGGTACTTCTCGGCCCAGCCGCGACGATTGGCCCGCCATGTCTCAACCGCCAGCTTTCGCAGAACGCCCATTCCCTCTTCGCCTAGGACGTCTTCGTAGTCGAGCGGATCGATGTCGGTGAGTCCGTCGTCCATGTCTCCGAGGGCGTGGCCGACCAGCCAACGCGCGAGCTCCTCGGGGTCAGGGCGGGCGGCACGGCAGGCGTCGAGGTGGGCGCCGGCGAGGTCGGCGCCGATCTGTCCGAGCCAGCCGTCGGAGTCGTCGACGCTCTCCACGGCCTCGGCCAGCAGCCGCATCGTCTCCCGCGCCAGGGTGATCGCGTCGGCGGCCCGGCCTGAGCCGGCGAGCGCGCTGATCGCGGACACCGCCTGCCCGGCCTGATCGGCGTAGGCGCGGGCATCGGCGTACTCGACGTAGCCGTATTGCGCGAAGGGACCGATGTCGAGCAGGTCGCGGATACGGGACCGGACCGCGGCGAGGTCTCCGCGGGCGCTCGCGGCTCGCAGTTCCAGACGGCGCCGCAGCTGCTTGCTCTCGTCGATCTCTTCCCGCAGCAGAGCGAGCAACTCCGGCTGGGAGAGGGCGGACAGCCACGCGTCGAGGTCCTGCGCCCGGTCGCGGGCCGCCTTCCGCTGACGCGGCAGGCTCTCCCGCTGGGCGAGCACCGTCAGGCCGAGGGCGACCAGGTGCTTGCAGAAGTTGCCCTCCATGCCGTACGGGCAGTCGCACTCGCCGGACAGCCCGCCGGGACCGTCCAGGGCCAGCTCTGCCTCGTACCGTTCCGTGCCGTGAACGGTTGCGGTGACCCAGCCGTCACCGACCTCGACCCCGGTCACCGCGTCGAGATAGCCGCGCCCACGGTCGAAGGAGCGAGAGCCGGCCAACTTCTTGAGGTTTGCCTCGGTGAGGCCGCGCATGTTTCTCTTCCGCCCTGCTGTGGCTGTGCACTTGGTGCGTCACCAGCCTAGGCGAGGCCTGGGGTGCGCCGCCCATGACTTCGGTGGGCTTGACCTCCAACTCGTGAAATGCCAGGGCTGGTCGGCCGATCACGGACGATCCAGGCGCGTGGTGTGCGGCTCAGGGCTCGGCTGACGAACCAGTGGACACAGAGTCCCACCGGCCTGCGCTGGTAGGGCCCTTCCGGTCGAAGCCGCTACGGCGCAGTGGCGAGTGGCCGACTCAAGTCAACGGCCCCAGAGTTCCCGGCGCTGCAGTTCCCGGATGTGTTCGGCGGCTCACTGCGGGGCGGTGCCGCCGGTGACGAGTACCCCGGCTTCCAGGTTTCTGCGTACTCCGGATTCGGCGAGGCTCGCGCTGCCCATCAGCAGGATGTGGCGGTCGGCGACAGCCAGTTCGGCGTGCTGGCGGGCACGCTCGTGCTCGCGCGCCTCGGGAGCCCAGTGCCACAGTCGCAGACCAGGTGTCGAGGTGAAGGCGGCAGCCGGTTCGCGTCCGTCGAGGAGCCCGGCCGCGCCCTCCCGGGTTCGACGACGACATGGACGTCCACGCCTCGAGTGACGGCTTCACGAAGGGCCGATATGAGGGGCGGGTGGCGGCGGGCCTCGTAAGGCCGGTGACCTGGATGTCGGCAGGATGGTCCGCCGACCCGGCCTCCCGCACCTACTACGACAAGCAACGCAACCGAGGCAAGACCCACACCCAGGCCCTCCTCCGCCTCGCCCGCCAACGCATCAGCGTCCTGTTCGCCATGCTCCGCGACGGCACCTTCTACGAATCCCGCACACCCGCGGACGTCGAGCTCGCCGCATGACCCCAGCAAGACCGAATCACCCCAAAACCGACAGGGGCGCCTGACGAAGGACATAGGTGCGCCGTGAAGCGCGAGTTGTTCGAGTGGCGGTGAAAGGACGCCACCGCCGTCCTGTCGCAGCAGGGCGGTTGAAGCTGAGGGCAGCCCGACCCGGGAGGTGCCGGGAAGGGTGGCAAGCGGCCCTGACAAAGCCGGGACGTATCAGCACTGCCAGATGGTGCGGGTCC
>NZ_LIQX01000372.1:295-5743 GCF_001418475.1 Streptomyces ossamyceticus | reverse complement strand
CCCGCGGGCGGAGTGTCGGCGGCGGGGGCGGGCTCGGCCAGGGTGCCGGTCCGGGCCGCCTGGGCCTTGGCGGTACGGGCCGCCTCCGCCGGGGGAAGGCCCTCGGCCGTCAGGCGGCACATCTCCCGCACCATCGCGACGTCCTCGGCCGTCCACCGCCGGTGCCGTCCCTCGACCCTGGTCGCAGGGCCCAGCCCGTAGCGGCGGTCCCACGAGCGCAGCGTCGTGGGCGAGATGCCGAGCCTGCGCGCGAGCACCCCGGTCGTCACGCCGGCCCCGACCACGCCGGGTTCCTCGTGCGCGTCCATCCCTGTGCCTCCAGCGCCGTAGCCGATGTCCCGGGCCTCGGGGCATGAGAGGTATTCCCCGTACCACGGGTGTTCGGATGCGCGCCTCGACGACACCCCGGGGGCGGCAGCGGTACTCCCCCGGCCGGGCGCCCAGGCCACCGGCCCGCCCGCGCAGCCACCCCACCACCGGCCGGGATCAGGCGGACGGTTCCATCACGCGCCGCAGCGAGTGCAGGGCCCGGCGGATATGACTCTTCACCGTGCCCAGGGGCAGTCCCGTCTGCTCGGCGATCTGCGTCTGGGTCATGTCGCCGTAGACGGCCATGCCCAGCAGCCGCCGTTGCACCGGTGTCAGGTGCTGGAGTTTCTGCAGGACGAGGACCCGGTCGACGGCGGCCTGGCTCTCGTCGACCCCCCAGTGCCGTACGGCCTCCTCCTGCCGTGCCGCGGACATGCCCTCGATGTCGGCACGGCGAGCCCGTGCCGCGTGCGCGTCCGCGATCGCGTGGCGTGTGATGCCGACGAGCCATCCGCCCAGGGCTCCGCGCTCCGGCCGGTACCGCGCGCGTCCCCGCCAGGCGGCGAGGAAGACCTGCTGGGTGACGTCCTCGGCGTCCCGCGGATCGTTCAGGGAGCGCCGCGCCAGGGTGTACACGAGGGAGCCCCACCGCCGGTACGCGAGGGCGACCGCCTCCTCGTCCCCGGCGTGGAACCGGCGGGCGATTTCGGTGTCGTCGCCGCTCTCCTCGTACGGCGGGAGCGGGCCGGGCACCCGGTCGGGGCCGGGGTCGCGCGGACGCGTGCGCTCCACGTCGGCGCTCAGGTACGTGTCGGGCCGGGCAGTGGCCATCATGAGCTCCGAGGTCGAAGGACTACGACACGACGACCGTCCGTCGAAACGATGCGCTCCCGCAACGTGCAGCGTTAGCGCATCGAAACGAGGGATTCGTTGAACCCCCGAAAGAATCTGCATCCTCCGCCGAGACGCGCGCCGAAGACCTCGTGCTCTCACTCACAGGGAGTGGGCCGTTCGAAGGGACCGCCAGTCATGATCTCCCGCACCCCCGTCGCCGCAGCGGCTTCTCTCGGTCTGTGCGCGCTCGCCCTGGGCGGCGCCGCGACCGCGGCCGCCGCCGAAAACGACGACCAGGCCATGGTCTCCGTCTTCCACGCCGTACCCGGCCTCGACGTCGACGTGTACGCCAACGGCGACGAACTGATTCCCGACTTCAAACCGGGCACGCTCACCGACCCGCAGCCCCTTCCCGCCGGCTCGTACGACCTGAAGGTGTTCAAGGCCGGCGCGGACCCGAAGGGCAAGCCCGCGATCCAGAAGACGGTCGAGGTCCCCGCCGGGGCCAACGCGACCGTCGTGGCCCATCTGAACGCCGACGGCGCACCGCAGTTGGACGCCTTCGTGAACGACACCTCCGATGTGGCCGCGGGGAAGGCCCGGTTGACGGTCCGTCATGTCGCGGCGGCTCCGGCCGTCGACGTCCGGGCGGGCGGCACACCGATCTTCAAGGACCTCGTCAACCCGAAGGAGGACACGGCGACCGTGGACGCCGGCACGGTCTCGGCGGACGTCGTGCTCGCCGGCACCGACGACGTCGCCATCGGTCCCGCCGACCTCAACCTCAAGGAGGGCACCGCCAACGTCGTCTACGCCTGGGGCAGCGCCAAGGACAAGAACCTCGCCCTGAAGGTGCAGACCCTGACCGGCATGCACTCCGCTCCCTCGGGCGTGAACGCCGGTGCGACCAACGACCCCGACGCTTGGCCGGCGTACGCCGCCGGGTTCGGCCTCCTCGGCCTCGCCGGCGCGCTCACCGCCCGCCGTGTGGTGTCCCGCGGCAGCCGTGCCTGACACCGGGCCGGCCCCGTGGCTCCGGCGGCGACTGCGGACAGCGGTGACCGTGCTGCTGGCGGTGTCCGGAGCCACGGTGCTGGCACTGGCGCCGTCCCGCGAGAGCCTGCCGCCGACCGCGGACTTCGACGCCCGGACGGCCGCGTCGCCCCCCGCGGCCCCGCCCGTCCGGGCGGAGGACACCGGCTCGCCGACGACGACGCCGTCGGCGAGCCCCGTCTCCTCCGCCGCCGTCCCCAGGTGGCTCGACATCGAACGCGTCGGTCTCCGCGCCGCGATCGAGCCCCGTGGCATCGCCGCGGACGGCAGCGCCGACATCCCCGAGGATCCGGAGAAGGTCGGCTGGTACCGCTTCGGCCCCGCGCCGGGGGAACCGTCCGGTTCCGCCGTCATGGTGGGACACGTGGACTCCCGCACGGGCGACCTGGGTGCCTTCGCCGCCCTCTTCGACGTCCGCGCGGGCGACGAGGTGACCGTACGGCGGGCTGCCGCGCCGCCGGTCACCTACCGGGTCGTCGCCCGCGCGCGCGTCGACAAGGACCGGCTGCCCGCCTCGGCGTTCGCCAGGACGGGCCGACCGGTCCTCACGATGATCACCTGTGCGCCTCCGTTCGACGCGGAACGAGGCGGCTACCAGCGGAACTTGGTGGTGACGGCGATCCCGGCCGCCCCCACCGGATGAGTCCGGCCCCGGCCGTCCCTCTTCCGCCTACGCTGCTGTCCATGCCCGACGCCGAGGAGCCCCTGACCGAACGGCGGCCGACCGCCGCCCCGGCGCACGCCGGGAGCAGCGCCGAGGGCGAGAGAACAGCCGAGGACGGTGGCACGGCCGACGGTGAGGAGACGATCGAGGGCGGGATGACGGCCGACTGCGGGGAGGAGGCCGGAGGCGGGGAGACGGTCGACGCCAGAGTGACGGTCGACGCCGGAGTGACGGTCGACAGCGGGATGGCGGTCGACAGCGGGGAGGCGGTCGCCGTCGCGGAGACCGTCGGCGGCGAGGGAACCGTCGGCACGCAGCGGAAGGGCCCGCGGTCGCGGCTCCCCCGTCCGACCGCCCTCGCCGCTCCGACCGCCCGTACGAGGGGAGGTGGAGCATGGCGCAGCACCTGGACCCCGACGAGCTGACCGACCTCGCCCTCGGGGCCGACGCCCGCCGCACCCCGCGCCGGCGGGACCATCTGGCCGAGTGCCCGCGGTGCCGCGACGAACTCGACCGGCTGCGGCGCGTGGTCCGTGCCGCCCGGGACGTGTCGACCGACGACTTCCTGACCGCACCGCCCGACACGGTGTGGCACTCGATCGCAGCGCGACTGGACGCGGACACGGCCCCGCAGCGGCCGACGGGGAGGGACGACACTCCGGCGGTCCTGGGCGGACCCGGCGCACCTGACGTATCCGACCTCCACGACGTACCTGGGGGTCGCCATGGACCCGACGAACTCGGCGTATTCGGCGAACTCGGCGGACCCGCCGGTACCGGCAGTAACGACGCACCCGGCGGCGGCGACGCACCCGGCAGCCGCGACGTACCCGGCGGTAACGGGAGTGGTGGTCTCGGCCGCGGTCGTGCGTGGTTGCGCCGCCCCGCCCTGCTGATCGCCGCCGCGAGCCTCGTCGTGGGGGCGCTGCTGGGCAGTGCCGTCACCGCGTGGCGACTCGACGACGGTACGCCGACGGCCGAGGCGAGCCCGGCGAACCGCCTCGCCCCGCTGGCCGTCCCCCGCGCGGCCGGGACGGTACGCCTGGTGCGCGGCCCCGAGGCCGAACGCGAGGTCACCGTGACCGTCACCGGCCTGCCCCGCACGGACGGCTACTACGAGGTGTGGCTCATGGACCGGACCCACACGCGGCTCGTCGCCATGGGCGTTCTCGGCCCCGACGGCACCGCCACCCTGCCGCTCCCCACTCGGATCGACCTCGGCCGCTACCCCTTGATCGACGTGTCGGCGCAGGAGGACGACGGAAACCCGGCCCACTCCGGTACGAGCGTCGTACGCGGCACCCTCCCCGGCTGACCGGCCCCGCCCGGATCGGACGCGGCCCCGCCGCCCTCAGTCGCGGCGGGGCGGGCCCCAGATCATGATCTCGGTGGCGGGGAGGCGCTCCGCGAAACGGCCGTCGGGGGACGACTCGCGCAGCAGCGCGCGCAGGTCCCGTTCGAAGTCGGGCAGCTCGTCGCCGAAGAGGTGGGGCGCGGAGTCGGAGCGGGAGAACGCCCAGGCGACGAGGTCGTCGGCGGTACGGTCGACCACCTGCCCGGCGGGTACGACGAGACGCCGGACGTGGGCGAAGCCGGCCCGCTCCAGGACGAGGTCCTCGCGGCCGGGCGTGCCGTCGACGAGGAGTCCCTGCCCCGCGCGGCGCACCGGGCCGAGGCGGCGGCGCACGAGGGCGGCGATCCGGTCGTACGGGGGCGGGACCGACGGGGGCGGCGGTGCCGTCGGCGGGTTCTTCAGCTCGCTCAGGTGGACGAACGCGCCGTCCGGTGCCAGCATCTCCCGCACGGTGGCGGCGACGCGGTCGCGCTCCGTCCAGTGGAACGACTGTGCGAACACCACCACCCGGAACTCCCCCAGCCCGGCGGGCAGGTCCTCGGCGCGGGCAGCCACCCAGCGGGCGTTGGTCACACCCCGACGCCCGGCCTGCCGCTCCGCCTCGGCCAGCATGTCCGTGTCCGGGTCGACGCCGACCGCCTCGGCGACGTACGGGGCCATCGGGAGCAACACGATGCCGGGACCGCAGCCGACGTCGAGGAGTCGGCCGGTGCCGTCCAGGCCGAGAGTCTCGGCCAGGGCTTCGGCGAAGCCGGGGGCGTAGGGAAGCCGCCCTCGCGCGTAGTGGGCCGCGCTGCCCCGGAAGAGGCTGCTGTCCCACTGCCATCCGTCAGACATCCGGTGTCCCTCATCCCGCCGGCGCGGGCCCGAGGGGGCGCGCCCGGCCCTCGTCGGCCTCACCGGCCCGCGTCGACTTTCGCCGGCCCGCGTCGGTCCTTGGGAAGCCATGTGAACCCTTGCCGGCTCCTGCCGGCCCTCGCCGACCCTCGCCAGCCCTCGTCGGCGCGGCCCAAGCTACCCGCCGACCCGGCGGACGCGCCGGTCAACAACCGCCGCCTGGGCGCCAAAGGCAAAGGCGCGCCGCCCACTCGCGCCCTCCGGACCGCACGGTCGCCGCCTCACCGAGCCTTGGCCGCACCGCCGGACACCCGCTTCACGGCCCTCACCGCACGACGGCCCTCACCGCACGACGGCCTTCCCGCACGACGGCCTTCCGCCTGACCGCCTGACCGCC
>NZ_LIQX01000372.1:0-252 GCF_001418475.1 Streptomyces ossamyceticus | reverse complement strand
GGGCGTTGCGTGTCCTCCGCCCAGAGGGCCAGCTCACGGTCGTAGGGGCCGAGGGCGACGCGTCGGTCGTCCGGGTCGTCGAAGACCCGGACGGGGTGGGTGGCGTCCCAGGGCGTCCAGCCGGGGTCGCCGTGCGTCGCGAAGCGGACCCACGCGTCGTGCAGGGTGGCGGCCAGGGCGCGCGGGGTGTGCTCGCCGGCGAGTTTCGCGGAGGCGGCGGTGTCACCGGTGTCGAAGACGAAGCCGAGCTCA
>NZ_LIQX01000371.1 GCF_001418475.1 Streptomyces ossamyceticus | reverse complement strand
TCTCCGGTCTCCGGTCTCCGGTCTCCGGCCAGACCTGACCTTCCCGGTTCATGCCCGGGGCGCAGATGCAACCGCTCCCGGACAGGGAGACGGCTACGGCCGACGTCACGTTGCGCGGGGCACGGCGACCGGCTCCAGATCCTCGGAGACGACCGCGCCGTCCGTCAGGTGGGCCCGGATCTCCGGGCCGCCGGTCCAGCGCACATGGAACTCGCCCTGCTCGCTCAGGCGCACGGACACCGTGTCCTCCAACGGCGCCGGGGCCGGATCGGCCGTCAGCCGGGCCAGGGCCACGAAGAGTGTGGTGTCGTCGGTGGTCTCGCCGGACAGGGCCTGCTCGGTCGGCGCGCCCTCGCCGTCCTCGGCGCTCTCGGCGTCCGTGAGGCCGAGAGCCGGTCGGAGGTCGGTGCGGAGGCCCTCGGTCGGTGCCCAGCCGGTCACGCGGACCGGCGTCCCGGGGGCCGCCCCCGCCACCAGGTGGGCCCGCACCTCCACCGCCCCGCGGGCGAGGACGAGGCTGGTCACCCGTACTCCCCCGGCCGCCGTGTGCCGGGACGCCGCCCAGCCCTCGCCCACGCCGAGCGGTTCGATACCGGTCCGGCTCGCGTCGCCGTCGACGATCACGCTGTTGTCGTACGTCGCCGGGGGCTCCGCGAGGGGTACGGGCGCCGTCACCGTCGAGTACGCGAGTCGCGTGTAGTAGGGGTCGTAGCGGACGTCCTCGCTGCCGTGGTTGTGGAGGCGGACCAGACCGTCCGAACGGGTCGACTGGAGCAGCCAGTTGGGCGGGCCCAGCGGCCGCAGTGCGTCGGCGCGCTCCACCGGCGCCGCCTCCTCGGTGGCCGTCCACACCGGGTGGTCCGGCGGCAGCAGCAGACCGAGGAAGCCCTTGCTCGCCCAGTACGGGGAGGCGGGGCCCGAGTACCCCTGGAGGACGGCCGGGTCGGGGCCGTGCCAGCCCAGCGACAGCAGGCCCCGGTCGTCGACGGCGCCCCGGTCGAGGAAGTACTTCAGGGCACCGGACGCCAGCCGGCGCGTCTCGCCCGGCCCGAGCGGTGTCCGGCCGGTCAGCGCGCCGAGCCAGAGCGGGACCGTGGTGGCGAAGCGATAGGTCAGGGAGCGGCCCTGGTGCAGCGGGGCGCCGTCCCCGCCGAACAGGCGGGCGTAGTCGTCGAGATGGGTCGCCAGGCGGCCGCCGTACAGGTCCAGCAGGCGGGTGTCGTCGGTGAGCCAGGCGTGCAGCACCGGGTAGAGGTGCATCGCCCAGCCGTTGTAGTAGTCGAACTTGCGGCCGTCGCCGTCGGTGTACCAGCCGTCGCCGCGGTACCACTGCTCGATACGGTCGAGCCGCTCCTCGATCACCCGGTGGGACAGTTCCGGGTCGTGGCCGATCTCCGCGAGGAACCCGCCGACGGTCACCGGGAACAACTCCCAGTTGCAGGGCCAGGGTTCGGCGGTGAGCGCGTCGCCGAGCCAGGCCGCCGCGCGCTGACGCACCCCGTCGTCGAGGCGGTCCCACAACAGCGGCCGGGTCAGTCGGAGCGCGAGGGCGATGGACGCCGCCTCCACGAGCGGCTGGCCGCGGTCCTCGACGCGCGGCCAGACCCCCGAGACACCGGCCGCGAGTCCGTCGGCGTAGCGGGCGAGGGCCTTCTCGTCCTTGCGGAACGCGGCGAGGAGCAGCGTACGGGCGTAGCCCTCCAGGCCGTCCGAGAGCCGGCCCGACCAGCTCGTGCGGTCGCCGGGCAGGTCGTACAGGGCGCCGTCGGCGGTCGCGTACGGCTCGACGGCGGCCAGCAGCGCGTCGGCGGCGGCCTCCCAGTGGGCGCGGGTGTAGCCGGTGTACGGGCTGAGGCTGCGGTCCTCGTCGGGCTGGGAGGGCATGGGCGCACGCTTCCTGGGTCGTCGCTGTCGGTTGGAACCTGGGACGCCCCGGTTCCGGTCGGGGCGCCCCAGGGGCTCATCCCACCCTGGTCCGCCCGGCGGGCACCAGCCCCTGGGCGACGAGTTCGTCGCGGACGAGGCCGGCGTACACGGTGGCGCCGTGGACGGAGGTGTGGGTGTTGTCGCGCTTCTCGTTGTAGAGGTAGAGCGCCTTGGAGGCTTCGGGGCCCAGGGACTCGACGAGGGCCTTCGTCCGCGCGGTGAGGTCGATCAGGGGCACGTCGTGGGCGGCGGCGACGGAGCGGGTGACGGCCGGGTGGTCGACGCCGAGGCCGTTGACGAGGAGGGCCGTGTTGTTGTCGAGGGTGCCGTCCGCGTTGAACCAGCGGCGCACGATCGGGGTGACCAGGACCGGTCGGCCGCCCTTCTCGCGGACGCCCGCGACCAGGGTCTCCAGGTTGGCGCGGTAGGTGGCCTCGTCGGTCTGCTTGTCGTTGTGGGCCAGCTGGATCAGCACCAGGTCGCCGCGGCGGATCCGCGGCTGGACGATGGCCCACAGCCGGGAGTCGGCGAGGTAGGACACCGTGCTCTCGCCGGAGTCGGCGTGGTTGGCGACCGAGAGGCCCTTGCGGAGGTACTGCGGGAGCTGCTGGCCCCAGCCGGAGTACGGGTCGCCGGGCTGGTCGCAGACGGTGGAGTCACCGACGAGGAAGATCTGCCGGGCCCGCTTGGCGGGTGCAACCCGGATGTCGGTCAGCGCGGGGGCCGAGCCGCCGATGACGAGGTCGAGGCCGGGGGTGCCGTCGGGGCCGGTGGGTTCGCCCTCAGGGGTGCGGACGTTCACGGTGAAGCTGCGGACCACCGGCTCGCCGGCCGCGGTCGCCGTCTCGGGCAGGAGGGCGCGGCGCGTCTCGCCGGTGATCCTGGTGCTCGCGGCACTGTCGCCGCCGAGGCGGACGGTCACGTCGTAGGTGCCGGCGGGGACGTCGAAGTGGCAGGCGTTCGCAGTGCAGTTCTCCGGGCCCAGGGCCGGTCGGCCGTGGTGCGCCTGGGCCGGTGCGGCCGACAGGACGGTGCCCAGGGTCGCCGCCGTCAGCGCGGCGACGGTGAAACGTCTCATTGCGGCTCCTCGGGAGGGATGACAAGACCCGGCGGCTGGACCGTACCCCGTTTGGCAAGCGCTTTCTAGAGGCCAGCCCACTTTCACAAGATTGCCAACTTCCTTGCGGCGAAAGCCCTTTCGCGAAATCGATTCAACTGTCACTCTTCCGAATCACCCGCACTCCCCCCACCCTCCTGAGGAGGCCCCCCATGTCCCAGGCCACCGACCAAGAGGCCCTCGGCCGCCGTGGCTTCGTCCTCGGCACGGCGGCGACCGTGGCCGGCGCCGCACTCGCCGGGCCGCTGGCCGGCACCGCTCGCGCCGCCGCGTTCGGCTGGAGCGACGACGGCACCCACTACGTCGTCGACACCGGCGCGAACCTCGTGTTCAAGGTCAGGAAGAGCAACGGCGACCTGGCGTCGCTCGTGTACCGGGGCACGGAGTACCAGGGCTACGGCGGCATGAACTCGCACATCGAGTCCGGCCTCGGCAGCTCCACCGTGACGATCCGCCAGTCCGGCTCCACGATCCTGGTCTCCGTCACGTACGGCACGCTGCGGCACTACTACGCGGCCCGCAGCGGCGAGAACAACATCTACGTGTGGACGAACAAGGCCGACACCTCGGTCTCGGCGACCCGCTTCATCGTGCGCGTCAGGGCGGGTCTGTTCCTCAACGACCAGCCCGACTCGTACACGTACGCGCCCACCACCATCGAGGCCTCGGACGTCTTCAGGAAGTCCGACGGCCAGACCCGCTCGAAGCACTTCTCCAAGCTGCGGGTCATCGACTACGACTACGTCGGCTGGTCGGCGAACGGCGTCGGTCTGTGGATCGTGCGCTCCAACCACGAGAAGGCCTCCGGCGGCCCGTTCTACCGCTCGCTGCTGCGCCACCAGAGCGCGGACGGCGGCGGGCTGTACGAGATCCTGTACTACGGGCAGAACCAGACCGAGGACCAGCGGTTCGGGCTCCAGGGCCCGTACGTCATCGCGTTCACGGACGGCGGGGCGCCCTCCTCGTCGCTGTTCCCGGGCACGCTGACCACTCCGTGGGCGGACGCGCTCGGTATCGCCGGGTACGTCGGCGCGGGCGGCCGGGGCCGGGTCGCGGGCGTCGGCATCACCGGGCGCGACGCGGCGTACCCGTACACCGTGGGGCTCGCCAACGCGTCGGCGCAGTACTGGGGTTCGGCTCGGTCGTCGGACGGCTTCTTCTCCCTGTCCGGGGTGCTGCCGGGGACGTACACCCTGACGGTCTTCAAGGGCGAGCTGGCGGTGTACACCACCTCCGTGTCGGTCACGGCGGGCGGGACGACGACGCTCAACTCGATCGCGATCCCCTCGTCGAACGACCCGTCCAGGGCGAGCGCCATCTGGCGGATCAACGACTGGAACGGCACGCCCGGCGGCTTCAAGAACGCCGACCTGATGACGTACGCGCACCCCTCGGACGTCCGGGCCGCCTCCTGGACGGGCAATGTCGTCATCGGCAGCGGCACCGAGACGTCGGCGTTCCCCTGCTATCTGTGGAAGGACGTCAACAGCGGCATCCTCGTGTACTTCAGGCTGACCGCCGCGCAGGCCGCCGCCGCCCACACCCTGCGCATCGGGGTGACGACGGCCTACGCCAACGGCCGGCCGCAGGTCGTCGTCAACGACAGATGGACGTCGGCGATCCCTTCCCCGCCCACCCAGCCGAACACGCGGTCCCTGACCAACGGGTCCTACCGGGGCAACAACCACACGTTCACCTACAGCCTCCCGGCGTCCGCCTGGCTGACGGACACGAGTCAGTACAACGTGCTGAGGATCAACGTGGTGAGCGGGTCGGGGACGACCTCCTATCTGAGCGCCGGGACGGCGATCGACGCGATCGACCTGCTGAGCTGACGTCTCCTCATGTACCGCGTGTCCACTGCTGGTTCGTGCCGCCGTTGCACGTGTGGGACTGTCAAACGAGTGGTGTAACTGCGGTAGTTGAGGGTTACTGACGGGCCGCCGACAGGCGGCCGTCGAAGGTAATGTCGAAAGCGTTCAGGGCGGTCTTCCAGCGCATGGTCCAGCGGGCCTGCCCCTTGCCGGTGGGGTCAAGGGACATGATCGCCATGTAGACACACTTCAGGGCGGCCTGCTCGTTGGGAAAGTGGCCACGGGCTTTCACCGCCCGGCGGATGCGGGCGTTCACCGACTCGATCGCGTTCGTCGTGCAGACGATGCGGCGGATCTCGGTGTCGAACCGCAGGAACGGGGTGAACTCCTCCCAGGCGTTCTCCCACAGTTTCACGATTGCCGGATACTTCCGGCCCCAGACCTCGGCGAACTCGGCGAACCGGTCCAGGGCGGCCTCTTCGGTGGAAGCGGTGTAGACGGGCTTGAGGAGCTTGGCGATCTTGTCCCAGTCCTGGCGGGCGGCATAGCGGAAGGAGTTCCGCAGCAGATGCACAACGCAGGTCTGCACGATCGTCCTGGGCCAGACGGTCTCGACCGCTTCGGGCAGGCCCTTGAGCCCGTCGCAAACCAGCATGAGGACGTCGCTGACGCCGCGGTTCTTGATCTCGGTGAGGATGTGCAGCCAGTGCTTGGCGCCCTCGCCGCCGTCGCCGGCCCACAGCCCCAGGATCTCCCGCCGGCCCTCGGCGGTGACGGCCAGAGCCACATAGATCGGCCGGTTGGCGACCGCGCCGTCGCGGATCTTCACGTGGATGGCGTCAATGAAGACGACCGGATAGGCGGCGTCGAGCGGGCGGCTCTGCCATTCGGCCATGCCCTCGAGCACCTTGTCGGTGATGGTGGAGATGGTCTGGCGGGAGACCTCGGCGCCGTAGACCTCGGCCAGATGGGCCTGGACCTCGCCGGTGGTCAGGCCCTTCGCGGCCAGCGAGATGACCATATCGTCGACGCCGGTCAGGCGCTTCTGCCGCTTCTTGACGATCTTCGGCTCGAAGGAGCCGTCACGGTCGCGGGGCACGGTTATCTCCACCGGGCCGACATCGGTCAGCACGGTCTTGGAGCGTTTGCCGTTGCGGGAGTTGCCGCCGTTCTTGCCGGCCGCATCGTGCTTGTCATAGCCGAGGTGGTCGGTGATCTCGCCCTCCAGGGCTGACTCGAGCAGCCGCTTGGTCAGTTGCTGCAGCAGCCCGCCCTCGCCGGTCAGTTGCAGGCCCTCGGCCTGGGCGCGGCCGACCAGCTCGTCGATCAACTGGTCGTCCACGGCCTTCGCCGACGCAGCTTTCGTAGGCTCGACGGTCTCGGACTCGGACACGTTCTCACTGGTCATCGATGCATCTTCCATGATCGGGAGTTACACCGAACGTCTTACAGTCCC
>NZ_LIQX01000370.1 GCF_001418475.1 Streptomyces ossamyceticus | reverse complement strand
CGGGGCCGGGGTGCGGGCCGGTCCCCGTGAGGTCGGCCCGGCCCGTCGGGTCAGACGGCGACAGGGGTGTCGAGCAGGGCCCAGGCGGCGTGGCCGCCGAGGATGTCGGAGACGTCGGTGAAGCCGTGGTGGCGCAGCAGACTGGCGGCGATGGAGGAACGGTGGCCGCCCGCGCAGTGCAGGACCAGGGGGCGGTCGCGCGGGATCTCGTCGAGGCGGCGCGGCAGTTCGCCGAGTGCGATGTGCAGAGCGCCTTCGACGGAGCCGTGCTCGGTGCGCTCGCCGCAGTTGCGGACGTCGATGACGACCGGCGGGTTGTCACCCTCCAGCGCGGCCCGGACCTGCGCGGCGGTGAGGCGGTCGGCCGGTGTGACCTCGTCGGCCAGCACCGTCAGGGCGTCGTCCGGGGAGCGCAGGTAGCCCGCCACACGGTCGAAGCCGATCCGGGCCAGACGCGTGACGATCTCCTCCTCGCGATTCTGCGGAGCGAGGACCAGCAGGTCGGCGTCGACGGGCAGGACGGTGCCGGCCTGCTCGGCGAAGCGGCCGTCGGCCGGGACGTTGACCGCTCCGCGCAGATGTCCGGCGGCGAACTCCTGCGGGTCGCGGGCGTCGACGACCACGGCACCGGAGACGCGGAGGTCGATGCAGTCCCCGACGGTCAGCGGGCGCGGCGCGGCGGCGGGATCGAACAGCGCACGGTCCTTGCGGTTGAGCATCGCGTCGTGGACGAAGTAGCCGGGAGCGGCGGACTGACCGGCGGTCACGATGTCCACGAAGTCGGCCTCGCTCATCGGCGCACAGGCGTAGTTGGTGGCCCGCTGTTCGCCGATGGTCGACTGCTTCTCGGTGGACAGGTTCTTGCCACAGGCCGAGCCGGCGCCGTGGGCGGGGAAGACCCGCACCTCGTCCGGCAGGCCCATCAGCTTGTTCTGGACGCTGTCGTACAGCATGGCGCCGAGCTCGTCGGCGGTGACGCCGACGGAGGCGAGCAGGTCGGGACGGCCCACGTCCCCGATGAACAGCGCGTCACCGGTCAGCACCCCGTACGGCACGGCGTCCTCGCGGCGCTCGCGGACCAGCACGCTGATCGACTCCGGGGTGTGCCCCGGCGTTTCCATGATCTCCAGGGTGACGTCACCCAGACTGATGGTCTCCCCGTCGGCGAGGTGGCGGACGGGGTACTCCGTCGCGGCGCGGCGGCCGTAACCGATCCACGCGCCCGTCTCGGCCGCCACCTCCAGGTGTCCGGCGACGAAGTCCGCGTGGAAGTGGGTGTTGATCACGCCGACGACGGTGAACCCGCGGGCCTCGGCGTCCGCCAGGTACTCCGACACGTCCCGGCGGGGGTCGACGACCACGGCCCGGCCGGTGGACTCGTCGGCGATCATGTACGACGCCTGGGAGAGGCAGTCGAGGTAGTACTGGGCGAAGAACACGGAAACCTCCGTAAGCGGTGACCCGGATACGGGGTGGGGTATCCGGGAGGCCAAAAGGTGGCCCACCCCGAGGGGTGGGCGCAGGAACAGGGGGAGGTCGAGCGGTCCGAGGGGCGGACCCCGTCGCCCCCGGGCCGGCCGGTACCGGTCCGACCCCAGGTGCCGCCGATGACCCAAGGGACGCGCTCCCCGACGGCGGTGAGCCGGTTCGCTGCCCCGCCGTCGGCGCCGCCGCCTGCACACCGCACCGGGCACATGTCCCGGCAGCTGCCTCCCGGCCCGCACACCGATGACGACGGCGCCGACACACCGGCCGGCGACAAGGGGCTCCAGGTCCGCTTCACGGACCGCGAGCGAGATTCACCTCCAGATACCCCCATGGGTATTACGCTCTCGACCGTAAGGGCAACCATCGAGCCTTGTCAAATACCCCCCTGGGTATTGAAGATCTCCCCGAAACTCCGGACCGCGGAACGAGCCCGCCCGGGCGCCGGCTGATCCACACGCCCCGACCGCACGGCCAAGCCCCTCGGAGCCTTCGAGAGACGGCGGACGTTCGTCACGACGGTCCCGGCCGGGCGCAGCCCGGGACCGTCTCCATGCGCGCGACCCGCGCGTCGGAGATCCGGCACCCGAAGGCCGCCAGGCGTCGGTCAAGCACATATGGCCCGAACCGGACACACCAGGTTCACCCTCCGGCCCGGAACCGCCGGAGGCCGACAGACACACCGGCCCAGGAACCCCTGCCGACGAGCCGCCCCACGCCTTCGACCGTCTGCGGCACGGGGCCCGCGCCCGCGCCGGAGACCGGCAGCGGAATCGACCTTGCGGTGACCAAGGAGTCGGCCAACGCCCGCGGCAGCACGGCCACCGCGGACTCCGGACCGGGCAGCGGGGCACGGATGACGCTCCGCCTGCCCAGGGGCACGACTCCCGGGCCTCGGGGTCACGGTCACCCGTCACCCGTCACCAGTCACCAGTCACGACTGGTTCTCACCCCCGACGCGGAGCCGCGAGTTACCTCACAGGCAAATACCCCCTGGGGTATTTGACGCCCTCTTCGGGTCGCCGTACTCTCGCCGGAGAGATACCCCCCGGGGTAATTGAGGAGGCAATCAAGTGGCTCGTGAAGTGACACAGGAAGCGTTCGCGGCGGCCTGGGCCGCCGGCGCACTCGTGGTCGACGTACGGGAGGCGGACGAGTACGCCGCCGGGCACGTGCCCGGCGCCCGCCTGATGGCGCTGCGCACCGTGCCCACCCGGAGCGGTGAACTTCCCACGGACCGGCCGGTGTTCGTGATCTGCGCCAGCGGCAACCGCAGCAGGACGGCTGCCGACTGGATGAACTCCCGTGGCGTCGACGCCTACTCCGTGACCGGGGGCACCGGCACCTGGGCCCGCGCCGGACGTCCTGTCGTGGCCGGCCCCCAGGAGCGCGCCGCCTGACCTCGGCCCACCACCCGCACCACGCCCAGCCGGAAAGGAGCACCACCTTGGCCGCCACTCCCTCCCCCGCCGACGCCCCGGTCTCCGGCCGCCACCGCGTCGCCGTCATCGGCGGCGGCAGCGCCGGCATCAGCGTCGCCGCCCGCCTGCGCCGCGCCGGCGTCAGCGACATCACCCTGATCGAACCGTCCGACACGCACTGGTACCAGCCGCTGTGGACCCTGGTCGGCGGCGGCCAGGCACCCCTGCACGCCTCCCGCCGCCCCGAAGGCTCCGTCGTACCCGACGGAGTGCGCTGGATCCGCAGCCACGCCCTGGCCGTCGACCCCGACACCCGCACGGTGACCCTGACCGGAGATGCCGAACTCACCTACGAGTACCTGATCATGGCACCCGGCCTGCAACTGGACTGGAGCGACGTGCCGGGACTGGCGGAGGCGGTCGGGCACGACGCGGTGAGCAGCAACTACGCGCCCGAGTACGCGCCCCGCACCTGGGAACTGATCAGGCGGATGCGCTCGGGTACGGCCGTCTTCACCCATCCCGCGACCCCGCTGAAGTGCGGTGGCGCCCCCCAGAAGATCGCCTACCTGGCCGCCGACCACTGGCGCAGGCGGAAGGTCCTCGACGGTATCCGGATCGTCCTGGTCATCCCCGACCCGGCGATGTTCAAGGTACCCGCCTGGTCGCGGGTCCTGGAGAAGGTGGCCGCCCGTTACGGCATCGAGGTGCGGCTGCGCTCCGAGATGACGGCCGTCGACGGCGGCGCCCGCACGGTCACGATCAGTGACCACACCAGCGGCACGAAGGAAACCCTCGGCTACGACTTCCTGCATGCGGTGCCGCCGCAGAGCGCGCCGGACTGGGTCAAGGCGAGCCCGCTCGCCGACCCGGCCAGTCCCCAGGGCTTCGTCGCCGCCCACAAGCACACTCTCCAACACCCGTCGTACGACAACGTCTTCGCCGTCGGGGACGTGGCGAACCTGCCCACCTCCAAGACGGGTGCCGCGGTGCGCAAGCAGGCCCCGGTCGTGGCCGGCAACGTGCTCGACGTCATGAACGGCTGTTCCCCCTCGCACCGGTACGACGGCTACACGTCCTGCCCGCTGGTGACGGCCCGCGATCGGATGCTGCTCGCGGAGTTCGACTACGACCTCAACCCCACGCCCACCTTCCCGCTGCTCGACCCGTTCAAGGAGCGGCGCACCATGTGGGCGTTCAAGCGGTACGGCCTGCCGCCGATCTACTGGCACGGCATGCTCACCGGCCGACTCTGACCGGTCGGTCCGGGCATCCCCCGACCCGGGCCGGCCGCCATCACCGCCCTCCGCCAAGGGCGGACCAGACCCTTCCGCATATCCCCAGGGGTAATGCGCCTCATTCCACAGGGAGGTCACCCGACCATGTTCTTCGCCCAGTACTACCTCGACTGCCTCTCCCAGGCGTCCTACATGATCGCCGACGAGACCACCGGCAAGGCCGTCGTCGTCGACCCGCGCCGCGACGTCTCCGAGTACCTCGCCGACGCCGCCACCCATGGCTTCACCATCGAGGCGGTCGTCAACACCCACTTCCACGCCGACTTCCTCGCCGGCCACCTGGAGCTCGCCGACCGCACCGGCGCCTGGATCGGCTACGGGCAGCGCGCCGAGGCCGAGTACCCCATCCGCAAGCTGGCCGACGGCGAGCGCATCAGCCTCGGCGACGTGCAGGTGCAGATCCTCGAAACCCCCGGCCACACCCCGGAGTCCATCAGCGTCCTGGTGTACGAGCACACGGACGACACCGTCCCCTACGGCGTGCTCACCGGCGACGCGCTGTTCATCGGCGACGTCGGCCGCCCCGACCTGCTCGCCTCCGTCGGCGTGAGCGCCGACGAACTCGGCCGCATGCTCTACGACACCATTCAGCACAAGCTGATGGGCCTCCCGGACGCCGTGCGGGTCTTCCCCGCCCACGGCGCCGGATCCGCCTGCGGAAAGAACCTCTCCACCCAGCGCCGGTCCACCATCGGCGAACAGCGCGCCACCAACTACGCCTGCCGCCCGATGAGCGAGGAGAAGTTCGTGTCGCTGGTGACGCAGGGCCAGCCCTCCGCGCCCGCCTACTTCGTCTACGACGCCATCCTCAACCGCAAGGAGCACGGCCTGTTCGACGCGACCACCGCGTCCCGGCCCCTGTCGGTCGAGGAGTTCATGGAGCGGCGTGCGCAGGGAGCGGTCGTGGTCGACGCCCGCTCGCCGCAGGACTTCGCGCCCGGGCATCTGCGGGGCTCGGTCAACGTCCCCGCGGACGGCCGCTTCGCCGAGCAGGCGGGCATGGTCGTCGCCCCCGAGCAGGACGTCGTCGTCATCGCGCCGCAGGACCGGGAGGAGGAGGTCGTCACCCGGCTCGCCCGGATCGGTTTCGACAAGGTCAGCGGCTACCTGCGCGAGCCCGAGGGTGCCTTCCCCCGGCTGGCCGACGACATGGAACAGGCGAGCCGGCTGACCGCCGACGAGCTGCGCCGGCTGCTCGACGGCGACGAGCCGCCGCTGGTGCTCGACGTGCGCAACACCGCCGAGCGCGAAGAGGGCTTCATCGAGGGCTCCTTGCACATCCCGCTGGCCGAACTCGCGCGCCGCGTCGACGAGATCCCGGCCGGCCGCCCCCTGGTCGTCCACTGCGCGGGTGGTCACCGCTCCTCCATCGCCGCCGGCCTGCTGCGGCACAAGGGCCGCACCGATGTCTCCGACCTGCTCGGCGGCTACGGCGCCTGGCTCTCCCTGCCCGCATCCGCCGACGCCTGATGCCACCGCCCACCGCACCGGGCGGCGACCGGAACCCCACCGGCCGCCGCCCGCCCCCGTCGAAGAGGAACGGGTCTCCGCCTGCCGTCCAGGGGGACGACTCGCCACCCGTGCCCTGGGCCGGACGTCTCAGGTGTAGATGATCTGGCCGCCGGCCGCGTGCTCGTAGAACTCGCCGACCGTGATGATGCCCTGGACCTGCTCGACCAGGTCGTCCTTGTCGAGTTCGAACAGGTTGACGGACGCCTTGCAGGCGTAGATGCCCGCCCCGGTGTCGGCGATCATCTCGATGAACTCCGGGATCGGCGGGATGTCGAGCCTGTCCATCTTGCGTTCCATGTACCGGGTGACCAGGTCCGGGACCCCTGGCATGCCGCCCAGGAGGGTCGGCAGGTGCAGCCCGGGGTTGCCGACGGTGGCCAGCTTGATGTGCTCCCAGCGCTTCTTCGTGACGGCGTCCAGGCCGAAGAAGGTGAAGAACAGGTCGGCCTCGATGCCCTCGGCGCGGGCACCGTTGGCCATGATCAGGGCCGGGTAGATCCCCTCCAGGGATCCCTTGGAGACGATGATCGAAACCTTCTCGATCACTGCGGTGTCGGCCATGGCGGTTGGCCCCCCTCTCAGATGCAGCCGCGGGGCTTGGGGATACCGGCGATCTTCGCGGCGGTCTTCGCCGGTCCCTTGGGAAACAGCTGGTACAGCTCCTTGACGCTCACACCGGAGGTCTTGCCGAGGACGCGCACGGTGGGGCCGGTGCCCTTGGCCGCGTACTGCTCGCGCATGAAGCGGATGACGACCCAGTGCCGGTCGGTCAGCGTGTCGATGCCGGTCTCCTTGGCGATCTGCTCGGCCATCGGCTCGGTCCAACGGGCCGGGTCGGTGAAGAAGCCCTCGTCGTCGACGGGGATGTCGGTGTTGTTGTAGGTGGCGGTGGGCATGACGGGTCCTCTCCCCTGGGCGGGCCTGGACGGACACGCGGCCCTGGACGGGCACGTGGGCTCTCAAACCGGATACGTGGTTCTCAGGCGGATACGTGGTGCTTGCCACGCTCGGGCATGGCCGTGCCGATGCCGGGCAGTTCCCGGCCGGGCAGCAGGCTGTGCCAGTACAGCCATTCGAAGGCGAGCTTGCCGAGGTGGGCGGCGTGCGACTCCTTCATCAGCGGCAGACCGACGGGGCCCGGGAAGTGGCCGGGCAGCGGCTCGGTGTCGTAGTTGAAGTCGATGAGCAGGGCCTTGTGGAAGCCGGTCTCCACGAAGCAGTTGGCGTGCCCGTCGAAGAAGGCGTCCAACGGCTGCCCGGCGAGGTGACGGACGATGTTGCGCACCAGCACCTCACCCTCGAAGTGAGCCACCGATCCGGCCTTGGAGGCGGGCAGGCCCGCCGCGTCACCGATCGCGAACACCTCCGGACGGCCCGGGAGTTGCAGCGTGTGCGGGTCGACGGGGACGAAGCCGAGTTCGTCGCCCAGGCCCTCGGAGCGCTCCACGTACTCGGCGCCGCCGTGCAACGGCACGACGACCGCCAGGTCGAAGGGCACCTCACGCTCGTCGTACGACACCAGCCGACCGCGTTCGCCGTCGACCTCTCCGAGGGTGAACTCCGTGACCAGTTCGATGCCCTTGTCCTTGAGCAGCCCGCCCAGCGCTTTGGCCGCGACCGGCTTGGTGAAAGCCCCGTCGAGCGGCGTGGCGTACGTCAGCTCGACCCGGTCGCGGATGCCCCGGCGCCGGAAGTACCAGTCGGCCAGAAAGGCGAACTCCAGAGGCGCGACGGGGCACTTGAGGGGCAGGTCGGCGACATCGACCACCAGGCGGCCACCCTCGAAGCGCTCCAGCGCGTCGTGCAGACCCACGGCTCCGGGCAGGTCGTAGAAGGTGAAGACCTTGTCGCCCCAGCCGGTTCCCGTCAGTCCCTCGGTCTCCTGCGGCAGCAGCGTCGCTCCGGTGGCGACCACGAGAACGTCGTACGTCAGCCGTATTCCACCGGCGAGGTGGACGATTCGTGCGTCCAGGTCGACGCGCTCGATCCGTGCCTGCTTGTAGTCGACGGCCGCGTTCAGCTGCCGGGGACGAGGGCGGACGAGGTGGTCGGGCTGGGCGAGCCCGAAGGGTACGAACAGCAGGCCGGGATGGTAGAGGTGGTCGTCGTTCTGGTCGACGACCGTGATCCGGCACTCGCGCTGGTCGTACGTGCGGCACAGGCGGTTGGCCGTCATGGTGCCGGAGGTTCCGCCTCCGAGAATCACGATGTGTTTGCCCACGCCCCCACTGTCGTGCGGCAGATGACGCCCGGACATGGGCCGCTGGTCCCCATCCGAGTACCTACCCGGGTATGTCCTCGGCCGGGCCCAGCGGCCCCGAACCTCAGGTGCCCGGCACGAACACATGGCCCCCTCCTGTCTGTCGACCACCTCAGGAAGACGGACGGCCACGGGCACCGCGCCCTCCCGTCGAGCGCGATCCGCACACCGGGCGGAGTGCGCGGCGTAGAGATCGGCTCCGCGCGGACGGTTGTGCGGCAGCCGTGCGAAGGAGGCGGAACCACTCCTCAGCGGGACCCCGCCCGAAGGTCCGTGAGCAAGTCGTCCAGCTGCGTTTCCTCCTCGACCCGCACACCGCACTCGGCGAGGGCGACGGCCAGGGCGGGGTCCCAGGGAGTCGCGGCGGGCGAGCCCGTCAGGGCGGGAGCTTCGGCCGCTGTGCTCACTGCCGCTCGGTAATCGGCGGCCGTGTAGCGCCATGGTCGCCAGGAGACGCTTCGCGCCAGTGCCGCGGCTATACGCACACCACCCCAGTCGAAATCGCCGTGGTAGAGAAGGCGGGCTCCCCGCGCGGACAGGTCGCGCAGCAAGGTGAGCGCGGCAGCCGACGGTTGCCCCTGGAGGCACACCATCGGCGGGCATGCCGGGCCGAGAACTTCGGCTGCGGCGGACAGCACGGCCGGGTTCTCGCAGAGGTGGACGGTTCCCGCCGTCGGAACAGGGGCAACCGGTGCGCGACCGGTCAGGGAGCGGAGGGTCAGCACCGCCGGCTCTCCCGCGTCGGCCATCCAGTCGAGGGGTGGAGTACCACGCAGGTTGAGGGTGAGGACGGTCGATGACAGGTCGTCCTTGAGCAGGCCCGCCGAGGCCCACGCCTCCCGCCGCCACTGCGCACCGGAGCCGTCGGGGAACCCGGTGAGGCAACGGATGCCGGACAGGACCAGCGTGGCGAGCGGCGTCCCCTCGTCCAGGGCATGGGCGCCCGAAAGGTTCCGTGCCGCGAACGTCGCCCGCGAGGTCGGGGGTGACGCGGGCAGCGCACGCAACGCGCGCACGGCGGCCTCCACCAGGGGGCCCGCGACCTCCGGGGTACGGGCGAGGCGCCGTACGAGACCGTCACCGCGGATCCGTTCTGCCCAGGGGACCAACTCCGCGTCGAGGGTGCCGAGCGCGGCGTACGCCTCCTCCCAGGCCCGTTCCTCCCTGTCCCTTGTCTCCGTGTGGAGTACGACCGGGCCGGTGAGGGCGACGACGGCCGCCGCCAGTCCGTCGGGGCTGACACCGGAGCGACGCAGGATCTCGTCCACGGTGGTGAGGCGAATGCTCAGGGAGCCGCTGGATCGTGGTGCCCGCCCGAGAAGGCGATCGGCGGCGTGCCGTTGGGATTCGTCGGGGTCGGACAAGGTGACGGAGCCGGTGAGCGCCCGGTCGCGGGCCATGCGCTGCCGCACGCGGTCGACGAACCAGGTGAGGCCGGGATCGCCGAGCAGGCGCCCGAGGCGCTCGGTGTCGACATCGGTCCGGGCATCTGCCGGTGACGGCCCGGTCGGCACCGCGTCCGCGGTGGCGACCGGCGGTACCGACGGCGACGTGCCTCCGGCCGTCGCCCGGCCTCCGTCGCGGTCGGGCGGGGTCGCCGCATGGTTCACGTCCACAGGGGGCCCTGTCCGCCGGCGCTGTCGACGACGGTCCGCCCCGGCTCATCGACGGGACTCACCGGCCCGGGCCCCTCGCCGGAGTCACCGGCGCGGGCAGCCGCTCCGAACGTGTCCGCCCTGGCACCGGGCTCAGTGCCGCGCCGCCGTTCGATGCCGTCCCATTCCCACCTCGTCACCAGTACGGCGTCGATGTCGTCGACGCGGGAGAGCTGGGCGATGGCGATGCCCGGCACCTGGGGGTAGCAGGCCCATTCGCGCTCGCTGGTCATGACGACGTCGAGGTCGAAGGCGCGTAGCAGACCGAGGCACTTGGCGCGCGAGTCGTCGTCCACGCCGGCGAACGCCTCGTCCAGGGTGACCAGGCGCGGGGCGTGCGCGCCGCCCGCGCTCGCGTAGTGCGAGGATGCGGCGGCGAACAGGGGCACGGACGCGGCCAGTACGCGCTCCCCGCCCGAGGCGGGCCCGGTGGCCGGTACCCACTTGCCGTGCTGGTGGCGTTCGACGCCGAACTCGTGCCAGGACCGGTAGTCGAGGGCGGCGGTGAGGTCCTCCAGCCAGCTGCCGGCGCTGTCGTCGGCCTGACGGTGGGCGATCTGCTCCTGGAGGAACGCGCCGACCGCGGCCCGGTCCGCGGGAGACCACGCGTCGGCCGACTGACGCAGCCGTTCGCGGGCCTGGGTCAGTCCCTGCGGGGCCCGGCGGGACGCTCTCCACACCAGCCGCAGCTTCATGCCCGTGGAGGTCGGGCGCTCCTCCAGTTCCCTGTTCATGGCGGCCACCTGCCGTTCGGCCGCCCCGATCAGTTCCTGGAGGGTCCCGGCGACCTCGGTGATCAGATGGGTCTGGAGGATCTCACGTTCGCGTGCGGACAGGATGCGGGTCAGTTCCGCGACCTCCACGGCCAGTGCCTCGGCGAGATCGGGCACGGCCCGTTCCCGGCCCTGGTAGACGATGTCGACCCGCATGCCGTCCTCGCTCGGGCGGGCGGTGGCGGTGTGGCCGTGCCGCGACAGGGCGTCCTGGAGCCTGCCGAACTCCTCGCTCAGCCGCTTCTGCACGCGCTCCCAGGCCGCGTCGGTGTCGTCGATCGAGGAGAGCCGGGACTCCACGGCCCGCGCGAGGGCGACGGCGGGCGTCGCCGCCCAGGTCCCTGCGCCGTCGTCCGGTACGTCGATGTCGGGCAGCGCGACGGCGAGCAGCCCCGTCGCGGCGAACCGCTGAAGCGCCGCTACGGCTTCCTCCCGCGCGGCGGTCGCCTCGGTGACGTCCTCGGCGAGCCGCTCGATGCGTCCCTCGGCGCGGCTGGCCCGCCGCTCGGCGTCACCGTGCTCCGCCCGGGCCTGCCGCTGCTCGTGCTCGCATACCCGGGCCGCCTCGGCCGTGTCCTCCAGTTGCCTCTGCAGCTCGGCCACGGCCGCTCCGACGGTGGAGCGGAGCGTCCTGAGGTGTTCGTCCGCCGCCGCGGCCACCCGAGCCGCATCCGCGGCGCGCTCGGCGAGTTCGGACACGAGCAGGTCGGCCCGGCTGGTCTCCTCCCTCTCGGCGGTCACCGCGCGCTCGGCCTCCGCGCGTTCGCGCAGTGCGGGCCACAGGGCCGCCAGGAGGGCGGTGTGGTCGGCGAGCGCCTGGCGCACGGCGCCCAGTGCCGTGTGGTCGGTGGGGAGGTTCAAGGCGGCTGCGGTGTCGGCGAGTTCGGCCGCCGCACGCTCGGCCTGGTCCGCCGCCGGTGCCAGTTCCGCGGTCCGTTCGTCCCGCCGGGTGCGGGCGCGCCGGACCGCTTCGGCCTCGGCGGTGACGCGTGCGTGGGCGCGCCGCAGGTCGTCGTCGTCGGGCAGTGCGGCGAGTTCGGCGTCCAGTACGGCACGGCGCCCGGCCACAGCGCGGGACTCCTCGGCCAGTCGTTCCCGCTCCGTCGTCAGATCGTCGATCTCGGCGCGCAGTTCCCCGATGCGGACACGGCGAGCCTGCTCCCGTGCTCCTTCCCCCACGTACTGGGCGCTGCCCTTGGCCCAGCTCCCGGTGAGCGCCCCGACGCGGAAGCGCCCGTCCGCGCAGACCCAGGTGTCGTGGCCACCGGCCTCCCAAGAGGCCTCACCAGGCCGGTCATCGCCGACCTCGGCCAGCCCGATCGAGGCGAGCAGACGCGCGACCGTCCCCTCCCCCACGGCTGCGGCCCCCGCGTCCACGGGGTCGACCGCCGGGCACAGCGCGCGGTCGAGGCCGGCTCCGCCGAGCAGTCCGACCGGATCGAGCAGTACGTCATGGCCGTCCGCCGCGACCGCGGAGCCGTCCGGACACACCCAGGCGTCGAGGAGTCCGGACGCCTCCAGCGCGGCTTCCAGGCCGGCGCGGTCGGTCGCGGTGAGGTGCGGGCGGAAGTCGACCAGCCGCCACAGCGGAGCGCCGGGTCCCCGGTCCCGCACGCCGGGTGTGCGCGTGTAAGGGGTTGACGGGCCGCGCTCCCCACCCGTTTCGAGGGTGGTCAGTTCCTCCACCGCCAGCCGCTGCCGCCCCGCCGTCGCGGCCTCGCGGTGGGCCAGTCCGGCCGCCCGGTCGGCCAGGCGGGAGGCGGCGGCGCGATGCGCCTCGCTCGCCGCCGTACGAACCGGCATCGGGCCGTCCAGAGAGCTCGCCCATTCCTGTACGGCGTCCAGGACCCCGGCCGGCCCGGGCACCCGCAGCTCCACGCACCCGGAAAGACACTCCCGCACGGCCGTGACCAGCGCCCGCCCCTCTCGGGCGACGTCCTCCTCCGCCTCGGCCAGCCGCTCCTCCGCGTGCACGACCTCCTCGTCGGCCTCGTCGACGCGCAGCCGGGCGGCACGATGCCGCTCGTCGGCCTGCTCGGCCCGCATGGCGAGCTCCGCCACGTGCTCGACGGCGCGCCGCCTGCTCGCCGTCGCCTCGTCCGCCTCCCGGCGCAGAACCGCGTCGGGGGCTCCCTCCGTCCTGGGGATGTCGAGCCGGGCGGCCCCGGCGCTCTCGGCCACCCGGTCCCGGATCCCGTCCAACGCCTCCCGGGCTGCTGTGAGCCGGTTGTCCGCGGTGGCGAGCCGGCCCAGGGCCCGGGTGTGTGCCTCGGCCGCCGTACGCCGGTCCGCCTCGGCCCGCTTCAGCTCCGCGGCCGTGCGGGAGGCGTCGTCCGACGCCCGGTCGAGCGCGCGGGCGTCGCGCATCTCGGGCCCGGACCGCAGCGTGGCGTCCTGAGCGGCCAGCCGCGCGGCCCGCTCGTCGAGGGCGGCACCCCTCTCCCTGGCCTCCTCGCGATCCACCACGGCCCGCTCCCGGTCGGCCTGCGCCCTGGCGAGTTCCCGTTGCAGGTTCTCGTACCGGGCGTGTTCGCGGCGGGGCAGCCGGGCGCGGCGCCGGGAGGCGAGGCGGGCATAGCGGCGGTAGTGGTCGAGGAATGCCGAGGACGCCTGTTCCGCCTCGCGGGCGGCCCGCAGTTCCTCCTTCTCCTCGTCCAGCGACCGGAACGCCTCCGCCGCGTCGGCGACGACCGCCTGGTCCATCGGCGGCAGCGCCTCGGTCAGCGCCCGGGACAGGGCGGCCTCGCTGGGTCGCTTGGACAGCTGGGGCTGGCGCAGCTGGATCAGGAGGTCGACGAGGGCGCCGAAGCGCCGCTCCCCCAGCCCGAACAGCGCTTCGTCGACCGCCCTGCGGTAGGCCTTCGCCGTGTCGTACACCATGCCGTGGCCGCCGACGGCTTCGGCGAGCCGGTCCCGGGACAGTGCCGTCCCGGTCGCGTCCAGCAGGTCGAGGCCCGCGCCGATCCGCTGGTCGGTGACCGCGAACCAGTGGCGGGCGATGCCACGTCCGGCGACCGCCTTCAGTCCGCACAGCAGCGTGCGGAAGTGCGCCTCGCCCGTACTGCCGTCGAGTCGTCCGAACTCGATCCAGGTGTAGCCGAGCCGTTCGGGATGGGGGTGAGCGCCACCCAGGAGGAGGTTCCACTCCATGCGCTTGCCCGGGTCGCCGTCGGGTTCGACACGACGGGCGGAGAGATCGCCGTCCAGGAGGAACGGCAGGGTGAGGGCGAGCACCTTCGACTTGCCGGTGCCGTTGTTGCCGCGCAGCAGCAGCCGGCCGTCGCGGAACCAGAACTCCTCGACGTCGTAGTGGAAGAGATCGACAAGTCCGATGCGCAGGGGGCGCCACCGGCCGGGCGCGGGAGCGGGCAGCGCGGTGCCGCAGAACTCGGGGCCGGGGGGCGCGGTCACGAAGCGGTTCACCTTTCGTCCTGCACGGGCTGCACGTCCCGCACGGGTTGCGGTGGTTGTTCGGTCGTGGCGGGCGGGCCGGCCCGCCCGGGTTCCCTGACCACGGGTTCGCCCACCGCGTACCGCGCGAGGGCCGGCCGCGGTACGACGCCCCGTTCGGTGCGCTCGGCGAGTCCCAGGGCCACCAGTTTGGCCAGCGCTCGCTCGACGAGTTCGGGCTCCGCTCCCGGTTCCCTCGCCGACTTGGACCAGAACCCGCCGTGCTCCGCGGCCAGTTCCCGTACGCGGGCCGCCAGCTCCGCCGGTTCGACGGGCCCGGCCGCACGGGCCAGGTGCGCCGCCAGCAGCAGGGTGATGTGACCGTGGGTGCCCTGTTCCGGCATGCGCGCGTCCGTGAGGTCGTCCATCGGGTCGACCATGGCGATGCCCTCGGCCCGGACCTCCGGGACGAGTCCCGTCAGTTCGTTGATGCGGGCGGTGATGAAGCCGCGCTGCCGGGTGAGGTAGGCCAGTTCGTCGTCGGTCAGGTCGTCGTAGTACAGCACCGGATCGTCCAGGAGGATGCGGGTCAGCTTCCAGCGGACCGCCCGGAACCTGAGCTCGTCGCTGTCGAGCACGGTCCACGCGGTCATCTCCACCAGGCGTTCCTCGAAGCCCTCGGCCTCCACCATGGAGGGACCCCGCAGGGACGCGGGCATCCCGGCCAGCACGCGCCGCCGCACGTCGTACAGCACGTCGCCCGATCCGCTGACGTAGGCGTCCTCGTCGCCGGCGACCCGCCGCAGCACCCCGAGCCGCATCAGCACGCGGACGACGGCCGCGAGGTCGAGGCGCTCGTCGCGCCGCTCCAGCGTGAAGGTGATCCCGGCGGCGACGAGTTCGGGATCGGCGGCGGCCAGGACGACCTGCTCGGCGAGACGGCCGAGCGCCACCTGCGACTCGCCGCGTTCCAGAGCGGCCAAGGCCAGGCAGAGCAGGACGTAGCGGCGCCGGGTGAAGGGCAGGGCGCTGCGGGTGGCCTCGCGCGCCGGGTGTGTGGCGTCGGTGAGGGTGCCCGGCGTCTTGCGCAGCCGTGCGGCGTCGGCGTCCGTGCGCAGCGTCCAGCCGACGTTGCGTTCGAACCATTCCCGCAGCTCGGCGGTGTGCCGGCGCACCAGCGTGAACTCGTCGGCGTACGGTCCGTCGGCGGTGAGCAGTGGCTCCTTCAGCAGGGCGCGTGCGGCCTTCTGGAGGTCGGCCTGCCGCTGGCCGTCGAGGACCTCGGCAAGAGGGCCGCTCATCGGTCCTCCGTGAGCTGGGGAGCGGTGTCCCGTCGGGGAACGGGGAGGGGAACTGGGAGGGGAACGGGTGCCGATGCCGGTGCGGCGGCGCGGTCGCGCTGCCCCACCGTGAGGTCGACGATGTCGATCAGGTGGTCGGGACCGCTGAACACACCGTCGGGAGTGCGCACTTCGGCTGTCGATCCGTCGCCGAGGGCGGTCAGCCGGATCTCCGTCGAACCGTCCGCGCTGGTGGCGACGGTGGTGATGGTGCCCGGCCGCCAGGTGGCGAGGGCGTCGCCGAGCAGTCGCAGGAACAGCTGGAAGGTGTGCGGGTCGAGTCCGCCGAGCCGGGACAGCCGCACCGGTCCGTCCGTCACGAGACGGTCCCGCGCCCGCCTGGTCTCCTCCGTCTGCCGGGCGGCGATCTCGGCGAGTCGACGCTTCGCCTCGCCCCGGTCGGCCACCCGGCGGGGCCTGCCGCGCCGTTCGTAGCTACCGGTGCGGCGCAGCTGAGGGCTGATCCTGAGCGGTCGCGCCTCGCTCCACGGGGTGGCGGCCGGCTCCGGGGTGGCCGCCCGTTCGGCGAGGGTGTCGGCGTCGACGGTGAGGTGCCGGGAGGAGTGCAGTCCGAACGCCACGCGCCACAGCCGGTGCCGTGCCGCGTCGTCCGGCGCCTGGGCGAACCAGCGCGCGAGGGTGCGGAAGTCGGCCGAACGGTCCGAACGTCCGGCCCGCCGCTCGTTGAGCTGCCGTACGACCGCCAGGAGCTGCGGAATCGAGCCGAGTGCCCGCCCGCGCAGCAGTCTGGCCTGCGACTCCCGCTCCTCTCCCGACACGAACCACTCGGCCAGCCCGGACCACCGCGCCGCCCATCGCTCGTACGACACCGCCTCCGCCCGCTCGGCGTCCTCGGGAGCGGCGTCGGCTGCCTCGCGCGCGGCGGCGAGCCGCAGCAAAGGACCGACCCGCTCCTGCGCCTCCAGCTCCCCGATCAGCAGCGCGATGCGCCCGCCGAGCGTGATGAGGTCCTGGATGAAGCGCTCCAGGTACTGGATCAGCCGGTCCTTGTAGGCGAGGAACGCCTCGACCTCGATGTCGTGCAGGTCGATGGTGCGCTGGAGGGAGCCCATGAAGGCGCGGGCGTTGTCGGCGAGGTCGGTGAACCGCGCCGTCAGCACGGACAGGGCGACGTAGGTCTTGGCCGGGTCGGGCTCGTCCTCCGCGGCGATCACCAGGAGCGCCCGCAACTGCGTGACGATGTCGTGCAGCGCGACCGCCTGGAGTTCCCCGCGCCGCCCCAGCACCTCGTCGTAGGTTCCCAGCGCCGCCTCGGCGGCCTCACCTGCCCGGGTGAGCTGGTAGATGAACCGTCGGCGGTAGAAGTCCTCGACCGCCGTGACCCGCGCGTGGTCCGGATCGGCCCGCAGATTGCCCCACTCGACGAGCTTGTCCAGCGCCTGCGTCACCGCGTCGAGGTAGGCGGGCCGGCTCCCCTCGTCCAGGGCGGCGTGCACGTCCTCGGGCCGCAGATGCACCGCGAACCGCTCCTTGGCGGCGAGGAAGGCCCGCATGACCTGGCGGTACAGGGGGGCGTTGGGGGCGGTGAGGTGAGCGAACGGGGTGTAGTCGCTGGAGGTCATCTCGGCACATTCTTCCACCCCCTCACGGGCTCACGTGGGGGAGTCGCGAACATGCCCAGGGAGGCGGTGGCGATGACTGAGGGGTGCGCGCGAAGGGGCCGAGACCGCCCCGGGGCCCATGTGCCCGCCACGAAGGTCCTGATAAAATACCCACCAGGGTATCTTTCCGCATCAGTGAGCACACGGGCCGAACGGTCCCCGGCGCACCCCGTCGGCCCCTCCCCCCACACCGCGCTCAGCGGTCGACTGGAGTCCGGAGCAGTCGACACCAGAGAGAGGGGCCCGGCCATGACCGCCAGCACACCCCAGACCCTCGGCACGAGCCACCCCCTGTCCCCGGAGGTGCGTCACCTGGAGGTCACGCACGTCGAAGGCGACGCCTACACCGTGGACGTTCGCGGACACCGCCTCCAGGTCGACCAGCCCCTCCAGGCGGGCGGCACGGACACCGCGCCCACCCCCACCGAGCTCTTCGCGGCCTCCCTGGCCACCTGCGTGGCGTTCTACGCGGGCCGTTACCTCCAGCGTCACGGCCTGCCCCGGGCCGGCCTGCGCGTCCGCACGGAATTCACCATGGCCGCCGACCGCCCGGCCCGGGTCGCCTCCGTGCGCCTCGTCATCGTCCCGCCGCCGCAACTGCCCGAGCGGCGGCGTGCGGCCCTGCTGGCCGTGGCCTCGCACTGCACGGTCCACAACACCCTCCACCAGCCGCCCCGCATCGACATCGAGCCGGCGCCATGAGTACGGCCTCGGCACCGACCGTGCCGGCGCTGCTGAGCCGCACCCGCGGCGGCATCATCGGCGACGACGAGGTGCTGGAGGGCCCCTACGGCCCGAAGCGGATCGTCTACGCCGACTACACCGCCTCCGGGCGGTCTCTGGACTTCGTCGAGGACCTCGTCCGCGAGCAGGTGCTGCCGCGCTACGGCAACACCCATACCGAAAGCTCCAGCACCGGGTTGCAGACCACCCGGCTGCGCGAGGACGCCCGCCGGATCATCCGGGACTCGATCGGCGGCACCGAGGAGGATCTGGTGGTCTTCTGCGGGTCGGGCGCCACCGCCGCGGTCAACAAGCTGGTCGGCATCCTCCAGTTGCGCCGCCCGGACCGACCGCCCCCGGACGAGCGGCCCGTCGTGTTCGTGGGCCCTTATGAGCACCATTCCAACGAGTTGCCCTGGCGCGAGTCCATCGCCGATGTCGTGGTGATCGACGAGGACGCCGACGGCCATGTCGACCTCGCCGGACTCGAAACGGAGCTACGGCACCATGCCGACCGTCCGCTGCTGATCGGCTGCTTCTCCGCCGCCTCCAACGTCACCGGCATCCTGACCGACGCCGACCGCATCGCGCGTCTGCTGCACGCGTACGGCGCGCTGTCCTTCTGGGACTACGCGGCGGCGGCACCGTACATCCCGATCCGAGTGGCCGAGAGCTCTCCAGGCGCCGGAGACCACAAGGACGCGCTGTTCCTGTCGCCGCACAAGTTCGTCGGCGGTCCGCAGACCCCGGGGGTCCTCGTCGTCCGGCGCGAACTGGTGCGCAACCGGGTGCCCACGGCTCCCGGCGGCGGCACGGTCGCCTTCGTCGACCCGATCGCCCACCGCTATCTCGACGACCCGGTGGCCCGGGAGGAGGGCGGCACCCCGGCGATCGTGGAGTCCATCCGGGCCGGGCTGGTCTTCGCCCTCAAGCAGGCGGTGGGGACCGAGACCATCCAGGCCGCGGAAGAACGCCACTGGCAGCGCGCGCTCGCGGTCTGGGAGGGCAACCGCGGCATCGAGATCCTCGGCAACCACCGCGCCCGTCGGCTGTCCATCGTCTCCTTCCGGATCCGCCACGGGGACCACGCCCATCTGCATCACCACTACGTCGTGGCCCTGCTCAACGACCTCTTCGGCATCCAGGCGCGCGGCGGCTGCTCCTGCGCGGGCCCCTACGGCCACCGGCTGCTGTCGATCGACGCCCCCACCTCCCACGCCCTGCTCGACGAGGTCGTGCACGGCTGCGACGGGATCAAGCCCGGCTGGGTCCGCGTGAACTTCAACTACTTCATCAGCGATACCGTCCGCGACTACCTCATCGACGCCGTCGACCTGATCGCGGCGCATGGGCATCGGCTGCTTCCCGACTACCGCTTCGACTCGTACACCGGGCAGTGGCGCCATCACAGCGGCCCCGCCGACGCTCCCCTGCGACTGACCGACGTGCGCTTCGGCGCCGACGGCCGGATCTCCGCCCCGGCCGTCCGCCGTCGCCGGCTCGGCGAGGAGGCACTGGCCGGTCAACTTGCCCGTGCCCGAGAGGTGCTGGCCGCCCGTCCCGACCGGCTCGACGACGGCCCCACCGGCCTGCCGGCCGACTTCGAGCGCATGCGCTGGTTCCCGCTACCGCCCGCCTGCGTGGAACAAACGCGCACCGGCAGCGGTTGAACCAACGGAGTCACATACCCCACCGGGTATATCCGAGCAGAGGAAAAGCCCATGCCGACCGTCGAACTGACCAAGGACAACTTCCACGAGACCGTCGCCGGCTCCGACATCCTCCTGATCGACTTCTGGGCCGCCTGGTGCGGACCGTGCCGGATGTTCGGCCCCGTCTACGACAAGGCGTCCGAGCGCCACCCGGACATCGTCTTCGGCAAAATCGACACCGAGGCCCAGCCCGAACTCGCCGGAGCCTTCCAGATCTCCTCCATCCCCACCCTGATGGCCGTCCGCGACCGGACCGTCCTGTACTCGCAGCCCGGCGCACTGCCACCGCAGGCACTGGAGGAACTCATCGCGAGGATTCGCGCCGTCGACATGGACGACGTGCGCCGGAAGACCACCGCGGGATCGACGGAAGCGCACTGACGCACAGGGGGTGAGCGCGGCATCGATTCGAGGCGTTCGCCATCGCAGGTGTGATCCTTAATGGTCGAAGGCGTCCCGCATGAGGACGGTACAATACCCATAGGGGTATTTGTGAGGAGTGATCGTGGAACTGGAGCTTGAGGGCGCGGACCTGAAGGCCGTACTGAACCGGCTGCGCCGGGCACAGGGTCAGATCTCCGGTGTGATCCGGATGATCGAGGAGGGGCGCGACTGCGAGGACGTCGTCACGCAGCTCGCCGCCGCCTCGCGCGCGCTGGACCGGGCCGGTTTCGCGATCATCGCGACGGGCCTGCAGCAGTGCGTGAGCGACATCGAGTCCGGCCGCAGGAACGGTGAGGACCCGGAGGCGATGCGCTCCCGGCTGGAGAAGCTGTTCCTGTCCCTGGCGTGATCATGCCTCGCGGCCTGCCTCACACCGCCGCGTCGATCAGCATGAAGGCGGCCACGGCCAGCAGCATGAGGGCGAAGATCCGCTGAAGCGAGGGCCCGGGTACCTTCCCGGCCAGCCGCCTGCCGTCCCAGGCACCGAGGATCGCGGCCCCGATGAACGGTCCGACGACAGCCCGGTCCAACGCCTCGACCGTGTCGGCCCGGGTCGCCGGCGCGGCGATCGAGTTGACGGTGATGACCAGCGGGCTGGTGCCCACCGCGTCGCGCATCCGCATGCCGAGCACCCCACCAGCGCCGGGACGGCGAGAAAGCCGCCGCCGACACCGAGGACTCCCGTGACCACGCCGAGCCCGGCCCCGGCTGCCGCCGCGCGCCCCGGCCGCACCGTCACCACACCCTCCGCGGCCGCCCGCGACCTCAGCATGCGCACGGCGGCCGCTCCCGCGACCAGGGCGAAGGCCGCCGTCAGCGCCGCCTGCGGGACGCGCGCGGCGAGCGCGCCGCCGAGCATCGCCGGGCCGATCCCGGCCGCCGTGAACAGCAGCCCGGTACGCCACCGCACATGCCCGTCACGGGCATGCGCGACCGGCGCGGTGACCGAGGTGACGATGACCAGACTCGCGGTCGTCGCCCCGACCGGGCTGAATCCGAGCAGATAGATCAGCGCGGGAACGGCCAGGACACTGCCGCCGCCCCCGAGCGCACCGAGCGCCAGGCCGATCACAGCCCCGGCGGCCAGTGCGAGGAGGAGCGCGCTCACGCGACCATGCCGTCCTGTCCGCGTATGTCGACCACCGGCAACCCCGCTTCGGCCCAGTCCAGCATGCCGCCGATCACGTCGACGGCTTCAGAGCCGCGGGCGACGAGCAGCTCTGCGGCCTGCCGGGAGCGGTTGCCGGAGCGGCAGATCACGATCAGGGGTCGCGCCTGCGCGTGCGGGGGCAGCCCCGCCCCGGCGAACAGCGCCGACAGGGACAGGTGCACAGCGCGCGGGGCGTGGCCCGCCTGCCACTCGTAGGACTCGCGCACGTCGAGCAGAACGGCGTCACCGCCGCTCTGCGTGTTGTCGTGCCCGGTGCGTGTGGCCGCCTCCCGCACACTCACGCGTCCCGGACAGCCCCGGACCCGTATGAAGATGCTCATCTCGGTTTCTGGCTCCTGTTCGCCGGTCGTCGGGAAAGGTGGGGCGGCCTCCACGGAGGCCGACGTCGTCAGGGAGTCCGCAGGGCGAGTCCCGCCCTCTCGGCCTCCTCGAAGGAGTCGTCCACGGCGATGACGTCACGGCCCGAGGCGTCCAGCAGGGAGGCGGCGATCGCGGCGCACATACCGCCCGCGCAGTGCACCCAGACCTCGCCCTCAGGAACCTCGTCGAGGAGGCCGTGCAGGGTGTGGACCGGGATGTGCACCGATCCCTCGACATACCCGCCGACCCGCTCCGAGGCCCGGCGCACGTCCAGGACGACCTCTGCGCCCCGCCCCGCGAGGTCGGCGAAGGAACCCCGCCGGAAGGAGGCCGGTGCCTCGCCCTCACGCACCCAGTCGGCCGGGCCGCCCGTGGCCGCGGCGGCCGGGCGGTCGATGCGCACCCGGACCAACTCCCGCTGGGGGGCGGCAAGCTGCGCGGGCGACTCGGCGAGCAGCGTGACCGGCTTGCCCCACGGGATCAGCCAGGCCAGATACGTGGCGAGCTGCCCCTCCGCCTCGAAGTTGAAGGACCCGCCAGACATGCCCGGCGGCGAACGCGACCCGGTTGCGCAGATCGACCACCCACTCCCCCGAGTCCAGCCGCCCGGCGATCTCGTCGGCATCGGCGACGGCGGGCGGGGTCAGGTCGACGGGGTCGGGTCCGGCGGCATTGGCCGGGCCCATGTGCGCGTAGTAGGCGGGCACATGGGCCCGGCCAACAGGTCGGCGCCGAAGGTGTCGACGTCCCGGGTGAGGGCCTCGTTGGACACCTTCTCCTTGCCGATGGTCGCGTCGCGGCCCTCGGCCCGGGCGGACGAGCAGAAGCTGCCGAAGCCGTGCGTGGGCAGTACGGCGGTGTCGTCCGGGAGTCCGGCGGCCGGCCGCTGGGCGGACGCGTGCTGGGCACGGGCCAGCCGCTCCGTCAGTCTCGGTTCGACCAGGTCGGGCCGGCCGACGGTGCCGGTGAGCAGGGACCCGCCGGTGAACACGGCGACCGCCGTGCCGTTGGCCTCCAGCACGTAGGAGGTGTGGTGCGGGGTGTGCCCGGGCGTGGTGAGCGCACGTAGCGCAAGGCCGGTGTCGAGGGTCGTGACGTCGCCGTCGCGCACGGGTGTCCGCTCGAACGACACCCGCGCCCCGGCCGGTACGAGGTAGGCCGCGCCCGCGATCCGGGCGAGTTCCGGGCCGCCGGTGACGTAGTCGTTGTGCACGTGCGTCTCGGTCACGTGCGAGATCCGTACCCCGTGCCGCGCGGCTGCCGCGATCACCTGGTCGACGTCGCGTGGTGGGTCGACCGCCAAGACCGTCCGTTCACCGCCGACGAGATAGCCGCGGTTGCCGAGCCCGGACACCTCGATCGTGTCGACGAAGAACACGTTGTGCTCCCTTCCGATGAAGCAATTACCCCAGGGGGTATACTTCCGAAGGTAACGCAGGTACCCCTGGGGGTATTTACAGGGGCGGGAAACCCCCGGATGCCTCGTCCGAGTGCCTCGCACAGGTCCGCACACTCGTCCCGCCCCGCCCGAGCCACCGAGAAGGGTCCCGTCCATGCGCTACGACCGCACAGTGCGCCTCGACATCGACTTCGCCACCGCCGTCGCCCGCACCCGCGACGCTCTGGCCGCCCAGGGCTTCGGCATCCTCACCGAGATCGACGTCACCGCCACCCTCAAGGCCAAGCTCGATCACGACATGGAGGACTACGTCATCCTGGGCGCCTGTAACCCGTCCCTCGCCCACCGCGCGCTGGACACCGACCGTTCCGTCGGCCTGCTGCTGCCCTGCAACGTCGTCGTCCGCCGCGACGGCGACCGCACGGCCGTACAGGCTCTGGACCCCGGCACGATGGTCGCCCTCGCCGAACTCGACACCCTGCGCCCCATCGCCGAGGAGGCCACCCGCCGCCTCGACGCCGCCCTCGCCGGCCTCACCGCAGGCGAGGCGGAAAGCTGAGCAGCCGAGCGAACCGACGTGGCCCCGCGCGGCAGGCGGAATGATCGTGAGCCCGGCGCGGCACAGCCGTACGCCGCGCCGCGACCTCCACGCACGCGCGCCCGGCGCCTTCGCCCGCCGGGCCGCTCACCGCCCTCCGGGCCTGCTCGCCGTGTTCGTGGCTACGGGCGTGCCGTGGCCGTGGGCCCACTTGCGTCCGCCGCCGCAGGGGCAGGGCGCGTTCTGGGGCCGGTGCGAGTCGGCGTCGGTGTCGGCATACCGGCGCATGATCAGTGCGCGCGCCCCTGCCACAGCAGTCCGGCCATCATGCGCGTCGGGCATCCGCCGGCCGGGACGGGCACACGGTGTACTGCCCCGACACCGCCGCGGTGACCGAGCAGTCCGGCGTCGTCACCAGCGGCCGGTCGTACACCGTCGCAGCCGGGGCCTGGCCGTGGGCGACTCCGCCGACGCCCACGGGGTGCTGTACGCCATGAAGATCCTCCACTGAGGACCGGGGCCGGTCCGGTGCCGGGCATCGGCAGCCGTGCCCTGCGCATGCCCCTGCCCGTGTCCTACCCGTGGCCCCCGTGCTGATCGTGGTTTGTTTGGAGCCATGATCAGCAAGGTGCGTGCCCGTGTGCTGCCGACCTCTCAGCGCCGCTCGCTGGACGAACTGACCGAGGATCTGATCCTGTCCTCCGGGGACACCACGTCCAAGCGTTCGGCGTTCTGGACGATGCTGACGCTGTCGGCGGTCATCGCGGCCGGCGGGGTGCTGACGGATTCGACGGCCACCGTGATCGGCGCCATGATCATCGCGCCTCTCTCCACGCCGATCATGGGCATCGCCCTCGGGTCGGTGCAGCGCCGCCGCACCGGATCCGCAGTGGTCGTCCTCCTGGCGTGCCTGCTGGTGATCGCGATCGGGATGGTCATGTCGGTGGCCCTGCCCGGCGACTACGACCTGCTGTCCAACAGCCAGATCTCGTCCCGGACGTCGCCCGGCCTGATGGACCTGATCGCGGCCCTGGCGACGGGTCTGGCGGGTGCGGTCGCGCTGGCCCGCCGTGACGTCGCCGCCGTGCTGCCCGGAGTCGCGATCGCCATCTCCCTCGTCCCGCCCCTGGTGGTGGCGGGGGTGTGCCTGGGCAAGCTGTCGGGATGGCTGGCGCTGGGCGCGGTGGCACTGTTCGTGTCCAACCTTTTCGCCCTGGTCTGCGCCGGCATGGTGGTGTTCGCCACGCTCGGTTACGGCACGGAGACCGACAAGAGGGCCGGGCGCCCCGCCCCCAGGACGTACGCCGCGATGGCCCTGCTCTTCGTCGTCGTGCTCGTTCCGCTGACGGCCGACACCGTCGCCACTCTGCTGCTCAACGCGTGGACCGGCCGGACCAGGGACGCCGCGCGGCAATGGCTCGCCGACGAACCGGACGCGACCGTCACGAGTGTCGACGCCCAGTCCCGGACCATGTACATCCACGTCCGTGCCCCCGGAGAGCTGCCGCCGGTGAAGTCCCTGCTCGACCGGCTCGAGGGACGCATCCCGGACGGCACTCCCGTCGTGGTGGACGCCTCGCGGGGGCGGCGCATCGACGCCGGAGAGGTAGGGGACTGAGCGCCGCGTCCGCGCACCGCGCCTCTGGGACGAGGCGGCACCGCGTCGCGCGCAGCAGTCGTACGACTCCAGCATCCTGAGCATGTCGGCGAGCCATCCGCTCCGGCCCGCGGATCGGTTCGAACGCGGCCTGCGGGTGGTCGCCTCCTGCGACACCTGAAGCTGCGTACTTCGCCGGGGTCGGCCCGGAGGCCATGCGCGCCCGCCACACACGCAGACCCTCGCCTCTTGCCGACCGGTACACCCGTCCGATGCGGGCGGAGCCGCTCATCGTTCCGGCCATTCGGGGGAGATGCGCGCGGCCTCGGGCGTATCTCCCCCTGCGGGGGCATCCCTTGCTGGGACGAAAGGGAGACATGATGCCGCTCTATCTATCAAGGTTCAGCTACACGCCGGAGACGTGGGCGAGACTCATCAGCCACCCAGAGGACCGCTCAAAGGCCGCTGAGTCGTACATTGAGTCCGTCGGCGGCAAGCTGCACGGCTTCTGGTACGCGTTCGGCACCCGCGACGGCTATAACTTGTGGGAGGCCCCCGACAACGTCTCCATGGCCGCGGTCGCCCTGGCGATCAGCGGAGGCGGCGCACTCAGCTCGTTCGAGACCACCGTTCTCCTGAGCATTGACGAAACCATGGATGCCTTGCGCAAAGCCGGGCAAGTCCAGTACCGGGCCCCCGGCACGTAGCGGTCCAGGTGGCCGACAGCAACGGATTCGCCCTTGACGGCGTAGACGGCAGCCATGAGCGCGAAACCGGCGAAGGTGAGCCAGAGCCAGGTGGGGGCAGCCGCCTGACACCTCATCAGAACGAGCGTCAAATGAGCGTCATTTCAGCGTCACGATATCGCTCGTAACGCCCACACCGAACACCATGCGCATGCGCAGAACCGCAGGTCAGGATCCCTTTACGGCCGGCTCAAGGATCGCCACGCACTCCAGATGATGCGTCATCGGGAACAGATCGAACGCCCTCAGCATCCGCACCCGATACCCCCCCTCGCGGAAGTACCCCAGGTCGCGGGCCAGCGCAGCGGGGTCGCAGGCGACGTACGCGATGCGGCGGGCGCCCAGCGTGGACAGGTGCTCCACCGTCTTGCGGCCCGCGCCCGCGCGGGGCGGGTCCAGGACAACGAGGTCGACCTCGGTGATCCCGGTGCGCGGCAGCACCGCCTCGACCTTGCCCAGTTCGATCCGTACGCGGTCGAACTCCGCGAGGTTGTGCCGCGCGTCCTCGACCGCCCGCTTGCCGGACTCGATGCCGAGGACGGCCCCCTTCTCGCCGACCCGGTCGGCGAGGGCGCCCGCGAAGAGTCCGACCCCGCAGTACAGGTCGAGCGCGGTGTCGCCCTTGCGGGGCAGCAGGCCCTGCATGACGGCCTTGACGAGGGTGTCCGCGGCCTTGGGGTGGACCTGCCAGAAACCGCCGCTCCCGACCCGGTACGTGCGGTCGTCGGCGCGCTCACGGACGAAGGGGCGCCCGTGGACACGGTGCACACCCCGGTCCTTCTCCCCGACCCGCATCACCGACACCGGCTTGTCCAGTTCCACGATCGGCAGCCGCGCCCCCGGCTTCGGCGTGAGGATCACCTGACGGTCCTGTGAACCCGTCGCCGCGATCGCGTCGACCGACTCCATACCGGACCAGTCCCGCTTCTCGATGCCCAGCTCGCTCACGCCCGGCGCCGCGATCATGCAGTGGTCGATCGGCTCGACCTCGTGGGAGCGATGGCGGCGCAGACCCGCGCGCCCCGAGGCGTCCACCGCGTACTGCACACGCGTGCGCCACGCGGGGACCTCGCCCGCCGGGACCTTGTCGCCCTCGGCCGGCATCACCGTGCCGTCCCAGCCCGCCTCCTCGGGCGTGAGGCCCGCGAGCCGCCGCAGCTGCTCGGCGAGGACCTCGCCCTTGAAGCGGCGCTGCGCGCCCGGCTTCACATGCTGCCAGTCGCAGCCACCGCACCGGCCGGGGCCGGCGTAGGGGCAGGGTGCCTCGATGCGGTCCTTGGCCGCGTCGAGCACCTCGACGGCGTCGGCCCGCAGGAAGCGCGCGCCCTCCTCGCCTTCCGTCACCCGGGCGACGACGCGCTCACCGGGCAGCGTGTGCCGGACGAAGAGGACCTGCCCCTCCGCCGTACGGGCGATGCAGTGGCCACCATGGGCGACGGGGCCGACCTCGACCTCGTACTCCTCCCCCACCAGCGATTTCTTCGGTTCTGCCTGCATGGCGGGGTGACTCCAGGAGAGAGGGAAGCGACAACGGCCGGACAACAGCCCACCAGTCTACGTGGGTGCCGTCCGGCCGCCGACCACCGGAGCGGCGCCCCGCCCTCGCGAGGCGCCGCTCCGCTGACCGGTGACTCAGCTCTGGTTGGCCGAGGATTCCTTCGTCGGCGTCTTGGACCGCTCGTGCGCCGGACCACGCCGCACCGAGCCCGGCGCGCTCCACTCCTGCCGCTTGCGTGCGCGCCGCTTGGCGACCTCGGAGGACTCCAGCTGGTACGGCACGGAGGTCACCATGACACCCGGCGTGAACAGCAGGCGTCCCTTGAGTCGGAGCGCACTCTGGTTGTGCAGCAGATGCTCGTACCAGTGGCCGACCACGTACTCGGGGATGATGACCGACACCGCGTCGCGCGGCGACTCCTTGCGCAGCCCCTTGACGTACTCGATGACCGGCCGGGTGACCTCCCGGTACGGCGAGTCGAGGACCTTCAGCGGTACGTCGATGCCGCGCCGGTTCCACTCCTCCTGGAGCGCCTTGGTCTCGGCCGGGTCGACGTTGACGCTGAGCGCCTCCAGGGTGTGCGAGCGCAGCAGCTTGGCGTACGCGAGGGCGCGCAGGGTCGGGCGGTGGATCTTGGAGATCAGCACCACGGAGTGGACCCGGGACGGCCGTACGACGTCGTCGCTGGGGCCGTCGGGCGCGGCGATCTCCGCGGCGACCCGGTCGTAGTGCTTACGGATCGCGGTCATCGTCGCGTAGAAGATCACCATGCCGAGCAGGGCCACCCAGGCGCCGTGCGTGAACTTGGTGACGAGGACGACGATCAGGACGAGCCCGGTGAAGAAGGCGCCGAAGGTGTTGATGGCCCGCGAGCGGACCATGTGGCGCCGCTTGGCCTGGTCCTTCTCGGTGCGCAGATGACGGTTCCAGTGCCGGACCATGCCCGTCTGGCTCAGCGTGAAGGAGACGAACACACCGACGATGTACAGCTGGATCAGCCGGGTCGAGTCGGCGCCGTAGATCCACACCAGCAGGACGGCGGCGCCCGCGAGGAGCACGATGCCGTTGGAGAAGGCGAGGCGGTCGCCGCGGGTGTGCAACTGGCGCGGCAGGTAGCGGTCCTGGGCGAGGATCGAGCCGAGCAGCGGGAAGCCGTTGTACGCGGTGTTGGCGGCCAGGAAGAGAACCAGGGCGGTGGCGGCGGCCAGCACGATGAAGAAGAACGTTCCGTCGCCGAAGACGGCGGCCGCGACCTGCGAGATCACCGGGTTCTGGACGTAGGACTCGCCGACCGGGGTGCCGTCGCGCACGAGGTCGACCGCCGGGTTCTCGGCCATCCGCACGTTGGTGGCCATGGCGAGGCCGATGATGCCGCAGAACATGGTGACGGCGAGCAGGCCCATCGCGGCGAGCGTGGAGGCCGCGTTCTTCGACTTGGGCTTGCGGAAGGCGGGGACGCCGTTGGAGATGGCCTCGACGCCGGTCAGCGCGGCGCAGCCGGAGGAGAAGGCGCGCAGCAGCAGGAAGACCAGCGCGAAGCCGGCGAGCCCCTCGTGCTCGGGCTTGATCTCCAGGTCCGAGGTGGGTGCCCGCATCGTCTCGTCGAGGACCAGCCCGCGGAAGGCACCCCAGGCGATCATCGCGAAGACGCCGACGACGAAGACGTACGTCGGGATCGCGAACAGCTTGCCTGACTCCTTCACCCCGCGCAGGTTCATCAGCGTGAGGAGCACGATGATGCCGACCGCGCACAGCACCTTGTGCTCGACGAAGAAGGGGATGGCCGAGCCGAGGTTCTCCACGCCGGAGGAGATCGACACGGCGACGGTGAGGACGTAGTCGACGAGGAGCGCGCTGGCGACGGTGAGACCGGCCTTGGGACCGAGGTTGGTGTTGGCCACCTCGTAGTCGCCGCCGCCGCTCGGATAGGCGTGCACGTTCTGCCGGTAGGACGCCACCACGGTGAACATCAGCACGACGACGGCGACGGCGATCCAGGGGCTGAAGTGGTAGGCCGACACGCCCGTGATGGAGAGGACCAGCAGGACCTCGCCGGGTGCGTACGCCACGGACGAGAGCGGGTCGGAGGCGAAGACGGGGAGTGCGATGCGCTTCGGCAGGAGCGTTTCGCCGAGCCGGTCGCTGCGCAGAGCGCGCCCGATCAGAATCCGTTTGGGCAGGTCGGTCAGTTTGGACACGCAGAGGATCGTAAGCGCCCCGACTGGTTCTGGGCACATCCGGGTGAAATCCCGGCGGGCCCCTGGGTGAAATCTCCCCGGGCGACACTGCGAGGTGCGTCACGTGACGCATCCTCAGGCCTAATAGGGGCGTCCTGATGTCTATATGACGAATCCCGTCCGTCCCACCGCATCTCTGGAGGCCCCATGCAGGCGGCGACCGCGGAGCTGATCGGCGCACTCGTGTCGCTCGTCGGCCTCGGTGTTCTGACGATGATCAGCGTCCGCCGGATCAGCCGTCGGCGCTCGCCCACCTGACGGGTGCTGCACGGGGGTGCCCTTGGCGGACCGCGCGTGTGTAGCTTGGGCCACGGTCTGAGACCCTGTTTTTGCCGTTTCGGCTGAACACCAGCTATTGACACCGGAAGGACGGTCGTGCACATCGTCATCATGGGCTGCGGGCGAGTGGGGTCGACCCTCGCCCAGACCCTGGAGCAACAGGGGCACACGGTCGCCGTGATCGACCAGGACCCCACTGCCTTCCGTCGTCTGGGCTCGGGATTCGGTGGCCGCCGTGTCACCGGTGTCGGCTTCGACCGCGACACGCTGCGTGAGGCGGGCATCGAGGAGGCTGGCGCGTTCGCGGCCGTCTCCAGCGGCGACAACTCGAACATCATCGCCGCCCGCGTCGCCCGCGAGATGTTCGGCATCGAGAACGTGGCGGCGAGGATCTACGACCCCCGCCGGGCCGAGGTGTACCAGCGTCTGGGCATTCCCACGGTCGCCACGGTCCGATGGACGGCCGATCAGATGCTCCGCCGACTGCTGCCCGCCGGGTCCGAACCGCTGTGGCGCGACCCCACCGGGGGCGTCCAGCTCGCCGAGGTGCACGCGTCCTCGGCCTGGGTGGGCCACAAGATCAGCAAGATGCAGGAGGAGACGGGCGTCCGCGTCGCGTTCCTCACCCGCCTGGGTGAGGCCATCCTGCCCACCTCGCAGACGGTGCTGCAGGAGGGCGACCTGGTGCACGTGATGATGCGTACGGACGACGTCGAGAAGGTCGAGGCATCCTTCGCCGAGGGTCCCGACGAGGAGGGCGGTCACTGATGAGGGTCGCCATTGCCGGAGCCGGTGCGGTGGGCCGCTCGATCGCGGGCGAACTGCTGGAGAACGGCCACGAGATCCTGCTCATCGACAAGGCGCCGACCGCGATCTCGGTCGAGCGCGTCCCCATGGCGGAGTGGCTGCTTGCCGACGCCTGCGAGATCACCTCGCTGGACGAGGCCGCGCTGCAACGCTGCAACGTGGTGATCGCCGCGACGGGCGACGACAAGGTCAACCTGGTCGTCTCGTTGCTGGCGAAGACGGAGTACGGCGTCCCGCGTGTGGTCGCCCGGGTCAACAACCCGAAGAACGAGTGGCTGTTCAACGAGTCGTGGGGCGTGGACGTCGCCGTGTCGACGCCCCGGCTGATGTCGGCCCTGGTCGAGGAGGCGGTGAGCGTCGGCGACCTGGTGCGTCTGCTCCGCTTCAGCCACGGTGACGCCAACCTGGTCGAGCTGACCCTCCCGCCGGAGTCGGCGCTGGCCGGCACGCAGGTGGGCGAGGTCGAGTGGCCGGAGGACACGTCCCTGGTGACGATCATCCGCGGCACCCGGGTCCTCACCCCGACCCGGGAGGACTCCCTCGAAGCCGGCGACGAGCTCCTCTTCGTCGCCGCCCAGGCTCGCGAGGAGCAGCTGGAGGATCTGCTGTCGGTCCGCCGCGAGGACGCGACGAGCTGACCCGCCGGACACGGCGAAGGGGCGCCCGGAGATATCCGGGCGCCCCTTCGTGCGTGGTTCGGCGTCGGTGGCTCGGGCCGAGGAGCAGCCGCCGGTGGCTTCGATCAAGGATCAGCCGCGTGGCCTTCGGCCGAGGATCGGTCGGCCGGTGCCTCGGCTCGTGGTTCAGTCGCCCGTGCGGGCCGCCCGCTCGGCGGCCTTGCGCTCCTTCTCGGCCTGCTCGGCCGCCTCCATCTCCGCGAACACGTCGATCGGCGCCGGCGCCTTGGCCAGGAACACCCAGGTCAGCCAGACGGCCAGCAGGAACGGCGGGATCTTCAGCGCGACGAGCACCCAGCCGAGCTGCTCGGTGTCGGCCCACCAGTACAGCGGGAAGAGGATGGCGCACTTGCCGAGCAGGATCGCGCCCCAGGCGTAACTCGCCTTCGCGTACGCCTTCTTGCGGCCGGGGTTACGGGTCCGCCAGGAGAGGTTCTCCTTGAACACCGGCCCGAGCATCAGCCCCATCAGCGGCACGCCCGCGAGGGTGGTGATGATGTACGTGAGACCCATGCCCAGCGTGTAGAGCATGCCCGGCAGGTAGAAGTCCTTCGCGTTGCCGGTCATCATCGCGAAGACCACGCCGAAGGCGACGCCGAAGACACCGCTGAAGGCGTGCTTCACGGTGTCCTTCCTGGCCAGCCGCACCACGACCAGCAGCAGGGAGACACCGAGGGCCGCGAGGGCCGACGAGTGCAGGTCCTTGTTGATCGTGTAGATGGTGACGAAGAGGAGGCCGGGCACCACGGTCTCGACCATGCCGCGCACCCCGCCGAAGGCCTCGAACAGCGCGGCCTCGGTCACCGCCCTGGAGTCCTGGGGGTCGTCCTGGACACCGGTCGTGTCCTGGGCGCCGTGGGCGGCGTCCTCCGTCGGCTTGTCGAGCGACGTCACCGGCTACTCCCGTCCGAGCGGTCTGAGTTCGTACTTCGGGTTGAAGAGCACCCTACGGCCCCGGCTCATCGAGACCCGACCGGATGCGATCAGCTTGCGCCCCGGCTCTATCCCGACGATGGAGCGCCTGCCGAGCCACACCACGTCCAGGGCGGCCGAACCGTCGAACAGCTCGGCCTCCAGGGCCGGCACACCGGCCCGCGGGCGCAGCGTGACCGTGCGCAAGGTACCAGTAACCGTCACTATCTGTCGGTCGTGGCAGTCACAGATCCGCGTACAGCCCGCGGTGTCCGTGTCCTCCCGCAGCTCCTCGCTCTCCAGGTCCTCCTGGGACGAGGACAGCCGGTCGAGCATGCGCCGGAACCGGCCCGCCGGCTTCTCTGAACGAGGAACAGCACTCATGGCAAAAAGCCTACCGGGGAGCGCCGACAGACCCGCACCCCCGTACGAGCCACCTCTGGTCGCCGGAGCCCCGCGGACCCCCGTGGCGTGGTCCCGGTACGACGGAGGGCCGCACCCCAAGGGAGTACGGCCCGTGTGTCTGTGCGGTGGGTCAGCGGACCTCGGTGATCTCCGGGCCCCGCTGCAGCTGGCCCATGCCGCCGGAGAAGCGGGAGCCGCTCTGCTCCTCCTGCTGGACGCCTTCCGGCACCATCTGCGCGTCGTTCGGGAGCTTCAGGACGATCGGGTCGCGCGGGGCCATGGGGCCCTCACCGCGGACGATGACGGTGTCCCGGAAGATCTGCTCCAGCAGCCCGGCGGTCTGCGGCTCGACCGCGCCCCGGCCGGAGATCACACCGCGCAGGAACCAGCGCGGCCCGTCCACGCCCACGAAGCGGACGACCTGGAAGCCGCCCGTGCCGTCCGGCAGCTGCACGGGCACCTGGGCCCGCAGCTCCCAGCCCAGCGGGCCCTCGACCTCGTCGATGACACCGCCCTGCTGGGTGATGCCGGTGGCGATCTCCTCGCGGACCTCGCCCCAGATGCCCTCGCGCTTGGGCGCGGCGAAGGCCTGGAGCTGGACCGCGCTGTCGCGCAGGACGACGGTGGCCGCGACGATCGCGTCGCCCGCGACCTCGACCCGCAGCTCCATGCCCTCGACCCCGGGCACGAAGAGACCACCGAGGTCGACCCGGCCCTCGCCGGGGTTGGAGACCTCGGAGCTGTCCCAGGGTCCGTCGGGCCGCGGCTCCGGCTCCAGCCGCACCCGCTCCCGCTCGACCTCGTCCGTCTCAGTGCCGACTGCGTCGACGACCTGCTCGGCCTCGCTCGCCGCGTCCGCCGCGTCCTCAGCGGAGCCCTTCTTCTTGCGACGTCCGAACACGTCACTGTCCTTCCCGGTCGGATACGACCGAAGCGTATCGATTCCCACCCGTTGTGCCGCCCACGGCGGCATGACCGCCCGTGGACCCGAAGCCCCCCTCGGCCCGCGCCGAGTCGGGAAGCTCCGCCACCTCCTGGAAGCGCACCTTCTCGACCTGCTGGACGACCAGTTGGGCAATCCGGTCGAAGCGCTCGAACACCACGGCCTCCCGCGGGTCGAGGTTCACCACAATGACCTTGATCTCCCCACGGTACCCGGCATCAACCGTCCCTGGGGCATTCACCAGGGCGACACCGCAGCGGGCGGCGAGACCGGATCGAGGGTGCACGAAGGCCGCGTACCCCTCCGGGAGCGCGATGGACACTCCCGTGGGCAGGACGGCCCGTTCGCCCGGCTTCAGTTCACGGCTCTCCGTGGTGCGCAGATCGGCGCCCGCGTCTGCGGGGTGCGCGTACTCCGGCAGCGGAACGTCCGGGTCGACGCGCCGGATGAGCACGTCGACGGGGGGACGGCCGCCGTTCACGGGTTCACCTCGAAGGCGCGGGCCCGCCGGACCTGGTCCGGGTCGTTCATGGCCGCCTGGATCTCCTCCTGACGGCCGTTGTCGATGAAGTGGTCGACCTTCACCTCGACGAAGAGCGCGTCGGCGCGGACGGCGAGCGGGCCGTCGGGTCCGCCCACGCGCCCGGTGGCGCTCGCGTAGATCTTCCGCCCGGCCACGGCCGTCACCTCCGCCTGGAGGTGCAGTACGGAGCCGACGGGCACGGGCCGTACGAAGTCGGTCTCCAGCCGCCCGGTCACCGCGATGGTGCGCAGCAGCCAGGTGAGCGAGCCGAGCGTCTCGTCGAGGGCGGTGGCCAGGACCCCGCCGTGCGCCAGGCCGGGCGCGCCCTGGTGGGCGGCCTTGACCGTGAACTCGGCGGTGAGGGAGACCCCCTCGCCGGCCCGGGCCTGAAGGTGCAGCCCGTGGGGCTGCTCGTCGCCGCAGCCGAAACACTGCCCGTAGTGTGCGCCCAGCAGTTCGCCCGGGGCGGGTGCCTCGGGGTGCCGGACGGGCGCCGTGGCGTCCGCCGGGGGCTGCAGGGCCGCGGAAGTACCTCTCACAGCCGCAGACCTTACCCGTCCGTCAGCCTCCGGCCATCGTCCCGGCGGACAGGGTTTCCCCTCGGGTGCCCCCATTTCCGGGGGCCGGTGCTCCCCGTGCCAAGCTTGACGCCATGCAGCTCTCCGCCTCGCCGTACGAAGAACGCCTCACCGCGCCCCGTTCGTGGTGGCTGGTCTGCCTCCTGGTCGGCGTCTCCATGGCCCTGATCCTGCTGCCCTTCGGGACCCTGCCGCTCCTCGGCGGCCTGGCCGGCGGCACCGCCGCCGCGGCGGTCGTGGCCAGCTCCTACGGCTCGGTCCGCATCCGCGTGGTCGGGGACGCCCTGATCGCGGGCGAGGCGAAGATCCCGGTGAGCGCGCTCGGTGAGCCGGAGGTCCTCGACGCCGAGGAGGCGCGGGCCTGGCGCACGTACAAGGCCGACACCCGGGCGTTCATGCTGCTGCGCGCCTACATCCCGGGCGCCCTGCGCATCCCGGTCACGGACCCGGCCGACCCGACGCCGTACCTGTATCTGTCGACGCGGCAGCCGCAGCGGCTGATCGCCGCCCTGGAGGCGGCCAGGGCAGCGGCGTAGCCGCGGCGCCGCTTTCCCCGCCACCGCCGATTTCTCGGCTGATCTCTCGGCTGTTTTCTCGCCTGATTCTTACGGTCGGCGACAGTCGCCGGGGGCTGACGGGTTCGCGGACCTGTTCCGGCGGTCGGCGGTACCCACGTCTCGACGGGCCGGGTCCCGGTCAGTCCTTGTCGGGGTTCTGCGGCAGCTCGGCCACCGCCACGGGGTCCGTCGGCTTCTCCAGCGCCGGGAGGTCCGGCAGCGCCTCCCAGGGCACCTGGGTCCGTCGCAGGTCCTTGCGGACGCGCTGGGCCAGGTGCTTGGTGTCCCGGCGGTTCATGACGGCGCCGACGGCGGCCCCGACCAGGAACGGCATGAGGTTCGGCAGGTTGCGCACCATGCGCTTCATGATCTGCTGGCGCAGCTGCCGCTTCAGCTGTCCGCCGAGCGCCGCGTCGATCGTCGTGGGCCTGGTCACGTCGATGCCGCGCTCCCCGGACCAGGAGTCGAGGTAGGCAGTGCTGCGCTGCCGGAGGTTGCCGGGCGGTCGTGTCCCGTACACCTCGTGCAGTTCGGCGATGAGTTTCAGCTCGATCGCGGCGACGCCGGTGATCTCGGCGGCCAGTTCCGCCGGCATGGCCGGCGGTGTGGGCAGCATGGCGGCGGCCCCGACCCCGGCGCCCACGGTGGAGGACGCGTTCGCGGCGCCCGCCACGAGCTTGTCGGCGAGCTGTTCGGGCCCGAGGCCCGGGAACTGGGCACGCAGGGTCGCGAGGTCCCGTACGGGGATCCTCGGGGCCATGTCGATGATCCGGTCGGTGAGGTACGCGAGCCCTGCCCGCGCCCGGTCACCGCTCTTGCGGGCCCCGACGCTCAGGCCCTGTCTGACGCCCGCCCGGACGGCCGCCGCGTGCCTTCCGGCGACCGGCGCCGGAGTGTCCACCGGTACGGGCAGGCTCCCCTGCTCATCCGTGGCGCCCCCCGACGCCGTGTCCGACGTACGTTCGAGCGAGGCCTCTCCGGGATCGGAGGAGCCCCGCTCGTCATCACGCACGCCGTCAGGGCCGCTGTACGGCCCATGGTCCGCCCCCTTGCGGAAGCGGCGCTTCCAAGGAGGGGTCGAGCCAGTCACGGCCGACCCTGCCTCAGTCGCAGTCGCGGCAGATCGGCTGACCGTTCTTCTCGCGGGCCAGCTGGCTGCGGTGATGCACCAGGAAGCAGCTCATGCAGGTGAACTCGTCCTGCTGCTTGGGCAGGACGCGGACGGCCAGTTCCTCGTTCGAGAGGTCGGCGCCCGGCAGTTCCAGGCCCTCTGCGGCCTCGAACTCGTCGACGTCCACCGAGGAGGTCGACTTGTCGTTCCGGCGCGCCTTGAGTTCTTCCAGGCTGTCCGAATCGACGTCGTCGTCGGTCTTGCGTGGGGTGTCGTAATCCGTTGCCATGTCGCTCTCCCCCTCTGGGTGTCTGCGGTGTCTCCAGCGCACGTAACGCGTGAGAGGCCGGACTTGTGCCCGACCTGAGGCGGAGATTTTGCCTCACATCAAGGTCTGTTACTCAATCGACACCCAACCGGACCCCTCAAGAGTGATCGGCTTGGATGGCGAACCGGACCGTACACGGTCCTCAGGCTGCTTTCAAAGGCGCCTCAGCATGTACTTCCCGTGATCTCAACCCCCGAAAACCCGGATGTTCCCGGCGTTCCGGCCAGCTCATGATCACGCTCAGTAGATGGCTGAATAATCGCCCATGTGATCGATCACACATTGGTCGCGCGCGACTGTTCTGATCAGAACTCATGGGAGCTCCGGGAAATTCCGCGTGAAGCGAACATGTCCCGGAAGCCGGCACATTTTCTCAGACGGGCAGGGTCACGCGCATCACCAGCCCGCCCCCCTCACGTGGCTGGGCGGCGATGTGACCGCCGTGCGCGCGGGCCACGGACCGGACGATCGACAGGCCGAGGCCCACGCCCTTGTCGCTGCCCGTACGCTCCGTCCGCAGCCGCCGGAACGGTTCGAAGATGTTGTCGATCTCGTAGGCCGGCACCACGGGGCCGGTGTTCGTGACCACGAGGACCGCCTGGCCCTGCTGGAGCTCCGTCGTCACCTCGACCCAGCCGCCCGGCCCCGGCACGTTGTACCGGACGGCGTTCTGGACGAGGTTCAGCGCGATCCGCTCCAGGAGGACGCCGTTGCCCTGGACGACCGCGGGGGCCCGCTCGCCGCGGATCTCCACCTTCTTGGCGTCCGCCTCGGCGTGCACCTGGTCGACGGCCTGGGAAGCGACCTCGGCGAGGTCCACGGGCTTGCGCTCGACGATCTGGTTGTCGCTGCGGGCGAGCAGCAGCAGCCCCTCGACGAGCTGCTCGCTGCGCTCGTTGGTGGCCAGCAGGGTCTTGCCCAGCTGTTGCAGCTCCGCGGGCGCGTTCGGATCGGAGAGGTGCACCTCCAGCAGCGTGCGGTTGATCGCCAGGGGGGTGCGCAGCTCGTGCGAGGCGTTACCGACGAAGCGCTGCTGGGCCGTGAAGGCCCGTTGGAGCCGCTCCAGCATGTCGTCGAAGGTGTCCGCCAGCTCCTTCAGCTCGTCGTCCGGACCGTCCAGCTCGATACGGCGGGAGAGGTCCGACCCAGCCACGGCGCGCGCGGTGCGCGTGATGCGGCCGAGCGGCGCGAGCACCCGGCCCGCCATCGCGTAGCCGAAGGCGAACGCGATCACGGCGAGCCCCAGCAGGGCCAGCAGCGAGCGGCTGAGCAGGGCGTCCAGGGCGGCCCGGCGCTGGTCGTCGATGCAGTTGGCGATCGCCGCGTTGAAGTCGGTGAGCGGGACGTTGACCGACGAGTCGGCGTCGACGGCGGGGCACTGCTCGCTGGAGACGCTGATGCGATCGCCGCCGACGATCTTGAACAGCGGCTGGTTGCCGGTGTTGATCGCCTGCGCGGCCAGCAGGTAGATGATCGACAGCAGCAGGATGCCGGCGATCAGGAACATGCCGCCGTACAGCAGCGTGAGCCGTATGCGGATGGTCGGGCGCAGCCACGGGAACGGGACCTGCGGCCGCTGGGGGTCCCAGGTGGGCTTGGGGGGAGCTGCGGGGGGTGCCGGGGTCGTGGCCATGGCGATCAGATCCGGTAGCCCGAGCCGGGCACGGTGACGATCACCGGTGGCTCGCCGAGCTTGCGGCGCAGCGTCATGACGGTGACCCGGACGACGTTGGTGAACGGGTCGGTGTTCTCGTCCCAGGCCTTCTCCAGGAGCTGCTCCGCGGAGACGACGGCGCCCTCGCTGCGCATCAGCACCTCCAGGACGGCGAACTCCTTGGGCGCGAGCTGGACCTCCTTGCCGTCACGGAAGACCTCGCGACGGTTGGGGTCGAGCTTGATCCCGGCACGCTCCAGGACCGGCGGCAGGGGCACGCTCGTCCGCCGGCCGAGTGCCCGCACGCGCGCGATGAGCTCACTGAAGGCGAACGGCTTGGGCAGATAGTCGTCGGCGCCGATCTCCAGGCCCTCGACGCGGTCGCTGACGTCCCCGGACGCGGTGAGCATCAGCACGCGCGTGGGCAGGCCCAGCTCGACGAGCTTGCGGCAGACGTCGTCGCCGTGGACGAGGGGGAGGTCGCGGTCGAGGACGACCACGTCGTAGTCGTTGACGCCGATGCGCTCCAGGGCGGCCGCACCGTCGTACACGACGTCGACGGCCATGGCCTCCCGGCGCAGTCCGGTGGCCACCGCATCGGCGAGCAGCTGCTCGTCCTCGACGACGAGTACGCGCACGTCGCTTGTCCTTCCTGTGTCCACCCGCGTAGCGCGCCGAAGGCGCACACGGGCAGGGTGTTCGTGGGTGTGTGACCTCCATCCTGCCTTTTTCGGCCGTAAGTCGGCGGTAAGGCGATCTCCTGCCCGGAGCCGACCGGGAATGCGGGATTTTTTCGTCCGGTTGAGGTTTCCCTCGGAGACGGCGAGGGGAGGACAGGCTTTACACCCCGCGATCACGCTCTGCTTGTGCCGCACCACCATGCGGTACACGGCGATCCGCTTTCCGCAGAGCGGGCGTGGGTGTCCGGCACCGACGCCGCCCGGCACGGGTGGCGCTGGGCATCCACAAGAAGCGTGATCGTCCCTTCCGAACCGGCACACCCCCGTGCCATCGACCCACGACCAGGACGAGGGGGCGCAGCATGGACGCATTCACCGCAGGACTTCTGCAGCGCATAAGGGCGACCGAGTCCGACCTGACCAGGGCTCGTGACGAGGGCGACGACTTCCTCGTCGAAGTGGAGCAGGCCGAGCTCGACGACCTGCACCGCCTCGCCGCCGACCACGGTGTGGAGGTCGGCGCGTTCAGCGTCTGATCCTGACCCACGCGAACGACAGCGGGACCCCAGGCAGCCGGCCTGGGGTCCCGCTCTTTCGTGTGCGTGGTGCTTTCGCGCGGGTTCCGCCGCCGGCCCGCTCAGTCGTGCCAGGCGCCGAGTTCCTCCAGGCGGGTCTGGAGGGCCTCGAAGAGACCGGGTGGGGCGGCGATGGTCAGGTCGGGTGACAGGGGCTGTCCGGGGCGGCCACCGGTCAGGGCGCCCGCCTCCCGGGCGATGAGGTCGCCCGCCGCGTAGTCCCAGGCGTTCAGGCCGCGCTCGTAGTACGCGTCCAGGCGGCCCACGGCGACGTCGCACAGGTCGATCGCGGCCGAACCGCCGCGGCGGATGTCGCGGACCTCGGGGATCAGCTCGCGCAGCACGTCGGCCTGCCTGGCCCGGCGCTCGGCGCGGTAGCCGAAGCCCGTGCCGACCAGGGCCAGCGCCGGGGCGGGGGCGGGCCGCACGCGCGCGGGGCGGTCGTTCACGTACGCGCCCTCGCCGAGGACCGCGCGGTAGGTCTCGCCGCGCACGGGGGCGTGGACCACACCGACCACGGTCTCGCCGTCCACGCGGGCCGCTATGGACACGGCCCAGCTCGGCAGGCCGTACAGGTAGTTGACGGTGCCGTCGACGGGGTCGATCACCCACTGGACTCCGCTGGTGCCCTCGACGCTGGCGCCCTCCTCGCCGAGCACGCCGTCGTGCGGCCTGCGCTCGGCCAGCAGGCCGGTGATCAGCTTCTCGGAGGCGATGTCCATCTCGGTGACGACGTCGACCGCGCTGGACTTGGTGGCGGCCACCCCGAGGTCCTCGGGCCGGCCGTCGTGCAGGAAGGCGCCCGCGCGGTGGGCCGCCTCCAGGGCGATCTCCAGCAGTTCGGCCTTGAGCCCGTCCGGGTGGTTCGGCTGGTCGTTCACGGTGCTCCTCACGCGTACGGGCTGTCGGCGCCCGCGGCGGCGGGCTTCGGGGCGCGGGCCGGGCAGCAGCCGACCGGGCAGAGCTGGTGGCTCGCGCCGAGCGCGCCGAGGGCGCAGGGCGTCACGTCCTGGCCCCGCTCGACGGCGGCGCGCTCCAGGACCAGGTCGCGGATCGCGGCGGCGAACCGCGGGTCGGCGCCGACGGTGGCCGAGCGGCGCACCGGCAGTCCCAGCTCCTCGCCCTTGGCCATGGCCTCGGTGTCGAGGTCGTACAGCACCTCCATGTGGTCCGAGACGAACCCGATGGGCGCCATCACGACGGCCGGGGCGCCGGACCCGCTCAGCTCCTCCAGGTGGTCGCAGATGTCGGGCTCCAGCCACGGGATGTGCGGGGCTCCCGAGCGGGACTGGTAGACGAGCTGCCAGGGGTGCTCCACGCCGGTCCGCTCGCGCACGGCCTCCACGATGAGCCGGGAGACGTCCAGGTGCTCCTCGACGTAGGCGCCGCCCTCGCCGTGCCCCTCGACCGGGCCGGAGGTGTCCGCCGACGCGTTCGGGATGGAGTGCGTGCAGAAGGCGATGTGCGCCCCGTCGCGGACGTCCTCGGGGAGGTCGGCGAGGGACTCGATCACCCCGTCGATCATGGGCTCCAGGAAGCCCGGGTGGTTGAAGTAGTGCCGGATCTTGTCGATCCTCGGCAGCTCCAGGCCCTCGGCCTCCAGGGCGGCGAGCGAGTCGGCGAGGTTCTCGCGGTACTGGCGGCAGCCCGAGTACGAGGCGTACGCGCTGGTGGCGAGGACCAGGATGTGGCGGCGGCCGTCGGCGATCATCTCGCGCAGGGTGTCGGTGAGGTAGGGCGCCCAGTTGCGGTTGCCCCAGTAGATCGGCAGGTCGAGGCCGTGCTCGGCGAAGTCCTTGCGGAGGGCGTCGAGGAGAGCGCGGTTCTGGTCGTTGATGGGGCTGACCCCGCCGAACCGGAAGTAGTGCTCGCCGACTTCCTTGAGACGTTCCTTGGGGATGCCGCGCCCCCGCGTCACGTTCTCCAGGAAGGGGATCACGTCGTCCGGGCCCTCCGGGCCGCCGAACGAGAGCAGGAGCAGGGCGTCGTAGGGGGTGGCGTCGTGCGCGTGTGGCATGGGTCGATCCTGCCACCCGGCACCGACGAGCGGGATCCCGGCCCGTTTTCGGAGATGCCTTGGGTTTGCCTGACCCGTAAGCTGTATCGGCTGCCTTCACGCCTTACAGCACCGGCCAGGGAACGGCTCCCTCCGCTTCCCGTACCTTTCGGAGACCCTCCGTGCCCAGCCCCTACACCGCTCTGTTCGCCGCGCCCGGCACCAAGGGCTTCACCGCCGCGGGCTTCATCGGCCGTATGCCGCTGTCGATGATGGGCATCGGCGTGGTCACGATGATCTCGCAGCTCACGGGGCGGTACGGCCTCGCCGGCGCCCTGTCGGCGACCATCGCGCTGTCAGCCGCCGTGCTCGGCCCGCAGATCTCCCGCCTGGTGGACCAGTACGGGCAGCGGCGGGTGCTGCGCCCGGCGACGCTCGTGGCGCTGACCGCGGCCGCGGGGCTGCTGTGCGCCGCGCACTTCGGCTGGCCGGACTGGGTGCTGTACGTGTGCTCGGCCGGCATCGGCTGTGTGCCGAGCCTCGGTGCGATGACCCGGGCGCGCTGGGCGGCCCTGTACCGGGGCACTCCGCGGCTGCACACCGCCTATTCGTTCGAGTCCGTGGTGGACGAGGTCTGCTTCATCTTCGGGCCGATCATCTCGATCGGTCTGTCGACGGCGTGGTTCCCGGAGGCCGGGCCGCTGCTCGCCGCCTGCTTCCTCGCGGCCGGTGTGTTCTGGCTGACCTCCCAGCGTGCCACCGAGCCCGCACCGCACCCGCGCGAGCAGCAGGGGCGCGGCCGTTCCGCGCTGCGCTCGCCCGGCCTGCAGGTACTGGTGGCCACGTTCGCGGCCACCGGGGCGATCTTCGGGGCCGTCGACGTGGTCACCGTGGCCTTCGCCGAGGAGCAGGGCCACAAGGCCGCCGCGAGCGTCGTCCTGGCCGTGTACGCGGCCGGGTCCTGCCTCGCCGGCGTCGTGTTCGGACTGATGCGTTTCTCCGGGGCGGCCGAGCTTCGCTGGCTGCTGGGCGTCTGCGGCATGGCCGTGAGTATGATCCCCCTCCTACTGGTCGGAAACTTGCCGTTTCTGGCCGTGGCGCTCTTCGTCGCGGGGCTGTCCATCGCACCCACGATGATCACGACGATGTCCCTGATCGAAGAGCACGTACCACGCGCGCAACTGACCGAGGGCATGACCTGGGTGAGCACCGGACTCGCGGTCGGCGTCGCGCTCGGCTCCTCCGTGTCCGGCTGGGTGATCGACGCAGCCGGGGCGGACGCCGGGTACGGGGTTCCGGCGGTGTCCGGTGCCGTCGCGGTCGCGGTCGGTTTCCTTGGGTACCGCCGGCTGCGCAGGCCGGCACCGGAGCGGGGAGGGCCCCATGAGCACCACAGTGATCGGCAAGAGCGGCACGTGGCGTAACTGGGCGGGGAACGTGACCGCCCGGCCCGTACGGGAGGTCACCCCTGCCACCGTCGAGGAACTCGCCGCGGCGGTGCGCCGGGCCTCCGAGGACGACCTCAGGGTGAAGGCCGTCGGCACGGGGCACTCCTTCACGGCCGTCGCCGCGACCGACGGTGTATTGATCCGCCCTCAACTGTTGACGGGTATACGCAACATCGATCGTGACGCCATGACCGTCACGGTGGGCGCGGGCACTCCGCTCAAGAGACTCAACGTGGCGCTCGCGCGCGAGGGCCTGTCGCTCACGAACATGGGCGACATCATGGAGCAGACGGTCTCCGGGGCCACCAGCACCGGCACCCACGGCACGGGCCGCGAGTCGGCCTCGATCGCCGCCCAGATCAAGGGACTTGAGCTGGTCACCGCGGACGGTTCGATCCTCACCTGTTCCGCCACGGAGAACGCCGACGTCTTCGCGGCCGCCCGCGTCGGCATCGGCGCGCTCGGCATCGTCACCGCGATCACCTTCGCCGTGGAGCCGATCTTCCTGCTCACGGCCCGCGAGGAGCCGATGCCGTTCGAGAAGGTGCTGGCCGAGTTCGACGAACTGCACGCCGAGAACGAGCACTTCGAGTTCTACTGGTTCCCGCACACCGGCAACACCAACACCAAACGCAACAACCGCAGCGCCGGCCCCGAGAAGCCCGTCCCGCAGCTGAACAGCTGGTTCGAGGACGAGTTCCTCTCCAACGGCGTCTTCCAGGTGGCCAACCTGGTCGGCCAGGCGGTCCCCGCCACCATCCCGACGATCGCCCAGATCTCCAGCCGCGCCCTGTCCGCGCGCAGCTACACCGACGTCCCCTACAAGGTCTTCACCTCTCCGCGCCGAGTGCGCTTCGTGGAGATGGAATACGCCGTTCCGCGTGAGGCCCTGGTGGACACACTGCGTGAACTCAAGGCGATGGTCGACCGCTCCAACCTCCGCGTCAGCTTCCCGGTGGAGGTCCGCACCGCGCCGGCCGACGACATCACGCTCTCCACCGCCTCCGGCCGCGACAGCGCCTACATCGCCGTCCACATGTTCAGAGGCACGCCCTACCAGGCGTACTTCACGGCCGCCGAGCGGATCTTCACGGCGCACGAGGGGCGTCCGCACTGGGGCAAGGTGCACACACGGGACACGGACTACTTCGCCAAGGTCTACCCCCGCTTCGGCGAGTTCACCGCGCTGCGCGACCGGCTCGACCCCGAACGGCGTTTCCAGAACGACTACTTGCGCCGCGTCCTCGGGGCCTAACCGGGCGGCGGTGCCGGTGATCGCGTGACGGACTCCCCTACCCGGCGTGACGAAAGGGCCCTCCCCTGCGGCCGATTGCCGTCTCTCACCAGAAGTCGAGCGGCGCGCCGATCCACGCAAGTGGCCCGAATGGAGTACTGTTGCGAGCCCTGGGTCCGGACTCCCGCCAGGGTGTCCGGGGCCCACGAGGACCGCCGGGAGGGGGATCGTTGCACAGGGTGATGAGTTTCGTCACTTAGCGTTGCGAATAGGTAACCGTGCCATAACGGCGACCTCGGGCCCACGCCCGACACGCCGGGCAACTCGGCAAGGTTGTGGCAGGCTGCACCCGGGCAGGCCACACTCGACTAGCGGAAGCAGCGACGCACGTGACGTCGGCAGGCACCACCCGGGAGGTCCCCATGCCCGAACTGCGTGTCGTGGCCGTCTCCAATGACGGCACACGGCTGGTGCTGAAGGCTGCCGATTCCACGGAGTACACGCTTCCGATCGACGAGCGCCTGCGTGCCGCCGTGCGCGGCGACCGTCCCCGTCTCGGCCAGATCGAGATCGAGGTCGAGAGCCATCTCCGCCCCCGTGACATCCAGGCGCGTATACGCGCGGGTGCCACGGCCGAGGAGGTCGCGCAGCTCGCCGGCATCCCCGTCGACCGGGTACGCCGGTTCGAGGGTCCGGTACTGGCCGAGCGCGCCTTCATGGCCGAGCGGGCACGCAAGACCCCGGTCCGCCGCCCCGGCGAGAACGCCGCAGGTCCTCAGCTCGGCGAGGCCGTCCAGGAACGGCTGTTGATCCGCGGCGCCGAGAAGGACACCGTCCAGTGGGACTCGTGGCGCCGCGACGACGGCACCTGGGAGGTCCTGCTGGTGTACCGGGTCGCGGGCGAGCCGCACTCGGCGAGCTGGACGTACGACCCGCCCCGGCGACTGGTCCAGGCCGTCGACGACGAGGCGCGCTCCCTGATCGGGGAGTCCGACGATCTGGGCGCGCCCGAGCCGAGCTTCCCGTTCGTGCCGCGGATCGCCCGGCTGCCTCGCGACCGCCAGGCGGAACGTCCCGTCCTGCCGGCCGTGACACCGGAGTCCGACGAGGAGGGCGTGAGCGAGCGCGACTCGCTCACGAGCATCCTGGAGGCCGTTCCCAGCTACCGGGGCGACCTGGTGGTGCCCGAACTGCCCTCCGCCGAACCGCAGGACGAGTCCGTCGAGGAGATGGACGAGGAGTCCGCGGCTCCTGCGGCCTCGGCCGGTTCCGCCTACGCGGACGTCCTCATGCCGCCGCGGTCGGTCAACGGCCACCGCGACCGGCTCATCGGCTCCACGGACCGCCAGGCCGAGGCCGACGGCGTACGGCCGGGCCGGCGCGCGGCAGTGCCCAGCTGGGACGAAATCGTGTTCGGCACGCGCCGCAAGAAACAGGAGTAGCGGGAAACAGCGGTAGGAGGTGGGGGCGGCGGCTGCGAGCAGGAACGGTCGTGCACGCCGATCCGTTGCTGCCTTCTTCTGCTTCCGGGTCCTTCTTCGGTGGGTGGGGGTTCGGTCTCTCATACGTGTGTGGGGCCCGTGTCGTTCAGACGCGGGCCCCTCGGCATACCTGTCAGCGGTGGGTCACTGGGGGTCGGGGCCGGTGGCGACCGGGCGGCTGCCGTCACGGGACCACTCCGACCAGGAGCCGACGTACAGGGCGGCCGGGATGCCCGCCACGGCGAGGGCGAGCACCTGGTGGGCGCCGGAGACCCCCGAGCCGCAGTACACGCCGACCTCCGTGTCCCCGGTCGCGCCGAGTGCCTTGAAGCGGTCGGCGAGTTCGGCGGCGGAACGGAAGTGACCGGATGCGGTCACGTTCTCGGTGGTGGGTGCGGACACGGCGCCCGGGATGTGGCCGCCGACGGGGTCAATGGGCTCCACGTCGCCGCGGTAGCGCTCGGCGGCCCGTGCGTCGAGGAGCAGACCGTGGTGGGCGAGGGCCGCGGCGCCGTCCGCGTCGAGCAGCGGGAGGGCGCCCGGGGCGGGGGTGAAGGTTCCCGGCTCGGGGTCGGGGAGTTCGGCCGTCACCGGGCCGTCCCAGGCCGCGAGACCGCCGTCGAGGACACGCACCGAGGGGTGGCCCGACCAGCTCAGCAGCCACCAGGCGCGCGCGGCGGCCCAGTTGAGGCCGCCGTCGTAGACGACGACCGGACGGTCGGCGGACACCCCGGCCGCCCGCATCGCCGCGCCGAAGGTCTCGGGGTCCGGCAGCGGGTGGCGGCCGGCCGCGCCCGCCGGGCCGGCGAGTTCGGCGTCCAGGTCGACGAAGACGGCCCCCGGCAGGTGCGCCTTGTCGTACTCAGGCCGCTGGTTCGGGCCGCCCAACTGCCAGCGCACGTCCAGCAGGACCGGCGGGCGGGATCCGGCCAGCTCCTCAGCGAGCTCGGATGCGGTGATGATGGCGTTCATGGCCCCATCCTCGCGCACGGGGTGGCCCCTTCGCCCCGGTCCGGCTACTCTGCCCGCCGGACGGTTCCGATCACCGCGCGTACGGGATCGGACACATGCCGTACAGTCGACGGCCACCACCCGTCTGCCCCGCGGAAAGCGGCGCTTCACGGTCGACCGCGTCCCGTTCACGTACGTACGTGCGCCAGGGCGCGGCGGTGCGGCGCGGGCGCGTGGCACCACAGGTGGTGCGAGCATCGGCACGGGGCGTGATCGCGGGTGGACGCGGTACACGGGTACGGCGGGGCGGACGGACGCGGCCGCGAGGGGCCGAGAAGAGAGTGACGATGACCGACGCACGGGGGTCGACCGGCCCGAACGGTGGGGGGTACCCGCCGGGCACGCCCTGCTGGGTGAGCCTGATGGTGCACGGGATGGCCGCGACCCAGGAGTTCTACGGAGCGCTGTTCGGCTGGGAGTTCCAGCCCGGTCCGCAGCAACTCGGCCCGTATGTGCGGGCGCTGCTCGACGGGCGTGAGGTGGCGGGGATCGGCCAGCTGCCGCCGGACCGGCACCTTCCGATCGCCTGGACGCCGTACTTCGCCTCCGACGACGTGGATCTGACGGCGGCGACCGTGCGGCACTGCGGCGGGACCGTCGGGGTCGGACCGCTGGACGCCGGGGAGGCGGGGCGCCTCGCGATCGGCTCGGATCCCACGGGTGCAGTCTTCGGCATCTGGCAGGCGCTGGAGCTTCTGGGCACGGACATCACTGGTGTGCCGGGTACCCCCGCCTGGGACGAGCTGCTCACCTATGACACGGAGAGCGTCGCCAAGTTCTACGAGGTGGCCTTCCGCTACGAGGAGAGACCGGTGGCGTCCCCCGATCCCGACACCGACCATGTCACCCTCCACATCAAGGGCCGTCCCGTCGCCGGGATCCACGGTGTGGGCGCCGCGCTCCCCCGTGACCGGGGCCCGCACTGGCTGACGTACTTCGAGGCCACCGACACCGACGAGGCGGCCCAGCGGGTCCTCGCCCTCGGCGGCCATGTCCTCACCCCGCCCCATGACACCCCGCAGGGGCGTGTGGCCACCGTGGCGGACCCGGAGGGGGCCGTCTTCGCGCTGGTGCACATGGAGCGCTGAGGTTCGGGGCGCGGGAGGGCCAGGACGGGCGTGCGCGGGTGATGAGGCGCGGGCCGAGGTGATCTTCCGCGCGGAACCGGACGCCGGGGGCGGCGGCTCAGGCCGTCTCGACCGGGAGGACGTCCGGGGAGAGGGCTCCCGCGTGGGCCGTCGCGGCGGTCATACGCCGGCGGTGGTGGCGGCGGCAGAGCACCTCGTAGCCGATGTCGTCGGGCTGGTTGACGTCGCCCACGACGACCTGGGCGCCCTCGACGACCATGTGGCCGCCTATGGTGCGGGCGTTGTGGGTGGCGCGGGCGCCGCACCAGCAGAGGGCCTCGACCTGGAGGACCTCGACGCGGTCGGCCAGCTCGACCAGGCGCTGGGAGCCGGGGAAGAGCTTGGAGCGGAAGTCGGTGGTGATGCCGAACGCGTACACGTCGAGGCCCAGGTCGTCCACGACGCGGGCGAGTTGGTCGATCTGCTCGGGCGCGAGGAACTGGGCCTCGTCTGCGATGACGTAGTCCGCCCGGCGTCCCTGGGAGAGATGGTCGACGAGGTACGCGTAGAGGTCCTGGCCGTCCTCGACCTCGACGGCGTCGGTGACCAGGCCGAGGCGGGAGGAGAGCTTGCCCTGGCCGGCGCGGTCGTCGCGCGTGAAGATCATGCCCTGGAGGCCCCGCGCCGAGCGGTTGTGCTCTATCTGGAGGGCCAGCGTCGACTTCCCGCAGTCCATGGTTCCGGAGAAGAACACCAGCTCGGACATGGTGAGGTGAGCACCTTTCGGCAAAGGAGGGCAGCGGAACGGTCGGGGTGTGCGGCGGGACGTCAGGAGCGTACTTCGAGGAGCGGGACCAGTTGCTCCGCCGGGGTCATCGAGCCGTGGTTGCCGACCATCGCCGACTCCTTGGGCTCCCGCTCGGAGGCGATGATCAGGACGTCGTCGCGGGCGGCGGCGACCACGTCACCGATGCGGCCGTACACCCGTTCGTCCACCGTCGGCCCGAACCAGCCCGCGGCGATGGCCTCGTCCCGTGAGGCGACCCAGAACTGCTCGCCGAGCACCTCGCGCCAGCAGGTCAGGACGTCCGACTCGGCGCCCGGTACCGCGTACACATGGCGGGCGCGGCCCTCGCCGCCCAGCAGGGCAACCCCGGCGCGCAGTTCCCAGTCCTCGTCGAAGTCGATGCGGTGCTGCTCGTCGAAGGGGACGTCGATCATGCCGTGGTCGGCGGTGACGTAGAGGGCGCTGCGCGGCGGGAGTTGCTCCGCGAGGCGCTGGACGAGACGGTCGACGTGCATGAGCTGGCCGCGCCAGGTGTCCGAGTCGAGGCCGTAGCGGTGCCCGGCGCCGTCGACCTCGGAGTAGTACGTGTAGACCAGGGCCCGGTCACCGGCGCCCAGTTGGGCGGCGGCCAGGTCCATGCGGTCCTCGCCGGAGAGGCGGCCGTGGAAGGTGCCGCCGCTCAGCGCGACCTTGGTCAGGGGGGTGTGTTCGAAGGCGGGGGACGAGACCTGCGCGGTGTGCACACCGGCCTCGTGGGAGAGCTGGAAGACCGTCGGGTACGGCTGCCACACGTGCGGTGCCGTCCAGGGCTGCCAGCGGAGCTGGTTCATCAGCTCCCGGGTCTCGGGGTCGCGGACCGTGTAGCCGGGGAGCCCGTGCGCCCCCGGTGGCAGTCCGGTACCCACGGAGGCCAGGGAGGTCGCCGTGGTGGCGGGGTAGCCGGCGGTGATGGGGCGGCCGGTGCCGCCGCGCGAGGACGCCAGCAGGGAGGTCATGAACGGCGCCTCGTCGGGGTGCGTCCGCAGCTGCTCCCAGCCGAGCCCGTCGATCAGGAAGACGCAGGCGCGGTCGGCCGGCGCCAGTTCCTGTATCACGGCGGTCGTACCGGGGACCTCCATGCCCGCCGCGAGGGTGGGCAGGAGGTCGGCGAGCGAGCCGGCACCGTACTCGGGGACGGGCGCGGAGCCGACGGCGAGGGGTTCCGGGTGGTCCCAGGTGGGCAGGGCCATCAGCGGGCGAGGTCCGCGGTCGCCTCGGAGAGGGACTGCGCGAAGGCGAGGGCCTGGCGAACGGTCTCCGGGCCGTCCCCGGCCTCGCTGACGCGCAGGCTGAGGTCGTCCGCCGTGGAGCTGCCCGTGTAGCCGTGGTCGGCCTCGCAGTTGGGGTCACCGCAGGCGGCGGGCTCCAGGTCGATACGGGAGACGGCGCCCCAGCCGATGGTCAGGACGACCTCGCGCGGCAGGGTGCCGGCGGTGTACGACTCGGGGTTGGCGACGACCCGGCTGACCACGACCGAGGAGATCCGGCCGAGCTTCACCGACTCGGTGGACGTGGTGGCGTAGGGCGTCGGCGACGTGCTGTCCGCGGCCTGCTCGTCGGTGTGGCTGACGATGAACCGGTTGGCCGTGAGGACGAGCACGGTCACATGGCGCCGCACCTCGTTCGCGTCGAACGTCGTCTCCTGGTGGACCAGGTACGACTTGATGGCCTCGCCGCCGACAGCGGCCTCCACCGCCTCGGCCACGAGAGCCGGGTAGTAGCCGCTGCGCTCGATCGCCGCACGCAGCCCCTGGGTCGTCGTACTGGTCTTGGCCATGACGTCCATCCTAGTCCGTGGGCAAGGGCGGTCCGGCTCAGTCAAGGGCATCCCGGGGGCATTCGAACAGCAGGCCGACGCGCCTTCTCGCGTCCGGCGCCCGGAGCGTGCCCGAGAAAGGGCGTGCGGTCACGGCACCGCGACGGCCCAAGCGGCGGGCCGCGCCCTCTGCGAGGGCGGCCCTTCCGGTGTCTCGGGAAAAGGCGCGCCCGCATTTCCCGAGACACCGGAAGAAAGCGAATTCCCGTCACCGGCAGGGCCGTGGATCCTCTCCACCGGATCCGGTCGGGGAATTCCCGGAAGAGGACCGCGGCCCCGTATCCCGGGCGGGACCGCGGCCGCATTTCACCGGAACTGCCAGATGTCCGCTCCGAGCGACCAGCCGACGCCCTTGCCGTCGTCGTACACGCGGGCCTCGAAGACCGCGTCCGCGGGCAGGTGGGTGCACACGTCGCTGCCCGGCCACGGGTTGGCGCGGGCCGGCCAGTCCTCGCAGCGGATCTTCTTCACCGGCTGGGCGCCGACCTTCCACCGGAACTTCGCCGGGTCGACCACCGGACAGGCACCGTCCTTCTTGTAGTCGACCGCGACGTACGCGTTGAAGGCGCGGTTGCTCCGGAGCTCGGTCCAGCCGTCCTCGTTCTCCGTGTAGACGCACAGCCGGCGGCCCGACTCGGCGTACGCCGTGCCGGTGACGGGGCCCGAGGTGACCATGAGCGCCGCGACAGCGACGACGAGGAGTCCCGCCTGCCGAAGGCCTCGACGCATGCGCGATGTCCGCATGACTCTCCTTTGAGTCCGTGGGGGTGGATGCGCGTCGACCGTAAATACGCGGGCATTGCGAGGACAATGGATTTGAGCTTCGACTGAGGAAAACGACGCCTTTATGACGGGACTATGAGTGCCGTCTCGGAAAGGCGTCCGGATTACCTCCGGGTAAAGTCAGAATCGCGTTCAGTAGAGCGGAAGGGTCCTCGGGCCGAGGTCGTCCCGAGCGGGCGGGCGGGCGAGCCGTACGGTGGCGCCGAGCACGCTGAGCCCGTGCGGGGCGACGACGACCGGCTCCAGCGAGACGGCCACGACCTCGGGGTGGTCGTCCACCAGCCGGGAGACCCGCAGCAGCAGTTCCTCCAGGGCGTCGGTGTCGACCGGCGCCGAACCTCTCCAGCCGAAGAGGAGGGGGGCGGTCCTGATCGACCGGACCAGGGAGGCGGCGTCCCGTTCGGTGGCCGGAATCAGCCGGTGTGCCATGTCCCCGAGCAGCTGCGACGCCGGTCCGGCCAGCCCGAAGGAGAGCACCGCTCCGGCCGCCGGGTCGACCACCGTCCGTACGATCGTGTCGACACCGCGTGGGGCCATGGCCTGGACGACCGGACGCAGCTCCTCCGGCCCGCCGAACAGCTCCGTCAACTCTATGTACGCCCGGCGCAGTTGCTCCTCGTCCGCCAGGTCGAGCCGTACGCCGCCCAGGTCCGCCCGGTGCCTCAGGTGCGGGGCGGTCGTCTTCAGCGCCACGGGATAGCCGAGCGCCTCGGCCGCCGCCACCGCCTCGTCGGGCGTGGGCGCGGGCCGCGCCTCCCGGACCTGGATGCCGTACCGCCCGAGCAGGGCGGCCGTGTCCTCCGCGCCGAGGGCGAGCCCCTCGTCCCGCGCGAGCAGCTCGTCGATCTGCCGCGCGGCGCCCTTCTCGTCGATGTCCTCGTACTCGGGCACCTTGCCCGGCTCCGCAGCCTCGCGCCGCCACTGCGCGTACTTCACGGCTTCGGCGAGGGCGCGGACGGCCCGCTCGGCGGCGGGATAGGCGGGGATGAGCCGGGAGTCGGCGGACCGGGCAGACGCGGTGGTTTCCGCCGCGAGGGGGGGGG